>CAYTNJ010000208.1:0-1523 GCA_964439155.1 uncultured Candidatus Peribacteria bacterium | reverse complement strand
ATTCAGAAAAAGTTGTCAATTCTGACACCCAAGAAGTTGAAGCTACAGAATTCGCAGTGCAAAAATCTGAATCTCGCTCGAATGCCCTGTTCACTCACACAAGCACTGAAAGCGCTTTCTACGGAGGGGGCTTCAAGGTATATGTCCGTTTCTTGTTCTGGATGGCAGGGATTAACATTGAAAGGCAAAAGTCAAAATGAAACTGTCTATCCTGACCCCATCCATCCCGTCACGCCTTGACCGCCTTGGTAAGCTATGCGCGGCCATCGAAGAGCAGATAGGCGACCATGATGTTGAGCATATCGTGTTCATGGACAACAAGCGCCGGACCATCGGGGAGAAAAGGGATAACCTATTGAGGCTTGCCAACGGGGAGTATATAGCCTTCGTGGATGACGACGATGCCATACGACCGGGCTATGTGAAAGAGATCCTGAATGCCATCGAAAAGGGGCCGGACGTGATAACCTTCGAGCAGGATGCGTACTTCGACGGCAAGCTGTTCAAAGTGCGGTTCGACCATGGTGAGAATAACGACGAACTAGACCCCGAAGGCACCACCCAGCGCGGGGCGTGGCACGTCTGCGCATGGCGTCGGACGTTGGCCCTCCGTTCCCGATTCCCGTGGATCCAGTATGGGGAGGACTGGTCGTTCTGCGAACCGCTGAACAAGATAGCGATGGCGGAATACCACATCCCCAAGGTGCTGCACGAATACCACTTCAGGACGGACGTAACCGAAGCCAAATGAGGGCGGTGATCAACGTGGCATTGGGCAAAGGGTACGAACGGGGGCAGCTACGCCTAGGCAATTCCCTGTTCCCCCACTACCAGCAGACCTTCCTCCAATGGCAGGAATGGCCCCCGTGGGAGCACGCCAAGGACACGCCGTACAACTGCAAGGCAGCGGCCTTCCAAGATGCCATCGCCAGGGGCTACACGTCGATCCTATGGCTTGACGCATCGTGCATCTTGACCGGAAGCATCAACCACCTTTTCAATGACATCGAGCGCGAAGGGGTCTACCTGCCATCTTCGGGATACAACTGCGCTCAGACCTGCAATGACCGCATCCTGGACTACTTCCAAGTGACGCGTGACACGGCGGAGACCATACCCGACGCGGCAACGGGTTGTTTCGGGGTGAACTTTGACCATCCCAAAGGGGCACATTTCATCCGCATGTTCATCCAAGCGGCGAAAGATGGGATGTTCAGCGGGTCACGGGTCCATGACGGACAGAGCCAAGACCCCCGCTTCCTTTTCCACCGTCAGGACCAGAGTGCGGCGGGGTTGATAGCGCACGTCCTAGGTATCCCGACCAAGCCTTTCGGGGAGCATTGCGGATACTTCGGATCGAGAAACACACCCACGCAGGTAGTTCATTTCAAAGGGATTGCCTAACTTTGAAACGATGGAGGATTGCAAGGCTATCTTCACGCACATCTACGAAACCCGCGCATGGGGTGACGGCTCTGGTGGTGGAAGCGCCCCCGAAGTAGCCCGTTCGTACTGCGACTACA
>CAYTNJ010000207.1:0-1532 GCA_964439155.1 uncultured Candidatus Peribacteria bacterium | reverse complement strand
CGGCGATCATCTACCGCTTCAACGGAGAAGGGGATAGCTGCAGCATCGTGGATGACAGTGGGAAGACGGTGAGGGTGACGGGGTTGAACATTGGTTGGAATAGCAAAGGACTGTGACCATGAAAGATATCAGGTCTTGGTTTTGCGTGCAGGACAGGATTTCCCTCTCCCGCAAGGGGAGAGGGAGAAGAACGTGCTAAGATCATCAGAAGCTTTATTCCTCGATATTATTCCTTCCACTCTTCAAGAACGACATCCACGGTCCTCTCCTTCCCATCCCGTACAATCTTCAACTGGAACTTCTCTCCCGGGAGCTTTCTCGAAATGATATCCGACAGCGGACGATCGACGGTCAACTTCTCCCCATCCGCTTCCAAAATCAGATCGCCGGATTTCAGGCCCGCTTTCTCCGCGGGGGAATCGGGGATGATTGCCGGTTGCTGCGCTTCTTCTCCTCCCTCGATCAGCGCGCCGTAATCGTACGCGAGGCCACGCTGAAGCTCCGGCGTGATCACCGTGTAGCGGATGCCGATATAGGGACGCACGATGCGGCCGTATTGCTTGTAGCTTTCCAACGCGCGGCGCAGATCCGCCACCGGCAGCGCGAAGCCGATGTTCTGCGCGCCCGCCGCCACGGCCGTGTTCATGCCGATCACTTGTCCTTTGAGGTTGAGCAGCGGCCCGCCGGAGTTTCCTTCGTTGATGGCGGCGTCGGTTTGGATGATGCTCGAAAGTCTTTCGGTAAGTCCGCCGCGAATGCCGCCCGCGGTGATGGAGCGCTGCAAGCCGGAGATGACGCCCACGCTCACGGTGTTGCGAAATTCCCCGAGCGCATTGCCGATGGCGATGGCGGTTTGGCCGAGCACGATATCATCGCTTGCGGAAAGGTTTAAAAACGGGAAATCCTTGCCGTCCACCTTGAGCAGCGCGATATCGTTCACGGGATCGCGCGCCACCACCTTGGCTTCGAGCGTGCGTCCGTCATTGAGCAGTACGGTGTACTGGGCCTTGTCATCGGTGACCACGTGTTTATTGGTCAGCAGCAAACCATCGGATGAAAGAAAAAACGCCGTGCCGCCGCCGACTTTTTGCAACTCCGTGCCGTTTTGGCTGTACTGCGGAATCGAAAACCCGAAGGGCGTTTGCCGCTGCTCCACTTTCATCACGGGCACATTCTTCGAGATGATGACGCTCGTCACCGCGGGCTCTGCTGATTGAATGGCCCCGATCACGGACGATTCCTCCGCGGCGATATCGCGCACGGCCGGCGTACTCGATGCGTTATTTGCGGAAGAAGCTTTTTCGGGAAGGCGGGATGCCCCGACGACTCCGAGGGAGACGACGAATGAAGCGAGGGCGGATACGAGGACGGTGCGGCGGGTGGTTTCCATAGTGCGTCTATTGTATAACAGGTCCACAAAGCTTTTTGAGCACATTCTCGTCATTTTTCTTAATTTATTCTTAAGGTTCTCCGTTAATGTTTAAGAATCAATACCTTCGCATCACTTCCAGGGGTGTAAGCATCTCCAAACC
>CAYTNJ010000206.1:0-1533 GCA_964439155.1 uncultured Candidatus Peribacteria bacterium | reverse complement strand
TTGGGCAGATGTTTACGTTTATATTGCTCGGATTGATGGTAAGCATATTCGGTCGGAAAAGGTTAAACAAGATACCTGCCAGTAATACAATTGGGTAAAATCGTAATAGACCTTAATTTTTGCCATTGTTGGTGTTCAAAGTAAATAGCACACCACACTTGAAGCCTTCCCTGCTATTAGGGCGGTTTAGAATTAGACATGAAGTTATAATTTTAAACTGTCAGATATGAAAAGAAAACACTTTAGCGAAACACAGATCATAGCTGCCTTAAAGCAGTATGAAGGCGGCAGAGACGTCAATGACGTATGCCGTGAGTATGGGATTCATAAGGCCACATTGTACAATTGGCGAAAGAAGTATAGCGGCATGGAATCATCCCAACTTAAGGAATTAAAAGCATTACAGGACGAGAACCGCAGATTAAAGCACATGTATGCGGAACTGAGCCTGGATTACAAATTAGCCAAAGAGATTATAGAAAAAAAGTTGTAGGGCTCTGTCAAAAACGGGAACTGGCTGAATGGGCACAATCGGAACAATCAGCCAGTATTGGCAGGGCTTGCCGGGTTATCAGCCTGCACCGCTCACTTTGGTATTATCAAAGCAAGAAGGATGATACCGAAGTAGTGGCCAAACTGCAGCAGTATGCCGAACTATATCCTACCCGTGGATTTGATGAATATTTTGGCAAGATCCGCAACGAAGGATTGGTATGGAACCGTAAGAGAGTATTAAGGGTTTACCGAAGTTTACAGATGAAGCTGAGACGTAAATGCAAGAAAAGATTACCGGCCAGGATAAAGGAACCTATGGTAGAACCAGAGCACTTAAATCATACATGGAGTTTGGATTTTATGAGTGATGCATTAACCAATGGAAGAAGAATAAGAGTTTTTAAAGCAATGGATGATGGCAGCAGAGAATCGCTGATTGCTCATGCAGATTATTCTATTTGTGCAGAGAAGGTGGTAATGCTGCTGGAACAGATAGCTGAAGAGCGGGGATTGCCTGGGCAGATCAGAGTGGATAACGGACCAGAATTTCTAAGTAAAGCCTTTGTTCAATGGTGTAGCCTAAACAATATTATCATCAAATACATCCAACCCGGAAAGCCTATGCAGAATGCCTATATTGAAAGACTGAACCGTTTGTTCAGAGAAGATGTACTGAATGCTTACTTGTTTGATTCATTGGAACAGGTGAGAACAGTGGCTGATAAATGGGTGTGTGAATACAATGAACTACATCCGCACAAATCGCTAAATGGAAAAACACCCCATCAAATGGCCGCTCAGTTGGGCGGGGCATGCCCCGCCCAACTGAAACATATATCTTTACAAAGAAGAATCTAACACTGTCCTAAAAGGGGGAAGTCTTCAAGCCTTTTATAAATGCTCAAAGAGTAATTAAAACCGGACTTCCAATAAATATGGCATTTGAAGAAATTATCAAATCCAAAAACTTAGTATCATGATTAAGCTAAATCTACTTTCTTACTCAACGTGTTCTTCGAAAAGGGTGTACAAAGATGC
>CAYTNJ010000205.1:0-1541 GCA_964439155.1 uncultured Candidatus Peribacteria bacterium | reverse complement strand
CTTCTACAAGCCTTTTCATGAGCTTATCGAGAAATCTGGTGATATCGACCGAACTAAAGTTGCGCAATCAAGAGAAGTTGGTATAGACCCAAAGTCAAAAAAGCCAATTTTAGCCCGTTTTGGTCGTTTTGGACCGATGCTCCAACTGGGGGATAGCGAAGATAAAGAGAATAAGCCTCAATTTGCGCCTTTGCCAGCCGGGACAAAGATAGAAACCGTTTCACTCGAGCAGGCTCTAAAAGCCTTTGAACTTCCGAGAGTGGTTGGGCAAACAGATGACGGCAATGATATCAAAGCTAATATCGGACGTTTTGGCCCATATATTCAAATCGATAAATTGTTTGTGAGCATCAAACCACTAGACCCTCACACAATCACCCTAGACGAGGCGAAAGAACTATACGCCGCCAAACTACAAGCCGAGAAAGAGAAAAACATCGCCGACTTTGGTGATGGAGTAAAGGTCCTAAAAGGACGCTACGGACCGTATATAACAGATGGCACGAAGAATGCTAAAATTCCAAAAGACACCAAACCCGAAGACATAACTCATGACCAAGCCAAAAAGCTTCTAGACGAGGCCCCTGCTAAAAAAGGGTTCAGAAGGGGAGCGAAAGCATCAAAAAAGAAGGTTGCTACCAAAAAATCAGTGGGCAAAAAATCCAAAAAGTAGTTTCTAGACATGACTGATCTCCCGAGTTGCTAAAATTTCGCAGTAGTCCCACGCACATAGAACATATATAAATCTATGTGCTTTTTTATTATTAATTACATTGACACAGTTCATGTCAAGTGATATAGTCTAGTCTCAGTACCAGAGGTCAGCGGCTACAATTGACAATTGCGGTCGCTCGGCAAAACCAGTTGGGACATCGACGTGTCCCTCGACAGCTGGTCTGGAAACTCCAACATTCGTCGACCAGGTGCGGGTCACAGTTGCCCATAAAACAGGCTACTGTGGCCCGCACCACCGCACCTTAACTTCTAGAGTGTCGCTCGTCGCCCTCCCGCAACGACTGAGCCGCACTCTGCACGATCATTTTCTTAGTCTACCGGGGTCGGTAGGTGAAGAATGGAGCTAACTCTCCCTGTCTAGCAGGCGTCATGCGCCTCGACAGAAAGCCCTCCCGGCACCAGGCCACGAACCTGGTGAGAGCCTTAGCTTTACTCGTCCGACGAGAATGTTCGTGTTCTTGGCTGACTCTGATAGGTCAGCCCGTAAGATTAGCGCATTTCTGGCGCGGCCGCCCTAACCGGCACCCCGCAGCCATTTACTGCAGCAAATCTTACATTAAATCGTCGTCGTCCGGGGGTGAAATCCCAGGTTGGTTGCCCCCCAGCTAGTAACTCCCGGACGACGGCACCCTCTATAGCGCTCTGAAGCGCACCGAAAGTACAGTAGTACAACGGCGCAGCATCATAGAGCGCTATTAAAATACCCAAAAATAATACTTGTGCTTATTATTTAGTAAAGTTGACAGGATTAAAAGCTTGAGTTTAGGGTATTAATGTATTTCTTAAACCGTCTAGTTAGTGCTATA
>CAYTNJ010000204.1:771-1546 GCA_964439155.1 uncultured Candidatus Peribacteria bacterium | reverse complement strand
CCATATTGCTACTTTATCTCCTGATGCGAATTTGAGAATAGAGCTGAATGTTCGAATGGGTAAAGGATATGTCCCTGCTGATAAAAATAAAAATGAAAATGATCCTGTCGGAACAATTCCGATTGATGCTATTTTCACTCCAATTACTAAAGTGAATTATACCGTAGCAAATGCACGAGTTGGTCAAGCCACTGACTATGACCGGCTTACGATGGAAGTCTGGACGGATGGTTCTGTATTTCCAGAAGATGTTCTCGCATATGGAGCAAAAATTTTAAAAGATCAACTTGCTCTTTTTATCAATTTTGAAGAAGAGGAAGAACCAGAGAATGAAGAAGTCCAGCTCGAAGAAGAAAAGTTTAATGATAATTTAAATAAAAAGGTGGATGAGCTTGAGCTTTCGGTTCGTTCCGCTAACTGTCTTCAAAATGCAAATATCAAGTACATTGGTGAGCTTGTTCAAAAGTCGGAATCTGAAATGTTAAAGACAAAAAACTTTGGTCGCAAATCATTGAATGAAATCAAAGAAATTCTTTCCGAAATGGGCCTCTCTTTAGGAATGAAAATTGAAGGATGGGGAGCTCCAACCGTTGAACATGATATTGTGAAAGAAATACTGTAAAACCAAGATTCTATCTAAAAACCTTTTCTCTTTTTATAGAGAAAAGTGTGAGGATTTTTTATGAGACATCGTTCTGCCAAAGTAAGACTTTCCCGTCACACCTCTCATCGACTTGCCATGATGAGAAATTTGGTTACCTCTTTGATTGAACAT
>CAYTNJ010000204.1:0-761 GCA_964439155.1 uncultured Candidatus Peribacteria bacterium | reverse complement strand
CCACTTTACCCAAAGCAAGAGAATTAAAACGAATTGCCGATCGAATGATCACTCTTGGTAAAGAGGGAACGCTTCATGCTCGTAGACGTGCTCTAAGAGTCATCAGAACGAAAGATGCTGTCTCTAAACTATTTACCGAGCTGGCTACCCGATTCAAAGAAAGAGCCGGTGGTTATACTCGACTCTATAAATTAGGTTTCAGACAAGGGGATGCAGCTCCGATGGCGATTGTTGAGTATTTGGGTTTTGCCTTAAAAGTAGTAGAAGAATCTCCCAAAGGAAAAAAGAAAATAGCAGCTCCCAAGGCTAGCAAAAAGTCTTCCCCTAAAGAAGAAAAAGAAAAGAAAACGAAGAAGACAGTAAAAGCTGAGAAGCCGAAAAAAGCAAAAAAGAAAGATTAGTTTTAATTCTTTGCTTTATCGAATTTTTATAAAGTCTAATCTTTTTATTTCTTTAATTTTTTTAATTATCCTTCAAGTCCTTGTTTCTACCTCAAAAGGTTATAAAGTGTACTAGGAACTTTTCTAAAAAGTCATCGTTTGTCATCGATGACAAATCCTTTCTTTGCTAATCTGATTAATGAAGCTAAGAAAAATATGTCTCCAACAATTATAGATCTTCCAAAATTATAAGCTGCATAAATTCGGCTCCAAATACCGAAGCATTGCTGCGATGTGTAGAGCCCGATCAAGCAAAAGAGATAAAAGATTATTTTTTAAATGGCTGTCTGGATGGGTATGAGTTGTACTGTAGACAATTTT
>CAYTNJ010000203.1:0-1548 GCA_964439155.1 uncultured Candidatus Peribacteria bacterium | reverse complement strand
GCCAGATAGATCAATTTGAAGTCTATCAATACGCACTTTCCGCGTCGCAAGTGCGACTCTTGTTTAATGAAGGTTCAGCAATCCGGTTTGGAGCCAATAACTAGTAGACTGCTTTGATGTGGAGTTGAACCAAAGATGAATGCTATACTGATTGCCAATGGGCAGCCTGAAAAAAATTCGCTACTTATTGTTTTTGATCCTTCTTTACTTTGCCATCTCAGCAATTATCCATGAACTCCCCGCTCTTCAAAAAGCAAGAAACTTACTTGATGAAATGAATTACTCGTGGATTATTTTGGCAATCCTTTTTCAAGCAGGACAATACATCGGTGATGGACTCTTGTCTCAGCATCTTTTGCGCGCAATTGAAATAAAGCTTTCCTTTAAAGACACCTTTAGGATTGCCGCAATGAATGTGTTTGCAGCACACCTTCTGCCTGTGGGGCAAGCCGGGGCTTTTGCCACGAGTTACTACTTCTATCAACGCCTGGGAGTCCCTGCGGGAGCCATTGTCTTTTTGTCTTTAGCATGGGGCATTATTACCAACGTACTGCTTATTGTAATGCTTTTAATTTCTCTTGCGTTTTTACCAAATGTATCAATACCCATTGATCCTTCAACACAATCACTTTTTATGCTTGTAGTGTTGTTAGCTACCATGAGCGGTCTTTTTACGTTTCGCCACAGAGTAAAAACACTGTTTTGGAGAGTTGCTCGCAAGAAAAAACTTACCAAGGACATTGAAAATTATGTTGATGCATTCAAGGAGTATGAACAAGACGCACGACGGGAATGGAGGCAAGTTTTTTTTGGAATTATGGGGGCTTTCATCTACTTTTTGTCAAATATTGCAACCCTCGCCTTTTCTTTTGCGGCCTTTGGAGAGTGGGTATCGCTCCCCCTTTTGACCTTTGCCTACACCGCATCACTATTGTTGGGCATCATTACCCTTGCCCCTGCCGGGATTGGCGCTACGGAAGCAACCTTGATTCTCATTTTTGCCCAGGCCCAGATTGATCCTGCGGTTTCTTTGGCGGCAATACTTGTGTTTCGCCTTATCACCTTCTGGATCCCCATTCCCGCGGGGGCTATCTCATACGCTTCCTTAAAACGAAAAACAAAGGTACAATGATGGTGTGAAGGCCACTAAATCGCGTCTGGTGTTTTCAATAGTTATCCCTGCCTATAACGAGGCAAAGAGGCTTCCTGCGACACTTGAGAGCCTGAAAGCGCAGGATTTTGCCCACCCCTATGAAATTATTGTTGTAGACAACAACTCAACAGACAGTACTGCCGTAGTTGCCCAAAAGTATGGATCTCGCGTCATACAAGAAACACAAAAAGGAGTAACATTCGCTCGACAGACTGGTTTTATTGCGGCCAAAGCGCCATATATTGCAACAACTGATGCAGATGCCATATTACCCACCAACTGGCTCACCACACTTTACGGCGAATTTCAAAAAGAAAAAGATATTGCGGCTGTAGCGGGGCAACAGGTCTTTAGTGACGCTCCCCCGTTTTTGGATTTTTTGATGTGGCTTTCCA
>CAYTNJ010000202.1:0-1557 GCA_964439155.1 uncultured Candidatus Peribacteria bacterium | reverse complement strand
CACTGGTTCCCTTAGTCTGCGCCATCTGGTGGGCGCTCGACGATGCCAAAGAGACTGTCATTGAGGCTGAAGGTCACATGTTGGAGGCTCAAGCGTCCAGTACAATCAATACCCTTAACCGTAATCTCTTTGAGCGTTACGGCGATGTTCAAGCCTTTGCGCTAAACCCAGAGGCCAGCGCGGAACCGAAAATGGTAACGGCACTGGCTAACAGCTATACCAAGCTGTATGGCGTGTACGATCTAATGCTGGTTGTCGATAAGAGTGGCCAGGTAATCGCTGGCAACACTACCACCTACGACGGAAGACCGCTGGCAACCGAGTCACTAGTTGGGACCAGCGTAAAGGGCAGCGAGTGGTTTGAGAGCATTATCAGCGGCAAAGTTAGACCCGGGGAGACTTATTTCTCGGACTTAGAGAGTAATCCTGACATCGCTAAATTGTACGGCAACCAGGGCTGGTCATTACTATTCGCCGCACCGATTCTCAGCTCAAATGGCACTGTCGAGCGAGTGTGGGCTAACTGGGCCTCTTGGGATCGCGTCGCCGGAGATATTGTTAACGACTCCATCAAGCGCGCAGAGGCAATTGGTCAGCACGGCGTTGAAATTCAGATTCTGCGTAAAGATGGCGCTCTGCTCTACGACTATGATCAAGACGCTATTCTGAAGACGAACCTTGCTGAATTAGGGCTACAGGCTGCAAAGAATGCCATCGCCGGTCAGGACGGCCACACGATTGAAACGCACAAACGCAAAAAGATTGAGCAGATCAACGCCTATGCCCCCACCACAGAGGTACTGGGATTCAAGGGCTACGGATGGTCAGCCCTTTACAGGCAATCGCTGGAGGATGCACTCAAGCCCGTAAACGAACTGCGAAACCATCTCTTCTTCATGGCATTAGGCTTTACTCTCCTAATTGTAGTTGCAGCCCTTTGGATCTCCGGGATGCTGGCAGGCCCACTCAAGCGCACCGCTGAAGTCCTAAAGCTATTAGCGGCCGGGGATTTAAGGGCACGCTTGCCGGTTACTTGCCGACATGAGATTGGGCAGATGGCGCAGGCACTAAACCAGGCCCTCGATCAACTTGGCATAGCGATGCGGCAAATTTCGCAAAGCTCAGATATGTTGGCAGCCTCATCTTCTCAGTTGACTTCTAGCAACCAAATACTGACTAGCAGCGCCGATGAGGCTTCTAATCAGTCCAACGTTGTATCAGCTGCAGCTACCGAGGTGAGCGCCAATGTCTCAACTATCGCCACTAGCGTGGAAGAAATGGGAGCTAGCATACGTGAGATTAGCAAGAACACCTCTACCGCCGCACAAGTCGCGGTAGCCGCCGTCAAGTTAGCGGATGAGACTAATTCATCGATGCAAAAACTTGGCCTGAGCACTACCGAAATCAGTAACGTGGTAACCGTAATTACCAACATCGCCGAACAGACCAATCTGCTGGCCCTAAACGCCACCATTGAGGCGGCGCGCGCGGGCGAAGCCGGAAAAGGGTTTGCCGTTGTGGCTAACGAGGTTAAGGAACTCGCCAAGGAGACTGCCA
>CAYTNJ010000201.1:0-1578 GCA_964439155.1 uncultured Candidatus Peribacteria bacterium | reverse complement strand
CAGCGTGGAAAGGAGTCGTCCACGGCGGCGGTGGGGGTGTTGCGGCCCCGAAGGGGGCCCTTCGGGCCAAGCGGAGTTGGATGTTCCGCGGTGGAGACTTTCTTTGGTTACTTTCTTGTGTGGTGACAAGAAAGTGACACCGGCGGTAGCCCGAGACCCCTGAATTCTCGAAAGCTCCCACCGGCAGGCGACGAGGAACGCCTGAACGCCCAGGCCCTCACCCCAGCCCTCTCCCGCGACGGGGAGAGGGAGCGTCCGCAGTACCGCGATTGGTTGTATACTTTATTCATGGACCGCCGCCTCATCATCAACGCCGACGACTTGGGCGTGAACGCCCAGCGCTCTCACGGCATCATCCGCTGCTTTGAGGAAGGAGTGGTGTCGAGCGCGAGCATTGTGCCCAACGGCACCGATTCCGATACGGCGGCCAAGCATGCGCGAGAGAAGGGGTTGCCGGCCGGGTTGCACTTGAACCTCACCGAGGAGTATCCGCTCTCCAAGCCGGAAGACGTGTCTTCTTTGGTGGAAAACAACGGCATGTTCTTCAAGCCGGACAAACTGCGCGAGGCTTTGGCCAACGATGAGGTGAAGCACCAAGATCTGGAGCGCGAAATCCGGGCGCAGGTGGAATGGATGTTTGATTCCTACGGTTCGCCCACGCACTTGGACGGCCATCATCGCATCCACATTCATCCCAAAGTCATCGAGGCGCTTTTGCCCGTGATGGAGCGCTATGGCATTCGCTTTACGCGCATCCCCTGCGAAGAACCCTTGCCGCCCTTCGGCTACGAAATCACCGCGCAGGAATTGGAGAGCGCCAAGCGCGTCAATGAGGAGGCGAAAATCGCCAGGCGCAGTTACGCGGCGCACGGCATCGGCTCCACCGAACACTTTCGCGGACTCACCCTGCACGGCAACGCATCGATCAAAAATCTCCGCCACATCCTCGCGCGCCTGCCCGAAGGAACGACCGAGTTGCAAGTGCACCCCGGCAGCATGGCGGCGTACGGCACGCCGTTCGATCTCGATCCCCAGCGCCAAACCGAGCTCAACATGCTGCTCGATCCCTCCATTCCCGACATGCTCGGGGAAAAGAAGATCCTCCTCTGTTCGTTTGCGGATTTGTAAGAAGCAGGGAACAATGGAGCCATGCGCACCCTCCCCCTCGCCAAAACTTTCCTTTTGACGCTTCCGCTCGCTCTTCTCGCGTGCACGCCTTCGAGCGGAACCAATACTTCGTCTTCGTCTTCCTCAAGCTCGTCCATCGCGATGATTCCCATCGTGCCCGGCAGCCAGGTGCACGCCGATATGCACGTGAACGAGCCGCAGGCAGGCTCCATGGTAAAAAGCCCGCTCGTCGTGCGCGGCGAGGCCCGCGGAACGTGGTACTTCGAAGCCAGCTTCCCCGTGCGCGTGTTCGATGCCAACGGCCAGCAGATCGCGGTTGCCCCGGCGCAGGCCCAGGGCGACTGGATGACCACCGATTTCGTGCCCTTCGAAGTGACACTCGCTTTTACCGCCAATACCGCCACGGGAACGCTCGTCCTCGAAAAGGACAATCCCTCCGGCGAAGACCAA
>CAYTNJ010000200.1:0-1594 GCA_964439155.1 uncultured Candidatus Peribacteria bacterium | reverse complement strand
CTGGCCGCACTCAGCAGGAAGGTGCATTCCCATGCGCAGGATCACTCCCGTCATCTGCTTTGCCCGACGTGCCGGGTGCGCACGAAACTCTACACGCTCAAAGACGGACGCAGGAAATGCTCCGCATGCGGCACGAAATTCCATCCCGAAAAAAAGAGCGATGCGGTGCGTCTCAGGCAGCATGCCGATCTTCTGCTGTGCTTTTGTTTGGATATCACCGCGAAGCAGGCGTCGGATATGACGGGCTATCGCTACCGGCTCGTCTCGGCGGTCTACGATCATCTGCGGCTGTTCCTTGCCTCTCAAACGCTCACGCCCGACGAGATGCGCCTGCTCACGATCGTCGAAGCGTGCGATTATGGCATCCATGGCAGCGACTTCTGCCGCCGCTGCCGCAGCCGCTTCAAGTGCAAGGGTCGCAGCGTCGGCGATAGCCCGGTGTTCGGCATGAAGATTGCGGCAGACGGCCGCGTCGCCATCGATCCCTTGGAGGCAACGTCCGTCACCACCGCGAAACGGATCTTCACCGGCTACGCGGGATTCCTCTGCAGGGGCAAATTCCATCGTTTTATGGATAACGAACGAGCGCAGGACGGAGCGGAGCGCATATGGGCGTGGATGAGCGAGCGACTCAAAAAGCATCATGGCATTTGGAAATGCAACGTCGGACTCTATCTCAAAGAGCTCGAGTGGAAATATAATAACCGCCTGCTCAGCTCCGAAACACAAGCGCTCACGATGACGGACTTGTTGCCCGCCGACTTTCTGGCCGCGGGGTTGCGCGAGCAAAAAATTCCTCTCGATGCGGTCCAAAAAAGTGCCTAGTCCTGTTTTATTGAAGAAAGCATGTATTCTGCATACACTTGCGGAAAACTTTGTGCTGACTATCGTTATCGACGTCTAGCGCATGCGCGCCACACTCATGAAGTTTTCCATCCTGAAGCATCGGTAGATGGTTCCACACAACGGACGGCGGGACTCCCTCGGAGGACCGCCGTCCTCACCGCACTTTCCCCCCCCCACCATCATGAACACCCATGCATCCTCCAACGGCATCACCCAAAAAGTCTTCCTCGTTCTCCTGGCGATCATCGGCGCCATCGTGGCGCTTCTCCTGCCTTCCTTCGCATCGGCCGCCGCGCCGATCGGGGAGCTCGGAGAAATCAGGGCGGGGCTCTGCTTCCGCGACGATCAACCCGAATGCCTCCGCTTCCAAGACATCGAACGCAATTATGCACAGCGGCTCATGCAGGGGGATCGACAGGGAACGCTCACGTCTTCTCGCGAACAAATGGAAATCCGGCGCCTCTGGCGGCGTTTGCAACTCGAACACCTCGTGACCCTCCTGACAGTCTCCAAGAATGAAGCGTTCACGATCGCTCTCCAGAGCAATCCCTCGACCGGGTACGGTTGGTCGGCATCGTTCGACGACGCCTACCTGTCCTATGAAGACACGACGTATATCGCCCCCAGCCGCGTCCTCCCGGGTGCGGGCGGGGAAGAGCGTTTGCGCTTCTCGTCGCTGAAAAACGGCGTCACGACCGTCTCGCTGCGCTATGCCCTCTCTTGGGATAACAGCCGTCCCGCCAAGGCC
>CAYTNJ010000199.1:0-1607 GCA_964439155.1 uncultured Candidatus Peribacteria bacterium | reverse complement strand
TCTTCGATGTGCGGCAAAGGATCGAGATGTTTCGGTTCCTCCATCGTCCGTTCTTCCCGGAAAAATCCCTGCTCCACGAGCGTCTGGATCGTCTTTTTGGGAACCTTGTACGCGTACTTCAGCGTGCTCTCCGTGAGAAAGCCTTTTGCCCTTGCCTCAGCGACAATCTCCTTCTGCTTGGGGCCGCGCGGCTCAGCCGTTGCATCGCCGGAAGCGTAATAGTGCACGGTCTCCTTTGGCAGCAAATTTCTCCAAGGCGGCGGAGGCAAAAACACACGCGCGGCCTGGCGGAGGGAACACCAATAATATTTCGCCATCCACTGCAGCAAAAGAATGTGGTGCTTGGTGAGCAGGGGAGTGGGACTCACGATGTTCGATACTTTTTTCACGTCATAGTCCTCTTTGGTCATTGGATCGCCCACGCTGATCACGATGCCTTCCATCGGCTTGCCGCGCAGCGAAATATTCACCAGTTGCCCCGGCTGCACGTCCAAATCGCCGGATTCATAGGTAAGTCCGTTGCCAATTCCGCCGGAGCGCGATGCAGTTAAGACGAGACAACGCATGGGTTTATAGTAGTACGAACGTACACCCTTGGGTAGAAATTCCGAGTTGATCTGTATACTTCGCGAATGGATTTTACTCCCCACAAGGAATCACGCTATAGCGTGAAGATCACGTGCCACAAGGGTGTGAAGCGAAAAATGCTGCAGGCTTTCGAGAGTGCACAATGGCCTCTCGCCGACGAAGAGCATTATGGCAAAGACGCACCCGATTTTCGCAAAGACAAATTTACGATCGTTGCGAAGCAAGATGATGCTATCGTCGGCTTTATTTTTATGATGATCGACACGGGAGTGGCGACAGTCGATTCACTCCTTGTGCATCATAAGTCGCGGCGCGAAGGCGTGGGAACCATGTTGCTAAAAAAGGCTGAAGAAAAAGCCAAAGAACTAGGTTGCCATGTGATCAGGCTGGAAACGGGTCACGATTGGCATGCCAAGAAGTTTTATGAGAAACACGGTTATACTTTTCAGGCTTTGCTGAAGGAATATTATGGAAAGAGAGATTTTATTTTGATGGATAAGCGTATTTGAAGTTCCGCTAGAGTTTGTTCCTAAGCGCAGGGCCCTTCGACAGGCTCCAGTCTACGCTCTGTGGAGCTACGCCCGGCAAGCAGGGTCATTCGCCTCGGCTCACCGCGAAATACTTAACATCATGCCAAGTACTGCGTGGTTTACCATGAGCGAAGTTCGCCGAAGGCGACGAGTCGAATGGTCGGGACGGCGGGGCTCGAACTCGCGGCCTCCTGGTCCCAAACCAGGCGCTCTACCAACTGAGCTACGTCCCGATGATTCAGAAAGATCCTGATTAGCGGAGCCAACTGCCTGCCCCGCGAAGCCCAGAGGCGTAGTGGGGAGCTACGTCCCGATTAGTGAGGCAACTCGGTTCTATTATAGCACGATAAATGCATATTCCTTGCCTCCATTTTCCTTGTCATATGCATAAATCCAACTGAATCGCTATTTTAGTCAATTCTTTGAGCATCCCCTGAGAATCCCCGATTTGGCCATTTTCCCTGTACTTACACAAAAAACTGCTCTATA
>CAYTNJ010000198.1:0-1613 GCA_964439155.1 uncultured Candidatus Peribacteria bacterium | reverse complement strand
ATCCTGCACTATCTCTAGTAAGCATCACATAAGTAAAACTACCTACACCTAATACAATATTAGTAGCAGCAAAACCTTTATCAGCTAATCTTTCATAAATTTGAATTTGTCTTTCAAGATTAATACTATCACCATAAATTGCTCCAATATGAGAATCAAGTACTTTATAACCTTGTTCATTAACTTTGCCTCCAAAAGTATCCCAAAGAAGTTCTATTACACCTTTGGATTCATATTTAGTAATTTTTTTAGAAATTTGTACATCATATTCGGATACTTTTTCTATTTTACTAATGTAACCATTGGCGTTTATGGCTGCATACCCATCATCCCAAATATCTTCAATATTAAATTCTTCTTCTTCTACGTTAAACACATTATATCCGCAAATAATATCAACAGGGTTTCCACTATCAGGTCTAATTACTAATTTACCATCTCTAACAAGCATCTCTTCTTTTAATCTAGGTAAAATATAAGTTAAAACTTTCCACAAATCAAAAGTATCAGCTACATAAGATAAAATTCCTGTTGGAAATCTTTTCAACCAATCTTTTAAATTCATATACTCAGCAATAGCTAAATAATCAGGATTATCTACAGAACCATCACAAGGTAAATCAAATGAATAATAATGTTTAATAGTTTCATTTTCTAAACCATTTTTTAATCTATCTTGATAGTAAAAAAGTTGAGTACATGTTACACTATGCTCAGATGCATTAACACTGAATATAGGCATACTGTCTTCTACTTCATCATAATAATATCTTGAAGCAGGAATCACATTTAAAGTATCACTCCCTTTATTAGTAAAAGCATGTCCTAAACCAACGGCAATAGAAGTAAAAGGATTACCTCCTCTTGAATGAAAATCATGGCACATGAAATCTGTTAAAAACATATTGTCTTTATCAGTTTTAGCAACCCATTCATTAGCATTTTGTCTAAATTTATGAGCAATAGTAGCTGCTGTAGGCATTTGCCAAGCTAATTTGCTAATATATGTTTCAAGAAATAAAGTTAACCATGCATATCCATCGACAGTGTTTACAAAAGTCATGTGAGGAATATTTGGATTTGTAAAAATTCCTTCAGGTAATGCTTTAATTCTAATAGGTAAATAACCTAAATCCCATAAATCTTCAAAATGTTTTCCATTATAAGGTATTCCAAGATATAATGACATATCTGAAACAAATGTCAGTGCTTTTTCTTTAGCAACGTCCATTGAAGGTCTACTTGGTAAACCTACAGTCGACATTTTTAATAAAGGTCTTTCAGAAGTAAAAAAGAAATTTTCAGCAAATGTACTATGTAAGTACCTAACAACTAATTGTTGTCCTGCTGACATAAGTTTATCCATACTAGGATGCATATACTTTAAACTACGAGGAATCCATGTTCCATATAGTTTAGTAGTATTTGGTGCTAACATAAATACATGAGAAGGTTTGTAACCATCTGATTCATATAGAGGATTAATTTTAAATGTTTGATTTAATTTTTTTATATTAAAATAATTTTATAATTTCTAAATTTTGTGGTTGTGATAATGTATCTAATAAACCATGATTTCTATCCATAGTTTTATAAGTATAATTATCATATTT
>CAYTNJ010000197.1:0-1616 GCA_964439155.1 uncultured Candidatus Peribacteria bacterium | reverse complement strand
TGTCGCGCTTCCCGTCGCCGGCCAGGACGGTCATCAGGGCGCTAACGGCGGCCAGTGCTGCCGCGTCCCGCTCTCGCACGCTCACGCCCGGCCCCCGTCGTCGGCCTGCGCGAGCGCGGCGTCGGCCTCGTACAGCACGCAGGACGGCTCATGTTCGGCCTTGAAATCTGGCGAGCAGTCCCACCCGCACAACCGGCAAAAGAACCCGCTGAACGAGCGAGGCCCGCCCTCGACCTCTGCCTCGTAGCACGCAGCCTCCAGCGCAGCCGCCCGCTCGCGGAGCCGCGCGTTCTCGCAGGGCCACGGGGCACGGCTCACCCGATAGCGGACCTCGCCAGGAGGTGCGGACACCTCAACCCCACGCCAGCACGTCCCGCAATGCTCGCGGTAGCCGTCCTGCACCGGCTCGTGCCGCTCCGTCGTCGTCTCGTCGCTCACTGCTGCATCTCCATGCTGCCGATCTTCGCCATGAGGGCGCGTCCGTGCCGCGCCCGCATGAACACCGACATCAGCCCCAGCGTGTCGCGGTCGTGGGCGTCGAGCGTGGACGGAAGGTCGTCCCCCTCGGTCAGCAGATGGCGGATCACGCGGTAGGCGCGGGCCACCAGCGCCTCGGGCGTCGTCTCGCGAAGCTCCGCCTCCAGCCGGGCGCGGCGGGACGCCTGGTCGGCCAGCACGCCCACGCTCGGCTGCCGACAGATCATCGCGTCGCGGGCCGCCCGCGCCTCGCGGTTCGCCTTGTTTCGCTCGTGCAGGACCGCCTTGATGTCCAGCAGCTCCTTGCGGCGGAACGCCAGCGCCCATCGCGCCCGCCGCCGCCACGACCGGAACGCTTCCCAGGCCGGGCTGTCGTCCTCCGGCCCGGACGGTCGCCGCGTGTTGTCCATTAGCTGCGTCGAGATCCGCGAGATCGCGTCCAGCACGTCCGCGCGCTCGCGGAGCAGTTCGTCGTAGGTCAGGGAGTCCAGGTCCACATCAACGATGTTCGCGTCGTCGGCGCGCGGCGACACGGCAGGGGTGTTCAGAACGGGGGCAATCACTTGCCACCTCCGGGCGGGAGCGCTAATTGCTGCTCGACGAACGCCTCGAAAAACGTCTGCCGACCGGCCGTCAGCGCGTAGGGCAGAAAGACCTCCTCGGTCTTGACCATGCCCACCTGGATCAGAGCGACCTGCGCGGCGACCCAATCCTTGAGGATGCGCCAGGCGACGCGCGTCGCCTGGGTCCGCGTGGCGTACTTGCCGTCGATCCGCCGGCGCTCCCAATCGCCGTAGAGGATCGTGTAGACGCCCTCGGCGCGGGCCGGCAGGCTGCCCGCCGTTTGTGGTATCTGTCCCGTGCTGCACGGTGCTCTCTCCTCAAGGGGTGACGTGTGGCTAAGGGCGGCCGGTGCGGTAACACCGGCCGCCCGATCCAGAATCAGATGCGGCTCAGGCCGTCGCGCGCAGAATCGAGAAGTCGGCCCCGAGCGCCAGCCGCGCGGCCTGCACGCGATCCGCGTACACAGCCTCCAGCACGCGCTCGGCGTCGGGCAGGCTCAGGCGGAAGGCCAGCCGCGCATACCCGGCGGGTCCTCCTCCGGCAACTATAACCTCGTAATCCGGCTGGTCCCGCAT
>CAYTNJ010000196.1:0-1627 GCA_964439155.1 uncultured Candidatus Peribacteria bacterium | reverse complement strand
ACACAAACCTTTTAAGGCGCTTAGTCTCGCGGACAACGTTTCCATTTTAACGGCAATTGGAAATGATTACGGATACCAAGATATTTTTGTCCAACAACTACGTGTGCAAATGCAGCCAGGGGATATCGTGGTTGCGATTTCTGCTTCTGGCAATTCGCCCAATATTATTAAAGCGATTGAGTTTGCAAATAGTTTAGGAACAACCGTAGGCGTAACCGGTTTCGATGGTGGAAAACTAAAGAAACTGGCTTCCTTATCGCTCCATGTTCCCACTTCAGCTGGTGAATACGGACCTGTTGAGGACATTCATCTGGTTTTAGATCATTGTGTCAGCGCTTACTTAATGTACCACTGCCGTGAAGCAGAACTGACTAACGGATTGGCTCATACAGATCATAAAACGGAGGCACGGGTGTCTTATTCCATCCCTGCCGAGTCAGATCATTAACTGCATTGTAAAATGCATCGGTATAGTAACTACTTAAATCCCCTAAACTATCGATCCAATGCCCTGAGACTTTTGAAATAAAAGATTTGGGAATGCGTGGCATCTTCTCTTTTGAAACAATCAAGACTCCCCAAGCATTTTGGCTTTTTAACGTATCGGTTAACTGACTCGCGCTATGGATTTTCTGCATAACCAGACTGGGATCAAGGCGTGGCTTCTGCGGTATTTCCATTCCAAATTGGGTCACTAAAGTAAAAGCCGTAAGATCATCGGTGAGAGGAAGCTTTCCTAATTTTTCAATCCGATTATTTCTGAGCCAAATGGCTGTAGAATCCAGATCTTTAGCGGTTCTTAGGGAAGGTGCATTGTATAAAGAAAAAAATAACCGTCCTCGTACGGGAAAATGAGGCAATATTGAAATAAGAAAAATAATACTTAAGACCATCGCAATAGCCTTGTTTTCGGTATAAATTACGGGCAGTTTTTTTCCTAGTTCCCTAAGGCCTGTAATCAAAATAAAAGCATAGGGCATTGCATACAGAACCCTGAATGCGACGTAAGCTGAGGGGAATTGGCGGCAAATAATAAACACGGTAATGGGGCATAAGAGCCAAACTATGGGATTGAGCGTGAGTGTGGCAATGAGTGGATAAGACTTACGAAAAAGAAGTGCGCATAAGTAAGCAAGAAAACCACTGGCGCCTATTGTTGGTAAAAATACCCCTCTCCATACACGAAAACTTCCCCAAGGAGCTAATTGCGGGCGTGAGGCATGCATGTGGTACGAATAAAGTTTGGGATGGAAGTTCCACATGTATGCGCCACAAAGACAAGAGAAAAACAGGAATATGATAGCGATCTTTATCGCAGTTCCTTTTCGCTCTAAGCTTAGTTTTTGATAGAAAAAGAAGAAAACTAACCCGCAAAACGTAACTCCGGTTAAGAAGACTTCCTCTAAGTGATTAAAGTACATCAGAAGTAAAAGTGCGGGAGCTTCCCAGGTGGGTAACTTTTTCTTTTCAAAAAAATCTAGCATTAGGATAATGCCGCGCAGGTAGGCAATATAAGCTAAAGGAGTAGATGAAAGAGCGTAGTAACGTATCCCAAAAACATTTGTTCCAAATGTAGCAACAAATACTATTACTGAGACTAAGGACCACTTTCTTGAGAAACCTAAAC
>CAYTNJ010000195.1:0-1631 GCA_964439155.1 uncultured Candidatus Peribacteria bacterium | reverse complement strand
CGCGCCTTTTCCTCGCCTTCGACGGAGGCGCGCCATTCCTTCAGAGAGCGAACGCTTCCGTTCGTCAGCTTTGCCTCCGCCTTGGTCTCCTTGACATCAACCTTGATCTCGCTGATGTCTTCTTGGAGGGCGTCGAGGCGAGCCAGAATTGCGCCGATTTCGCCGGGAGTCATGGTGAATACTGGCCTCCCCCGCCGCTGTACTGCCCGGTCGAGGGCGAGTACTGGCCACCTCCGCTTGAGTATTGGCCCGAGCTGCTGGAGTACTGGCCACCCGAAGATTCGCCCTTCTTCTTAGGCGAGTTGGGGCCGGTTTCCCAGGCATCTTCGACAGCCTTCAGAAGTTCCTTCTGCAAGTCGCTGAAGTCGCTGGAGGGCAGGAACTTGGCCTGTTTGCCCTTGATGTACTCCGAAGCCTTTTCGGACTTGTGAATCGCATCTATGACCTCGTTCAGCATCTCGGGTTTGGGGCGCCCGTTGTTGCCGAACAGGAGTTCCTGCACGAGCTTGGAGTCGAACGGACCCGGGATATCCCCCTCGCCGTACTTGTCCTTGTACGCCTGTTCGAGCTTCTTTTCTTCCCCGAACTGCTTAGCCGTCTGGCCGATGTAGGGGTTGAGGAATGAACGCTCTGAGCGCAGCGGGTCCGTCGCTTCAAACGTCTGCGCGCCCGGGCTCTTGGTCTTGCCAAGGTCGGGGAGCCCGAGGAAGCGGGAGAGCGGGGAAAGGTTGCCGGTCTGGCGGAGCATGTAGACCCAGCCGTTTTCCCCGGTCGGTCGGCCGGTGTAGAAGTTCTGGCCCGTGGCGGCTTCCAGGGGGACGGTGGCCCAGGGGGGCGCTGCGCCCAGAGCGGCGGTCGGGCGGCCCTCAAGTACGGCCTGCGCCGGGGAGCCAAGGACCGGGGAGAAGCGCGAGCCGGCTGGTAGGACCGTCTCCCCGTTGACCACCGGCTTGGTGTAGTCGAGGACGCTGGGGGTGCCGCCGTTTTCCTCCGCGATTTTCTTGATCTCCTGCGCGTTCACCTCACCTGCCATTGCCAGCGCCGTAGAGACGACGGGATGGTCGAGCGGGAAGTGGTATAGGACCCACAGCACGGAGAAGCGCTGGAAGGCGTAGAAGACCGACAGCGGGGCGATGTGCTTCTCGAAGACCGTGAAGGCGTTCCAGTTACCCGCCAGCCCGTTCATGTGCTTCTGGAGACGGTCACCGAGTTTGGGGTGAGAGGCGACGTAGGCGATCCGCTCCTCCGGCGTCATCCCCTCCATTTTCTTGACGGCCCAATCCATGTCCTTGAAGAGGTTGTTGGCCGATGAACGCCAGAGGGTGAAGCCCTTCTCGGCGCGCCTGAAGTCACCCTCCAGCTTGGCGATGGCCGCCGTCTCGCGCATCAACCCGGCGCGGGCTCGGTCGAAGCGACCAAGGGCCGAGCCGTTGACGATCCGCCAAGCGGTCTGCCACGCCTTCGGGCGGGCTGCGATACGGGCGGGGTTAAGGAAGCCCTCCGAGCGCAGGGCGGCCTGCGTCGGGATTCCCTCAAGACCCGAGGACGAACCAGCCACAGCACGGAACTGGGCTTGGATCTCCGGCGGGAACTCACTCATTCGCTTGACCGAGGCGATGGCTTTCGGGATG
>CAYTNJ010000194.1:0-1652 GCA_964439155.1 uncultured Candidatus Peribacteria bacterium | reverse complement strand
TATAATGACTCAATCCATTTTCGATGCAACTAGCTAACCAAACATATTGAGGTCGTACAATTGCCATTATAATAGCTGTTTTTTCAGATTCAACTACCATTACATCTTTATTTGGATATTTTACTAGAAGATGCTCTCCGAACCAACATTGTTTTAGAATGAAGTCACCTTTGAATCTTTTGTGTATCCATGTGAATTGTGGAATCTCGGTTTTAGTTCTATGACCATTGAAATCATATTGCATAATTTTACCTGTTCTAAGTAATCCGTTAGCATCCAATTGCCAAAACACAGTAGAATCTCCATTAAAATCATTACTACATCCAACCAAATATTCAGATAAGACTGTTTTACTTTTTTCCTCTCCGAATTTTTTGATTAAAAAAGTGGACAACTTATCTTCAAATTGTCTAGTTAAAGACTTATCAATCAAAGTCTTAGGTACAACATTAAATTTTTCAGCATGAGGTAAACTCTTATACTCGTGACTTATAGAATCGTGGTCTAAAAAGATGGATTCATTGTTAGGTTTAACCTTATATGGTGATAATTGATGACCACATTTAGCTTCCCTGTCACAAATACCATACTCGTGACTCAGATAGGTTTGAGTTTTTAAATCAAACCAATATCTAAAACAACGTGGTTTTGAGCAGCTAGGACAAGTGCCCTTTGAACCTTTTTTGTAAGGTGCTAATATGTATCTTAAAACTCCCATTTTAACAATTTGCAGCCATTATAACGATTGAGATTACAATTATTTCAAACTTTATCTGCCAAATAAATAAGATTATATCATTCATTCTAATAAGCTAAGATATCTTCAAAAATAATGTCACCATCATCTTTACGTTTACGTGCTAAAAAGCAATCGTCACGAAAAAATTCTTCTTCTGTTCCAAATATATCGGTAGGTTCATCGTTGTCCATACCCAAAGACTTTCTGAATAAAGGAATTTCACTTTTTCTAACCCAACCTTCAAATACGAATTTTCCACCATTTGGTTTTTTACCATACTCTAAACTCAAGAAGAAAACTCTATCCTCGAACGGGACAACTTCTTTCTCAACACCATCGTGAATGATTACACCTGCCCATACAGGTAATTCAAACACTCTACGTTTAATTGACACAGGAGTAGGTTTTGCTACACCAAATGTAAATAATTCTGCTTTAATAATTTCGCTTGCCATAATTTCTATTTTTTTAAACTTTTAACAAATATACAACTAATTTTTTAATCTAACAACTTCTCTCTCAGAAATTTTCAATAATTCTTCAAAATTTACATGAGGATTGAAAAGAGTTAAGTTATCTACTTTAAAACCTTCCATAACTTCATGTTTAACGGCTTGTTCAAAAGCAACCCATGCTTTCTTTACGATTTCATCATCAGTCATGTAATCCGACAAATAATGTTTACCACCTTTCCAAGTATCATTAAATCCTGTTTTTGAACACGGAGCTTCATATTCAACTTGAATAAAAATTCTAGGTTCTTCTTCGAGAGGATTGACCCCTTTGAATATTTTATCATGATATGCTTTTAACCTAAATTGTTTACCTAATACTTCACAAGAAATTCTACCAAGTAATAATCTAACCTTGTTTAATTTAGGGAATCTTAATCTTAAAGAATCCAGAGATGTCA
>CAYTNJ010000193.1:0-1689 GCA_964439155.1 uncultured Candidatus Peribacteria bacterium | reverse complement strand
GCTTCCAGCCCCCAAACCTCATGTGTCATCTTAACCTCATTTCTGGTTGACATTCATGCTCAGGATGATGTTCTGCATCATGCTGAGCAATCTTCTTCTTCCCCCACCACTTACCAAAGGGAATGGCAAGGAGGAAAGTAATGAACTCCAAGGTGAACTCGAAAAGCCAATGTGCGGCGTTGCCCATAAGGGCAAGATATTCGGCCCACACTGAGGCAGCACCGTGCTCGGAATGTTCCGCCACGGCTAGGACGAAAGCTACCACTTAACTAGCTCTTCTTTCAGGTTGAAGAACAGCTTGTAATGCCCGCTCATCATTTTGTCGGTATCCACACCGGGAGTTCCATCCTGACCGTAAATTGACTGGTGCCATTCCGCACACCTAGTCCCGTCAGTTGCTCCAACATCTGACACCAGCATTGCCAACTCAGTCTTTGTCAACTGAATCGTGATAGTTTCCTCAACGGGAATTGGCTTATTCTTTTCGACTACTTTCATCTCATGTCCTTTCTTGAGGTAACTGTTGCGTCACCTTTGTTGGTTAGGTTTTGGATAAAGGTTTCTAAAACAAACATTATGGGGGCTAATGTCAAGGGCCGAGGACATTCTGGACCCGCTCAACAAACCACAGCAATGCTGCTTCCTCAGCCTCATTCTCATGAGCATAACCCTTAGGGGTTACATAAATCTGACGATGATTGATCTTGACCGTTCCGTACCAATCAGAGTCGCCAAACCATTCGCCCTCGTTATAGGCGAAGATATCAGTCTTGACTTCCATACTTGCTTCTTTCTCTTGTGCCGATGGTGGGGGTCGAACCCACATGCCCGAAGACATTGGATTTTGAATCCAACGCGTATACCGAAATTCCGCCACACCGGCAATCCTATATTATACCACCCTGCGAGACACTAGCTCGCCCTTGATGGCATGAAATGCGGAACCGACAGACTCAGCCCCCGCCAAAACGGCAAAGGCACGAAGCGGAACCTGGAAATACTCATAGATACTTCCGTTGGCAAACATCACACGCAAGTTCCACTCTCCCCCCTCACGGAAGAAAATCTTTTCAATCTGTGACGAATCGTGCGTTTCGAGAATCCGATCCCAATGACTAGCCATGCTCGACCTCCAACTCTCCGGACTCAGGAACAGAATCATCACCATCCATGAAGATGGTGGCCTCAGTCACATCGACAGGCTCCATGACAACCCAATGAAAGGCATCGCCATAGTTCATCTCCATGATTTCACTAATAGCTCCAGCAACATCATCAGCGAGGTTAATACCCTCATCAACGATCATGATGCTGATCTGATAGGCAGTGTGGGTCAAGAAACCATCTCCTTTGTCAGAGCGATCCACTCGCTCACAATCTTGATCTTCGCAACAGGAATGCCCTGAGGGAAGAGGTTATTCAGAGTATCCTCAAAGTCAATGTCCGTCACCTTGACGGCAGGACTAATGGGAGCATACTTGTGAACACTCATGTGCCCATTTACCCCAAATTTCTTGGTCGAGGTAAACTTGCAACCGGGGAATTCGCAACGGTAAATCTCGACATGATCCGGATTTTCCGAGCACCAACGACGATGCGCCCCAATGCCAGTCTGCTTGAAAGACTTATAGCAGAACTCACACTGAACGATGTTGTGAGTCATGGCGTGAGCCTTGACACTCTTCTCAC
>CAYTNJ010000192.1:0-1692 GCA_964439155.1 uncultured Candidatus Peribacteria bacterium | reverse complement strand
CTGAATCTTGGTCTAGCAGCAGCGAGGAGCGGTACACGGCGCGGTTATCGTTGCGCGAAATGGAGTCTTCTAGGTCCCACAACGCCTCGATCGGTTTATACTGCGCTAAGTTCAGATAAGAGCGATACAAGTACGGAGTAGGGTCAAGCGGATCGAGCCTAATCGCTTCACTCAGCTCAGTGCGCGAAGTATCCCAGCGCTCCTCTTCATAGAACGCTTTGCCCAAGTAGCTGCGGTAGGCTGAAACGGTGGGCTCAAGGTGCACTGCCTTTTCGATCTCCTGTCTGCCTGGCTCAAGCTCGCCGAGTTTGATGCGCGCCAGTCCTAGTCCTAAGCGCTGTAGTCCGGCGCCGGGCTCGCTGGCCACGGCGCTCTCAAAATCGCGGCGGGCATCAGCTGCGCGGTTATCCACCAGCGCCACAAAGCCCATTAAAGTTCTGGCATGTGCATCACCAGGGGAGCTCTTGAGTGCGCGTGCGGTAAGCTCGCGCGCGGCTTCAGTCGCGCCTAATCCCAGCTCAAGTTCAGCCAGTCGCAGAAGCGCCGCGCTGCTTGTGGGATAACGCTCAACTGCCTGGGCCGCGTAGCGACGAGCCTCCGCTGGCTCAAAGCTGGCTTGCGCAACGTAGCTAGCGGCCAGCAGCGCCGCTAATGCGCCGCTGTCTTTTGCCAGCGCCTGATTCACTAAGTCTTGGGCCCGCTGCTTATCGTTTTTCAGGATTGCAAGCACGGCCTCACGCGCTTCAGCGCTCGGAGCGCCGTCGAAAAGGCCGGCAGGGAAATAGATCGCCCACTGCACGGCATCGGTGGGGTTTACTAAGAGCCTTGATTGCGGGGCCTTTCCGGCGGATGCGAACCCTTGCTCGCCGGAGCCCAGTATCACCTCGCCGTATTTATTACTTAGTGCGACCGAACCGTTAATGACTGAAAAGGTGGTCTCCTTGGGCGTTACCTCAACCGCAAACTCAGTGCCGCGAATCGAGCCGCTGACCACGGGAGTATTCACGCGAGGGTGCGCATTGGCTTCGCGGCTGAAGAAGTAGCCGCGCCCTTGCGCCAGATCCACACCCGCCTTGTCGCCGCCCTGAAAAGTTAGCTCGGACTTCTCCGCCAAGCGCACCAGCGCTCCGTCTTTGAACAACACGCCCATGCGACAACCGGCCGAGGTGCGCAAAGTGTCGCCAGAGTTAAAGGTGCTACTAGCTGTGACAGTTTGCCAATTGGCTCCACCGGATGTGCGCAGTTGGGCGCTGCCCTCCAGTGAGTAAACCGAGGCGATTGATTGCGCAGCTGCGTGCGTAGCGCTGCCGATTACAATCACACTCAGGAAAGTTAGAAAAATTCGGTTCGTCATGGAGCCCCCAAAATAGTGGGTAAAGTGGCGGGTTTATGATGACCTGGAGGATTGTAGGGATGCGTCGCGGAAACGTGGTTTTACTCTAAGGTGGTTTTTGTTTAGCACGGCTGCAAAAGGGACGATCTCATCATGGCAACTTAAAAATAAGCGGATAACACGGTTCGATAATGAAAAAGATAATCAGTCAGCTGTCCCTGGCTTTGTTACCGCTACTTGGAGCGGTCGAGTCACATGCGATCACATCATCACTTTTCTCGATCTCGCCAAGTTCGGCTATGGAAGTTCCGCCACCTCCAGGTAAGGAGCCCCCGATCGGTAACAGCGATCACCTCTTC
>CAYTNJ010000191.1:0-1692 GCA_964439155.1 uncultured Candidatus Peribacteria bacterium | reverse complement strand
GTTATTCGCGTATCAACGAATACGGCTTCATCGAAGCTCCGTATCGTCTCGTGAAGAACTGGGCGAAGAACGATGGCCAAGACGCCATTGGCGAAGTTTTGCGCGTAGACGTCAATGACGGCGAAGGCAAAACGGTCGGTAAGGCAGGGGAAGAAGTCGATAAGAAACTTGCTGAAAAATTAGCAAAAATCTCAATCGATAAATTGCCTGTAGACCCAACGGTCACCAGCGAAATCGTTTATTTGAATGCGTTCACTGAAGAACGCGGTACCACGGCACCTGCAACGACGGCCATCGATAAGAACGGCAAATTCATGCACGACCGTACGCCTGCCCGTAAAAACGGCGAGCCTACCATTGTCGATGTGCATGAGATTGACTATGTCGACGTTTCGTCCAAGCAGATTCTCTCGGTCGGTACGTCCTTGATCCCGTTCGTTGAACACGATGACGGTCACCGCGCTCTCATGGGTACCAACATGCAACGTCAGGCTGTTCCTTGTATTAAGCCTGATGCGCCAATTGTTGGTACGGGTGTAGAACGCCGTGTAGCGATCGACGCTGGTCATGCAATTATCGCTCCGGTTGATGGTGTTGTGGTTGCGGTCTCTGGTAATCTCGTTGAATTGCAAGGTGAGGACGGCGCGATTCGCCGTTACGAACTCTCCAAGTTCCAACGCTCTAACCACTCGACGTGTTTGAACTTCCGTCCAACCGTGAACAAGGGTCAAAAGATTTATGCCGGTGAAGTGCTTGCTGACGGTACATCCGTTCAACATGGTGAACTTGCTCTCGGTCAAAACCTTCTTGTCTCGTTCTTGTCATGGGACGGTTATAACTACGAAGATGCCATTATTTTGTCTGAGCGTCTCGTACACGAAGATCGTTTCACATCGATTCATATCGAGCACCACGTACTCGATGTGCGTGATACCAAGCTTGGTGCTGAAGTCGTCACATCAGATATCCCAAATGTTTCTGAAGAAAAATTCCGTCATCTTGATGAGCATGGCATCGTGCGCATCGGTGCTGAAGTAAAATCCGGTGACATTCTTGTCGGTAAGATCACGCCAAAAGGCGAGACTGATCTCTCGGCTGAAGAAAAACTTCTCCGTGCGATTTTCGGCGAGAAGGCTCGCGATGTTCGTGACTCCTCAATGTATCTTGAGCACGGTGAAAAGGGCAAAGTCGTTGATGTAAAAGTCTTCTCACGCGACAATGGCGACAAATTGCAGCCTGGCGTATTACGTCAGATCGTTGTTTCGGTCGCTGATCTTCGTAAGATTCAGGTAGGTGATAAGCTTGCTGGTCGCCATGGTAACAAAGGTGTTATCTCGCGCATCGTAAAAGTCGAAGACATGCCGTTCTTAGAGGACGGTACTCCCGTCGACATTATTCTTTCACCTCTTGGTGTTGTTTCTCGTATGAACTTGGGCCAGGTGCTTGAAACCCATCTGGGTCTTGCAGCGAACGCTCTCGGTTATATGGTGGCGACGCCGGTGTTTGACGGTGTTCCTGAAGAGACGATCCGCGAAGAGTTAAAGCGCGCTGGCTTCCCAGAAGACGGCCAGATCCCTCTCTACGACGGTCGTACCGGTGAAAAATATGACCATGATCCGACCGTTGGTTTGGTCTATATGTTGAAGCTCAACCATATGGTTGAAGACAAGATTCACCAACGCTCCATTGGTC
>CAYTNJ010000190.1:0-1693 GCA_964439155.1 uncultured Candidatus Peribacteria bacterium | reverse complement strand
GCCGGTAACGGTCATTCGCTTCGGACTAACGGCGGCAACAAGATCGTCTAGGATTCGGTTAGTCACGGCCTCATGGAAGGCGCCCTCCTCCCGATAAGCCCAGAGGTACAGTTTGAGACTCTTCAGCTCCACACAGAGTTGATCGGGCGTGTAGTCGATCTGAATCGTCGCGAAAACCGGCTGCCCGGTCATCGGACAGACGCAGGTACATTCAGGACAGGAGAAGGCGATTTCGTAATCTCGTCCGATACAGGGATTGGGGAACGAAACGAGCTTTTTTTCTGGCTTACTGCTCATCGAACTACTTCATTGTCAGCGCTTTTACGAAACTGGTGATCCAGCCGCTCTCGCCCTCTGGATGCTCGCCTTTCATCGCCTCGACAATCTGCTCAAGCTCACCCGCATCGAGCCAGATACCACCAGAGGTCTTACAGCGGTCAACAATGACGCCGTGCAATGCGACCTGCTCCATCGGCTCACCGGTAATCGGGCTTAGGCGAGGCTTGTCGTCTTTCTTTGTAGCGAGGCGCTCAAGCGCTTCACGGTTCTTCTGCTCAAAATAGGAGCCTTCCTTCGCCTTACGCATGTCGTCCCAAGCATGAGACATCCTATTCCTCCTCAAAACGATAATTGCAGACAATTAGCGGCTTTCTACCCTTGAGCCGCGCTACCCATAGCATAATTTTTCCCAGTCGAGCCAGAGTTCGGACCGATCTTCGCGTGAATAGTCGAGCATTCAAGTGCTTTACCAATTAGTCAATCGTGCCACCGCGCGCCGCTTTGACATACCAAGCAAACTATTGGTAGGGTCCCGGCGCTAAGGCCTAGGGAGGCCGAATTTGTGAACTCGTGAGGGGATAGAAAATGAGAGGGATGTTCCGAGGAGCGATGGCGGTTGGTCTACTGGCGATTGCGACCGATGCGGCGGCAGACGATCAGGCAACAAACGAACTCTTGCTAAAAGAGATCCGCGAGCTGAAAGCACGGGTGCAGCAGCTTGAAGGAGGAGCGAAGAAGGAGAGTGATCTTGATTCGATGACGAGCGATTCGGCAAGCAAGCCAAGCACCGATGCCAAAACCAAGAATCTTAAGGCTGACGGCTCCACCTCTTACCTGCGCGATATAGTCTCGAATACAACCGTTGGCGGTTACGCAAGTACCGAGTTCCACAACTTCCAAGATGCAGACAGTACCTTTGATCCGCATCGGTTTGTGCTTAACGTTTCGTCCCAGGTGCATAAGCGGGTGAAGTTCTACTCGGAGATCGAGCTTGAACACGGTGCGACCTTCGGCGGCGAAGCGAGCGGAGAGGGTGAGGTTTCGATCGAGGATACAAACGGCAATGGCGTGATTGACGCTGAAGAAGCCCAGGACGTGGGCTTCGAAGTCGAAACCGAAAGTGGGCGGGGTGGCGAAATAGAGCTTGAGCAGGCGTGGGCAGAATTTGCGCTCACGGAAAACCTTGGCGTGCGCAGCGGTGTGATTCTGATACCGTTTGGCAAGTTCAATCTCTACCACGACGACGACCTGCAGAACCTCACCGATCGGCCGCTTGTTGCGCGACGGGTAATTCCAACTACCTGGTCCGACGCCGGGATCGGTTTGGTTGGTCAGGCAGAGGTCGCCGATGGTGCGTCGGTTGGTGGGCAGATCTATATGATCAACGGCCTCACCGACGGCTTCTCAGCCGGTG
>CAYTNJ010000189.1:879-1704 GCA_964439155.1 uncultured Candidatus Peribacteria bacterium | reverse complement strand
GCGCTTCCTGCTTGGACAGGCCGTCCGCGACGACTTCCTCGCCGTCGAGAACCATCCACTTGTTGAAGCCTCGATGCTTGATGCTGAAAGCCATGTCGGTCCTTTCGGGGAAAAGGGAAAGGGCGGGCCGGAGCCCGCCCGCCGGGATCACCGCTTCTTCATCACCGAGATGAAATCGAGGCTCATCACCTTCGCGGCGTCGGTGCCGTTCTGGTGGGCGAACGAGATCGCCAGTTCCTCGTTGTCCGGGATGTTGGTGAGCGGCACGGAGCCGAAGGCGACGCCGTCCTGGTAGCCCGTGATGACCGACTACTTGCCGTCGTAGATGAATTCGAGGCAGGTGTAGGTGTCGTCCGTCAGGTAGCCGTTCTGGCCGAGCACGCCCGCCGCTTCCGAGCCGGTCGAGTCCTTGCGGCAGACCAGATCGAGGAGGCGGTCGCCGTCGTCCTTCCGGAAGTAGATGCCGTCGACGGGCGCTGTGGCGACCGGCGTGGTGTTGGTCGTGTGCAGGCCGATGACGAGGTCGCTCTGCGTCGCGTCCGACAGCTTGAACCGGCACGCGAAGCGCATGGCCTTGCCGGTGATGATCTTCCAGTTCTCCGCCACGGCGCCGGAAGCGAGCTGGCGGAGCTGGAGGGAGTTCACGTCGTTGTCGGCCGCGGCGTTGGTGATGACCAGGACGCCGCCGTCGGTCTGGGAAATCGCCCGGGTACCGGAGCCGGTCTCGGTGACCACCCAGTCGGTGGCGAGGTAGAAGTCGAAGTCGTTCTCGTTGCGGAAGCCCGCGATGCCCGTGGGCGTCATGGCCGACTCGGAGCCGCCGGC
>CAYTNJ010000189.1:0-869 GCA_964439155.1 uncultured Candidatus Peribacteria bacterium | reverse complement strand
TCGGTGGCGTGGTAGAAGTCGATGTCGTTCCGCCAGACCTGCCAGTCGTCGGGCGAGCCCGAGAAGTCCATGACGGGGTTGTAGTTGACGAAACCCATGATCGTGTCTCCTGAAAGAGGGGGGTGGGCAGCCCCGGCCGAAGCCGGGGCGCCGTGCCATCAGCCGTTGGTGACGAGCGCGGCGATCGGAATCTGCTTCCGCTCCGCGTAGACGCGGTTCCAGTTGGCCGAGTTGGCGAGGTCGGAGTTGGCCGGGAACTGCCCCGCCACCGACGTGTCGGTCCACTTGATGCCGTAGGGGTGCATCGCGAACTGGCGGCGGGTGTAGAGGATGTCGCCGCCGACGCCGTTGCCGACCGACTCGTCCTCCTCGACCGCGACCGCCTTCTCCGGCGGCACTTCCGCCCAGCCGAACGCGCCCGGCCCGATCAGGTAGGACCAGTACTTCGTGCGGTTGGTCCCGGTGACGGTGTAGCAGCCGTCATCCTCGATCACGAGGTAGCCGAGGTACCGCTCGAATCCGATCTTGCCGTCGCTGTCCGGGATGAAGTCGATCAGGTTGAGCTTCTTGAGCCGCTTCATCACCGTGGGGTGAACCATCAGCGTCTTGAGGACGCTGGCGTTGTCGCCCATCGTGTAGGCGGCGTCGATGATCGCCTCCGCCGAGACGAGTTCCGCCGACGTCGCCGACGACGAGGAGTCCGACCCGATGTCGTTGATCATGTCGCTGGAGTCGTTCGCGGCGTTGTCCGCGAAGACGCCGACGAGGGTCTTCACCAGGTAGGTCTGGAACTGGCGGTCCCAGTAGGCGTTGGTGCGCTCGCGGATGCGGGCGGCAACCGACGCCCGGTAGGCGGCATCGTCCGCCAG
>CAYTNJ010000188.1:1451-1711 GCA_964439155.1 uncultured Candidatus Peribacteria bacterium | reverse complement strand
AACACTCACGCTGTGCCTGAGATTATTATTTATCTATTTGTTGTGGCAATCTGAAAAATGGGCAATTGCGGAAGTAATACGCAAGGTACATTAAACATCTTGCATGTGCCAGTGAACGAGATTATCTCGAATACCCAGCCTGTCCACTCCTACCCCCACCACAATTTCATAATCAGGGAAAATATCGAGGTGGAGGAGGATGGCCAAAAGAAGAGATACATCAGGTTTGATGCAGACGAAACAGAATACGCAGAACTCAG
>CAYTNJ010000188.1:0-1441 GCA_964439155.1 uncultured Candidatus Peribacteria bacterium | reverse complement strand
CCCTGTGATGGGGTACCTCAGCAGAGAACTACTGGAGGAACTCGGGGAAATCGAAATCCTTTAAGTATTCCTGGACGAGGTCGACATGGATAAGTGCCTGTATCTGATATCGCACCAGGGGAAAAGGGCCTCACTGGGCATCAGAAAGTTCAATTCTTTTGAGTCTGACCGCACCTTCAAAGTGGCAAACGAGATCTACACAGCTCAAAAAGTAGCCCTTTTGAAGAGCCCGTATCTGCATGGCATCACGCACTCTTTCGCCATCGAGCCCACCAATGAACTCATCAGTCACTATTCCCAGCTTATCTTCATGGAACCCGTAGACACCAGTCTATCCGCTATGATCGAGGATCGGAGATGCAGGGGATAGGTTTGGCAGGAGGATTAATTTTTGTAGATGATGGAGCAGATGGTGGAAGCAGTTAGTGTTCTCCACAAGAACTGGTTGGCTCATAACGATATCCGTCCTTCCAACATTCTTTACTCCCATGCCGAAGGACGCTATCTACTCACCTCTTTCTCCTACTCGAAGGTCGTCTCGGACATTTCTCCCGCTGTGGCCTTAAAGCGACAAAACACCAAATCAAAGAAGGTGAGGCTGGAGGGAGAGGAGCAAAAAGACTACTTCAAGACAGATGTCTACAACTTGGGTCTCACGTTTCTCAATGCCTTATTCCTCTGCCAGCCCATCGACCGTAAGAATTCAGCTCCTTTTCTAAGAGAACTGGCAAACAAGCACCCTTATCTGCATATCCTCAAAGATATGCTGGCAGAACAGGAAGACCGTCCCTCCATCGGACAGGTTAGAACCGCTCTCCTCAAATTTAAAATAGATCGTATTAGTGCCCACGTGAAAGAAAAGGGAGAGTGGCGGAAGATTATGTAGCAGTAGAAAGGGGACGCCTTCAAGAAGGAAATGGTGGTGGCAGAAGGGTACAAGAGCATGGGAGCCCTTCGCAGTTGGAAGAAGAAGCTTAGTGAGCACAATATCTTTCGGAAACTGGCCGATTAGAGTGTGGAGTCTGCCCATTATTTCGAGGAACTGGCAATTATTTCCTCTTTGGAAGGAAACCATGATAAATAAAAGAGTTACTACCTGAGAGCAGCAGAAATATTTCATCAGGTAGGAACTGCCAATTTTAGAGAAAGAGACTACGGTAAGTCCATGCTGTACTTCAGGCATTAAGAAGATTGCCTGAAACGAGTCAATCAAGAAGGAGGCTCACGGGGGTGGTTACGGATGAGGGTGAGCCTGCTGGAGGTAGAAGTGATCTCTGGCAGTGAAGTCGTGGAGCTGGAAGCACTGGATGAAGTGTAGAGAGCTATTCAGGAGTAAGTGGATATTAAGATAGAATGTGGAAGGTGGACGTGAGGGTCTCATGCCAGTGCCTCCAACAACTAGCTAACATTTACGACTACTATTAGAATTTCGTGAAGGTAG
>CAYTNJ010000187.1:0-1737 GCA_964439155.1 uncultured Candidatus Peribacteria bacterium | reverse complement strand
GATTCTACGTTAGCCAACGCACTCGAGGCCCTCATCGGCGCCATCTACCTTGACCGCGGCTTCGAAAACGCCAAGGAGTTTTGCTACAAATTCATCCTCAAGCGTTTAGATGGGCTCCTCGCCCAAGGCAAAGACCGCGATGAAAAAAGCGTCTTCCAAGAGCGCGCCCAAGAAAAATTCGGCATCACTCCGCACTACGAAACACTCGATGCCGTGGGTCCCGACCATGAAAAATATTTCACCTGCGCGGTGTTCATCGGTGAAGAAAAAGTGGCCGAAGGCAAAGGCAATTCCAAGCAGCGCGCGGAGCAGGCGGCAGCCCGGTCGGGATTGAAGGCGAAGGGGTGGAAATAACGGGAAGGTCGGACAATCGTGCGATGGATGGGGAGATATTTGTACGTGGAAACAGAAACGCACGGGCCGAAAATTTGGCAAAAGAAAGCCATTATTCTATAGTCGTGTCTCCCGGACTTTCATTTCACAGTCGATTGGAGCGATAGGATGCAAACGCAAGAACAGAAGAAGCCGAGAAAAGATTGGCGACTCTTGTTGGGCGCGACGGTGGCGCTCGTAGCACTGGCCGCACTCATCGTCATCTGGGTCATGTACTACGGCGGCAAGCCTTCGAAGGAAGGCATGGTGGAGGCATTCGAGTATGACGAGCCGCCACGCCAGGAAATCGGCACAGACTCGATGGAACCCCATGCGATAGTCACCGTCGCCAAGCTCAGTCCCGACGATCGGGTGTTGGCTGTCGGCTACGGTATCTCGAAGCGCATCACATTGTTTGATACGGCCACCAAGAAATTCCGGCACCATCTGGAATTGGACAGCTTAACGCAGAACGTGATGCAATTCACGCACGACGGTCGGTATGTGTTGATCGGCGGCTGCGTCGGCGATGAACATGTAACCTTTCAGGCGTACGACGTGGAGACCGGCAGGACGTTCGGCAAGCGCATGAGCATGACCATGCTCGTGCCTTCGCGCGCAATGAAGATGTCGAGGCGACCGTTTTTCTGTCATATCGAACCGAAAAAACAGCATGACGAACCGTCAATCGTGGTACGCGACTTGGAGACCGACGAGCATCAGTCCTATCCGGTGCCGAAAATCCCCGACGAGGTGCTGCTGGACGGCCAAGGAAAGCCGCGTTTCTTAGTCTGGTCCTATCAGGAAAAGGCGGAGATCTACCGTTACGATCCCCTGTATAAGCATGCGTCCATGATCAAAGACGGGAACGACCCCGTATTCCTCGAAGCGCAACATCCTCAGCCTCCGGATTGGGCATTGCACTGCGCCATCGCAACGAACAAGGATGGCGGCAAAGCGCTCTTCTTCGAGCGCTCACTCGATGCCAAGAAGGAGCGTTTCTACTTGTGGGATGCCGTCAAAGGAGAGTCCGCCGATGAGTGGGAATGCGCGACGTCCTGCACGCTGCAGCTTGCCGTCCGCGACGACGAATCTGTCAGGGCGATCTGCAAAAGGACCGAGGCGGTCAAGCCCTATGTCGATCTGGAAGTATGGGATCCCAAGGGCGACAAGTTGCTGCAGAAAAAGCGCTTCACCCTCAGTCATAACCCCAATGGCGCCCCGCAGAGCTTTTTCTATCTCATGAGCCACGACGGCAAAACGCTGTACCTCGTCTGTCGCAACGGCGAGATCTTCGCCTGGTCGCTCCCGTGACAATCATCGCCCGGGAATCCCGTGTTCTTCGCAAGAGGAGCACGGATTTCT
>CAYTNJ010000186.1:0-1739 GCA_964439155.1 uncultured Candidatus Peribacteria bacterium | reverse complement strand
AGAAGTGATGAAAGTTTGATCATGGCTGCCAAACGCCACCTTCGCCTGCTCGCCCACAACGTGCGATCGCTGTGGAACGTGGGGTCGTTTTTTAGAACTGGCGACGCGTTCGGCGTGGAGAAGATTTACCTGGCCGGCTACACGGGCCATCCGCCGCGCAAAGAAATCACGAAGACGGCGATAGGTGCGGAAGAATTCGTGGAATGGGAACATGTGGAAGATCCGTTGCCGATAGTGGAACAATTGAAACAAGAAGGATGGCAGATCGTTGCGCTGGAAATCACGCCGGATGCCGTGGAGTTGGAGGAGTTCAAGCCGGCGAAAAAAGTGCTGTTGGTCGTGGGACACGAGTTGGAGGGCGTGCCGACATCCATCATTGAAATTGCCGATGCCGTGGTGAAGATTCCGATGTTCGGGAAAAAAGAATCGCTGAACGTGGCGGTGGCGGCGGGGGTGGCGTTGTATCGGTTGCGGATGGCGCCGTGATGGATGATAGGCGATGGTTTCGCTTTCTGGGTCGCGGGTAGGAAACCCGCGCTATGAATATTAGGCGATGGTTTTGTTTGTGTTTGCCTTAGGAAAAACACATACAAACGTCGTCCGATTCAATTCCTCAGCGCGGGTTTCCTACCCGCGGTCACCAGGTATTTCCATCACCTAACGTCGTTTTGCGTTCATCTTGGAAATTTCTTCATAACGTATCCATCGGATCCACATCCACCGCACACCGCGCATTCGTCGTCAGCGGCAGAATCTTCCGCGCATCTTTTCCTCGCACCAGCACGTGCCACGTTTTTCCCGCGCCGAAGAAGGTGGGGGCGGAGCTGGCTTGGAGGGATAAGGTTTCGCGGACTTGCTGCATGCGGATGGCGGCGAGCAGTTTTTGTGCGTCGGCTTTGGCGGTGTCTTCCGTAAAGATCATGCGGATCATCTGGGCATTCGGCGGATAGTTGGCCGAGGCGCGCAGCGCCAATTCTTCGTCCAAGTAGGATTCGGTTTTATGCTTGGATGCCGCCACGATCTCTGATGCGTCGGGGCGGTAGGTTTGGATGATCACTTCGCCCGGAATCAAGCGGCCGCTGCGGCCCGTGAGTTGCGTGAGCAGCTGGAAGACTCTTTCGCCCGCGCGGAAATGCGGGAGAGAAAGACCGACGTCCGCGACCATGACGGCCGCGAGTGTCACGCCCGGGAGATCGAGGCCTTTTACCACCGCCTGCGTGCCGAGCAGAATATCGGCCTCGCGATTGTGCATTTTGCTCAGGAGCAGGCGCATGTGCTCCGGAAACTTGAGCGTGTCGCTATCGGCGCGGATGAGGCGGGCTTTGGGAAAAATCGAGGTGAGCAAGTCTTCCAATTTCTGCGTGCCGGCGCCAACCGCCCGCAAGCTCGCCGAGCCGCAGGAGGGGCAGCTCAGCGGAATATCCATCGAGGTTCCCGTGATGTGGTCGAGCAGAAACGGACGGCCGTCGGGTGTGCGGTGCAGCGTGTAGGGAATCTGCGATTCGGGCGAGAGCACGCGGCGTTTGCATTCGAGGCAGAGCAAAGCCGTGGCCATGCCGCGGCGGTTGAGGAAGAGCACCGTCTGTTCGCCCTTGTCCAAGCGCTTCTTCATCTCGTCGAGCAATGTGGGCGAAAACGGGTACATGTTGCCGAAATTCACGTCCGCCAAATCGCCTGCGCCCTTCCACGAACCCCCGCCAGTAACACGCCGCGCAGAGTAGCATAAACCCGATTATCAA
>CAYTNJ010000185.1:664-1742 GCA_964439155.1 uncultured Candidatus Peribacteria bacterium | reverse complement strand
TGGAGTATTGCTGGCAGTTACCGTTGGAATACCAGTTATCGATGGTGTAACTGTAATTGATGAAGTTACTGTAGGAGTGAGTGTTATTGTAGGTGTACCCGTTACAGTACCATATACATATTCACAACCTCTACTTGTCTTATAAAAGCCATTTTGTGTAGCTGAAATATATGCTTTATAAGTACCAGACGAAGGATTATTTATAGTAAAAATCTTTGTTGTAGCTGTATCACTCGCTCCTTGTAATATTGTTGTACCGTCTTTTTTCAAAATGACATAAAAAGGATTGGGTACATTTGCTGCTGTTACTGTAAGCTTAAACTGAGAAGACGTATCGGTCCTCAAAAGACTAATACAACTTAATGTTCCTGTAGGTAACGGTGTAGGAGATGAAGTTATGCCTGATGTAATAGTCGGAATTGGTGTATTGGTAGGAATACGTGTTGCAGTGGGTATAATAGTAGCGGTAGGTACTACTGTCGCAGTAGGAAGAATCGTAGGTGTTGTTGTTGGACTCGGGATTATTGTAGCAGTAGGGCTTCCTGCTGCTGTAAAAAGCGGCACGGTAACATTATAGGGAGCAGCAAGTAATGACATTGTTTGCATCACAGGAGTTATTGTAAATGCTGAACTTGGTTGAGGCTCAACATCATAATTACCAATAGGCAAAGAGGAAAACACATAGCTACCGTTTTGATCGGTTGTAGTTTGAGCATGAAAATATCGGATAGCTACACTATTTGGAGCATATTTATATAATTTTACTACTACCCCATTTACTCCTTCTCCATTGCCATATTTTATATAACCAGTCGCAGTAAACTGATTAGGATTGGGCGTTACTGTAGGAGTAGGTGTACGGGTAGACGTTGCTGTAGGAGTAAGAGTTGCCGTAGGCTGACTAAAATTTACTTGAACCGCTGTCAAACATGTATGGACATTATTTTTACTATCGGTAATTCGCAAGCTGGCCGTACCAATAGTTCCCAAATTATCATTGGTAGGTGCCGACCATTGGATACTTGATACTATCGGATTACTCCAACTTCCATATGCAACCCCAATATCGCTTGCTTTA
>CAYTNJ010000185.1:0-654 GCA_964439155.1 uncultured Candidatus Peribacteria bacterium | reverse complement strand
ATAGACACTCCATCCATATCTATAAGGGGGTACGCCACCTCTTGCATTGCCTGTAAATGTATATGACTGTCCAGGATTGTACGGAAGCGGTGGGATAGTTATAGAACAGGTTAAAGCCTCTACCACTTGTAAAACTTTTTGACAAACGGCAGTTTGCCCATTTACTGTATCTCGTACTTCAAATCGTACGGTACCTATATTATTTTGACTTATATCATCAGGAGCCTTCCACTGCACGACACCGCCATTTTGAGAAACTATTGTACCAAATGATACAGCGGTATCCGAGGCTTGGTGAATTTTCCATGTATAAGCATACGAGCCACTACCTTCTTGCGCATTCCCCACAATAGTGTAGGTTTTGCCCGCAAGTTGAGGTAAAGATGGGATAGTCAAAGAACATGCTAAAGGTAATGCCGCTTTGGAAGAGGTTTGAATACGTTGTTTTACGACTTGAGATCCCGTAAGAATCCCTAGAGTTACCACTATCATACTCACTAGAATTACTAGTGATGTAGCCTCGCCTCGAGTATTTGAAAAAACTTTTTTGAGAGACATAATTTCGTCAACATAAATTAGAATACATCCTTTTTCACCAAAAGTAAATATATCTCTGATACATTTGTTATTCATTTGACAATAGAGAATTTCCTT
>CAYTNJ010000184.1:0-1746 GCA_964439155.1 uncultured Candidatus Peribacteria bacterium | reverse complement strand
GCATGTTCGGGACCACCAACGCGCGGACCAGATAGTTATCACTATTCCGCCGTTAAGCCAAAATGGATTTCTCCAACCGGAACTAAAGTAACCTGATCTCCGCTCTTTTCAGGCCCGGAATGCAAAAAATCCTCTATGATTCTCACAAGGCCCTCGAAGGTGACCTTCCCCGGCTCTTTACGAAGGTTTTCCCCCTTGACAAGAGGAGCAGATTCTAATCCGACAACTTCCCACCCGAGACGGGTTGGCTGGTGTCGCCACCAGGTAAACTGGCGTTTCGCAAATCGTCGCGTATCCCGCTTTATCTGCTCAACCATCTCGTCGTAACTAAGCTCGCCAGCGAGATGTGCACAGCACTGACGATAGCCTATCGCCTGACAACCAGGAACTTGAATACCATACTTTGCAACGATCCGCCTTACCTCATCCAACAGTCCACTCTCAAACATGAGTTCCACCCGGTGATTAATCCTTCGGTAAAGTTCAGTACGCGGTGGCAACAGACAGATCACCAGCGCACGATACCGTGCCTTACCGCCCTGATGCTCTTCGTTGGCCTCACGCAGCGAACTGCCGTGGCTGAGCGCAACCTCAAGCGCCCGGCGGCTGCGGCTGATATCATTCGGGTGGAGCCGGGCAGCACTTCGCGGATCGAGTTCGCTCAGCCACTGGTGCACCCCCTCGGCACCCCGCTCACAGAATGCTTGCTCAACACGCGCACGAGCCTCGTCCGTCCCGCGATCCACCGCGACCAGTCCATTCAGCAGCGCCTGTAGATAGAGTCCGGAACCACCGACGACGAGGGAAAGCGCCGCGCTCCCGGCAATCGCAGTATCCGCAAGCTCAATGAACCGACCCGCATCGCACTGCTCGTTCGGTGCAAGCACCGAGATGAGATGGTGTCGTATGCGCGCGAGTTCGTCTGGTGAAGGCTTGGCCGAGCCGATATCAAACTCTTGATATATCTGAACCGAGTCTGCGTTGACGATTTCGCCGGCGAAACGTTCAGCCAACGCCATTGCTAGCGAAGATTTCCCGCTCGCGGTTGGACCAACGATCGCCACGATTGATTGCCGCGCCATGCGGAGCTACAGAGCCTCATCGCTGAGTAGGTCGCGGTAGAATCCCTGCAGTTTGCTTCGGAACGCGGCGCGTGAGTAGCTTCGTTCAACAAGCGCCTTCGCTGATGCTGCCCTTGCAAACGCCCGCGTCCGTCCCATATCGCTGGAGTCCAACGCCGCCGCTAGCGCTCGCGCGAGATCGGAAGAATTCGTCTCAGCAAAGAAGGCGTTATCATCCGTCAGCACTGAGGTGTGCGACGTTATCGAGGTGACTACCAACGGTCGACCTGAGGCCATGTAAGAGTAAAGTTTCAGCGGGGTATTTTCTCCCTCGGAGCGCGGCGAGACCAGTGCATCGGCGAGCGCCATAAACGATCCCATCTCGCCTCCCGGCCGTGGCCCAGCAAAGATCACTCTTCCGCTCGTGGGATGCTCACACAAGTGTGCTTCATACTGCTCGATATGCTCCTTCGTGCCGCCCACCAGCAGCAACACGACAGTCGAATCATCTAACGTTCGGAATGCTTCAAGCAGCAGATCGATCCCCTGATAGCGCTCCAGGTTACCGGTGTAAACAATGACCCGTTGGCCATCTAATCCAAACTGAACCTTCAGCTCTGCCAATTTGTTCGGGTCAACCACCGCTGACGAATCCAATGGAAAGTCGTCAATTTGGATTGCGCGT
>CAYTNJ010000183.1:226-1746 GCA_964439155.1 uncultured Candidatus Peribacteria bacterium | reverse complement strand
TCTCTCGAAACCATTCGCGGCGGCTCGGCCATTGGCGGCGTGGTCCGTTCGGCCTGGACGATGTTCGAAATGAGTGAGGATGACGCCGAGGCCGTTGGGGTCGGCAACGAGCGGCGCCACCTCTATATTCGACTGGACAGCGCCAAGTCGAATATGTCGCTCAAGTCCCCCGAGGCGTCCTGGTGGATGCGCGAGGGCATCGCCATCGGCAACGCTGCGGACGGCTACGCCGACGACGTGGTGGGCACGCTGCGTTCGGTCGAGTTCGCCACCCCTGAAAAGAAATCCCGCGACGACACTGCGGCCACCCTGGACCGCATATCAGCCGAGATCGTGCGCGTCTGCCGCAAGAATGGATACACATCAGAGGCGTCAGCGATGGCCCTCGATGCGGTTGTTTCGGCGCTGGATCAGGTCAAGACGGGCGTCGGAAAGACCAAAGCCAGAGACCTGATTACCGGCCACATGAACGACGTTCATGGGCACGAAGACGCGGTCATCGTCATCACGCACGCATCCCGGGGCAAGTACCGTTCGCGCACAATCCACGTAGAAGAAAGGCGCGAAATATGACGCCCAAATCCATTTTCGCGCCCATTTTCGCGCCCGAAAATACAGGCCCGGAATGGCCCATTTTTGCGATTTTCGCGATTTTCGCAGGGGCCGCGAAAATGCTCATGTTGTTGTTTCTTAACGGGAAACTGTGGTCATTTTCGCGACTTCCATTTTCGCGGCGAAAATGGTCCCATAACTCATTGAAAATAAACATTTTCTCATTTTCGCGATTTTCACCCCTAAAGGGGTGGGGAAATCCGCGAAAATGGATTTCGCTTTCCCACCCCTGGGGCGCCGTTCCGAAAATCACGACGCCCAGAAAATCACAGAACGGAAATCACAATGACCATCCCCATCACCCTCCCAATCGACCAGATCACGCACGACGCCGTGTCCCGGTATGCCGAGCTGCATCGGGTCACGTTCAATCAGGCCGCCAATATCCTTTTGACGATTGGGCTGGATACCAGTCTCGCCAACCGTGAACGCATCGCCAGCCTGCATCACACGGACGGCAAAGCGTGGCGGTTGAACGCCGCCCATAATCGCGCTATCGTCGATCAACCCTTCGGGCCGTAACGGCCATATCGCCTCACTCGGAAATCAGACATGGCCAGCGGAAACACCAATTTCGGCAACGATCAAGGGACCGGGACGGTCGGCGCGGACGGCTTTCTTGGGCCCATCGACGGCGCGGTGGGCACGACTACCCCCGCCCTCGGAACCTTCACCTATGCCGCCCAATCGGTAGGGGCCGCGCTCACCGCCGCCGGCACCAATCGCGCCACCGCCCTCGTTCTCGCCGCCGCCATCAACAACATCACCACGGCGGCCTCGGGTACTGGCGCGCTCCTGCCCGACGTGCCTATCGGCACGGGCGTCATCATCCTCAACGCAGGCGCCAATCCCGCCCAGGTCTATGCCTCGGGCTCGCAGACCATCGACGGTGTGGCCGGCGCTACAGG
>CAYTNJ010000183.1:0-216 GCA_964439155.1 uncultured Candidatus Peribacteria bacterium | reverse complement strand
TGTAGCGGGCTAAACTGGCGTGCCCCTGACGAACGCCAAGCGGGCGATCTTCTATCGGCTGTCCTCGACCGCGTGGGTCAGCGCCCAACTCGGCGTGGTGAGCGCGTAAGGTGGCCAAGCCTAAGCCCGTCAAACGCAACGCCCTGGCCATCGGCAAGTTCAAGCCGAAGCCGGGGAAGAAGGGGAAGTGATAGTGAGCGGTACGCTGACTGAAGT
>CAYTNJ010000182.1:0-1750 GCA_964439155.1 uncultured Candidatus Peribacteria bacterium | reverse complement strand
AATCGGCGGAAGATCTGCTCAAGCAGATTGAAACCGTTTGAGGATTAAGGAGAAGTGAGAATGAAGCGGTCGATGAGCGAGACGATTTCTTCCGGGCTTTCGTCGGTCGCTTTGTAGGTGCCGGTTTTCAGCGCGATGTCGTCTTCCACTATGCGATCCAAGAATACGCGCAGTTTTGCGGCGTCCGTGCGCCTGGCGTAGGGCAGCATCGACCGCAGAGCGAAGGGATGCACGCCCGTTTTTGACGCGATGGCCGTTGGGTCGGTTTCGCCCGCCTGCACGGCTGCCGATACGGCCACTAAGTTTTTGAGACTGTTGAGCAAAATCGCCCACATGCCATAGGCGTCTCCGCCGCGGGCGATGGAGGTTTTGGCGAAGCGCGCGGCTTCGAGGCGGTTCCCCGCGCTGAGCAAATCCGTCATCCGCCACACCACTCCTTCGTCGCTCGGCACGCCCATTTCTTCGGCGAGATCGCGCGTCACAGGCTTTGGTGCCGCGAGCAGCGACAGCTTTTTCACTTCCTCCGCCAGCATGTCCTGGTCTTTGCCCACCAGTTCGAGCAGCGTTTCAAACGCCCCTTGTTCAAGCGAACTGCCCGCTTCCCGAGTGAGCGCTTCCGCCCATTGGCGAAGTGCCGCCGGCTGCAGGGCTTTGAATTCCTTCACTTCGGCGCTCTTTAGGAGAGCCTTGGTTCCGGCCAGGCGCTTATCCGGCGAAGCGTCGGCGAAGAGCAACACGGTTTTGGGATGAATCACGCGCTCCAGCATGTCGATGTCTTCCTTCGTGCATTTGGGAACGCCGTCCACGATCACCAGGCGGCTTTCCGCCAGGAAGGGTGCCGCGGAGATTTCGTCGAGGAGCAGACGCATATCGAGACCTTTGCCCTCCAGGCGGATCAAGTTCTCTTCGCCATGTTTTTTGCGAAATTGGCCGATCCAGCGCATTTTCTCTTCACGAACGGCGTAGGTGTTTTCGCCGGTGAACAGGTAGATCGTCGCCATTGGGGTGAAGTGTACTCAATCGTGCGCCGATCGACTAATGACGCCCGTCTTTCTTTTTGGATATCACACACCATTCTCGCCTGGGGTCAATCTTAGAGCGGTTGAGAGAAATGCCGTTTTGCGATAGAATAAGGAGAAATGCCTACACAAAAAACACAACCATCGGTTCTCGGTACGCATCCCATCGTGCTCACGCTCGGCGCTCTTTGCGTTGTCGGTTCCTTCGCACTGGGCATTCAGAGCGCGGGTGACATGCGCACCATTTCGCATTTGCAGGCGGCATCCACGTATGCGCTGCCGGGTGATTTTGATTTCAACGGCACGAAAGATGTGAACGACGTGATCGTGCTACTGGAGTTGGTGCAAGGTTATGCGGAAACGACGCCGGAGCATTTGAAAGCCGACCCCAACGCCGACGGCGCTTTAACCGTCGACGACGCACTTTCCCTCCTTCATGATGTTCAAGGTCTCTGAGTCTCTCATCGGCAGCACTCCTTCGCGTCGCGTGCGCGCGGGCATCGCCGCCGTGGCCATGCTCTCCGCGTTGCTCGCTCCGCTCAATGCCGTTGCCGCGGACGAAGTAACGCTGGAACTGTGGCCGCACTGCACGAGCGGCGAATTGGAAACCCAGTTCGGCGGCCCACTTCCGGATACGCCCTTTTTCACTAAGCTGACCGAAACCAAATGCCGCCCCTTCCAGACCAAAGATCCCCTCACGCGCCAGACGGATGTCCTGCAAGCGGGTGATA
>CAYTNJ010000181.1:0-1760 GCA_964439155.1 uncultured Candidatus Peribacteria bacterium | reverse complement strand
GCCGGCGGCACCGTGCTCGACATGACGGGCCTGGACCAGATGTGGCTGGATTCCGCGAATGGGCGGCTCACCGCTCAGGCGGGCGTCACGGTGGACGAGATCCTACGTCGGTCGGTCCCCCACGGCTGGTTCGTCCCGGTCACGGCGGGCACCCGGTTTGTGAGCGTGGGCGGTGCCATCGCCGCCGACATCCACGGCAAGAACCACCACCGAGATGGCAGCTTCGGACAGCACGTCGAGTCCTTGGACCTCGTCACAGCCGACGGAACCCCCGCAACCCTGCGACCCGATTCACCGAACGCGTACGAGCAATCGGCCTACTGGGCAACCGTGGGCGGAATGGGGCAGACCGGCGTCATCACCTCCGCCTCCCTGCAGATGATGCCGATCAGCACGTCACGCATACGGGTCGACACCGACCGGTTCACGGGTCTGGATGCCCTGATGGACCACATGACGGCAGCTGATGCGGGGTACCGGTACACGGTGGCGTGGGTCGATTCCGTCGGCGGAAAGAACGACTTCCGATCTGTGCTGACCTGCGGCGACCACGCCGAACTGCCCGACCTGCCTGACGGCGACCACGGAGATCCGCTGGCATACGACCCGAAGGTCCGCCTGACGACGCCGCCGTGGTTCCCGGCGCGGACCCTGAACCGATGGTCGGTGGCGGCCTTCAACGAGGCCTGGTTCCGCAAGGCGCCCCAGCACCGTGTCGGCGAGCTGCACACGATCGCCGACTTCTTCCACCCGCTCGACATGGTCAATGACTGGAACCGGGTGTACGGGCGTCCCGGTTTCGTGCAGTACCAGTTCTGCGTCCCCGACTCGTCGTCCGACCTGATCCGGCTGGTGCTGGAACGGTTGCGGACGGCGAGGGCGCCTTCCTTCCTTACTGTCCTGAAACGATTCGGCGCCGCCAATCCCGCCCCCTTGTCCTTCCCCGCGCCCGGATGGACGTTGGCCCTGGACCTCCCCGCGTCGGTACCGGATCTCGCCCGGGTCCTCGATGAACTGGACGACCAGGTGTTGGCTGCCGGGGGCCGGTTCTACCTGGCCAAGGACTCCCGCATGACGCCGGCAACTTTCCGTGCGGGATACCCTCGGCTGGACGAGTGGCAGCAGACCGTACGCCGGCTCGACCCCGACGGGGTCTTCACATCCGATCAGTTCCGGAGGCTCCTGCCATGATGAACGCCCTCACTGAGCCGCAATCCGTGGTGGTCCTCGGCGGCACCTCGGAGATCGCCCGAGCCATCGTCGCCGAGCTCCCCGCCGGTCATCTGCGGCGCGTGGTCCTGGCCGGGCGACCCTCACCGGCACTTGACGCCGCTACGGCTGAGACCCGGCAGACGCTGCACGACCGCGGTGCCGATCCGGCGCTGGCTGTGTCGTCAGCGGAGTTCGACGCAGCAGCCACGGACACCCATGCCGCCGTCATCGACTCACTCTTCGCCCACGATGTCGACCTGGTGATCCTGGCGTTCGGGGTGCTCGGCGACCAGGAGGGCTTCGAAGCAGATCCCGACTCGGCCGTGCTTGCCGCCCAGACCAACTACGTCGGCGCGGTCAGCGCCGGCCTGCGGGTGGGGCGGCATCTGCGTGAACAGGGCCACGGCACCTTGGTGGTGCTGTCGTCAGTCGCGGGGTTGCGGGCCCGCCGGTCCAACTTCGTATACGGATCGACCAAGGCCGGGCTCGACGTTTTCGCGCAGGGACTCAGTGACTCGCTGGTCGAGACCGGAGCGAGCGTGCTGGTC
>CAYTNJ010000180.1:0-1768 GCA_964439155.1 uncultured Candidatus Peribacteria bacterium | reverse complement strand
TTTCCGCAGGCCTGAAGGCGCTCGCCAAGGACCTGGGCTGCCCCGTGGTGGCCCTTTGCCAACTTTCCCGGGGGATCGAGGGCCGGGAGGACAAGCGGCCCTCCCTGAGCGACCTGCGCGATTCTGGGAGCATCGAGGAGGACGCCGACATCGTGGCCTTCCTCTACCGCGAGTCCTACTACCTCAAGGACGACGTGAAGCGCCGCGAAGCGGAGGGCGATCAGGAGTTTTATACCCGCGTGAGCGAGCGCCATGAGGCTCGAGAGCGTGCCAAGGGCGTGGCCGACCTGATCATCGCCAAGCATCGCGACGGCGCCCCCGGCAATGTCGTGCTGCACTTTGACGAGGACCGGGCGGTATTCTCCAACATGGAGCGCCGCTCATGACGCAGTGGCTTCGCTGGTGGCATGGCGCCTTCTCGGACCCCAAACTACACGCCGTGGCCTTGCGGGCGAAAGCCTCGAGGTCCGAAGTTGTGGCGATTTGGGCTGGCATCCTCGAGCACGCGAGCCAGCAAGGAACCCGGGGTGACGTAGGTGAGCCGGCGGAGGAGATCGCCATCGCCCTGGCGCTCGAGATCGAGGTGGTCGAGCGGGTCATGAAGGCCCTCGAGGATAAGGGCCTGATCGTTGCGCAACGCATCGCGGCATGGGAGGAGCGGCAGCCGCAACGCGAAGACCCCACCGCAACGCAGCGTTCCCAGCGTTTCAGAAGCAAACGAAACTCCAATGCACCGCCAGAAACAAACGATGCAACGCATAAATCGCCTGATGAAACACATCAGAGCAGAGCAGAACAGAGCAGAGCAGAACAGAGCAGAGCAGAGCAGAGCGCGGCGTTGCCGGTCGAAACCCGGAAGCCTGCCGAGCCTCCGGGCGACGATCCGGCGCTGAACGACGGAGGGGGCGCGATCCTGTGGGCGGGGGTGGATGCGTGCCCGGTCGAGGGTTGGGCGCGGATGCTCGACGAGTTGAACTCCCTGGTCGGGACCGGGCTGGTGACTGGCTTCGCGCTGGAGCTTACCTCCAGCCTGACGAGCCGAGCCGTCGCCGGCCGTCCCCTGTCGTCGGGCCAGCAGACGACGCTCGCGAAGGTCTACGCCGAGCACCTGAAGCACATCAACGACGCTGGCCGCCGCGCCCGAAAACGACGCTGGCCCGAGTACGAGCGGGTGATGCTGACATCTCACGGCCGGGACCTGATCAAGGCCCTGGCGAAGCGGAGCGAGGCTGAGGTGGACCGGGTGATGCTGGCCTGGCTCACCCCCTTGTCGGACGACGCCAGCCAGATCGCCGCCCGGTACGACGAACTTAAAAACCACAGAGGTGTAGCATGACCCAAGGGCACAACAGCGTGGACCCCGGCCGGTTGAAGTCGTTCATCCAGCGGGTGGAGAAGCTAGCCGAGGAGAAGGCTGCGCTGCAGACGGACATCCGCGCGGTGTTCCAGGAAGCGAAGTCAGCCGGGTACGAGCCTGCTATCCTGCGGGAGATCATCCGGGAGCGGAAGATGGACGCAGCTGATCGTGCGGAGCGTGCTGAGCTTCTGCGGCTGTACCGGGATGCGGTGGGGGAGTGATCAAGTCGATGCTGGAGGCGGTGCGATGAAAGTCATGCGTTGGGGCTTCACGGGAACTCGCGAGGGCATGACGCCGGCTCAGCGGCAGCGGGTCCGTGATCTTCTGACTGGCGGGCGCACCTTCGCGCATGGCGATTGTGTCGGGGCTGACGCTGAGGCGCACGATACGGCCGAAGAGCTTGGGCTGCAT
>CAYTNJ010000179.1:0-1798 GCA_964439155.1 uncultured Candidatus Peribacteria bacterium | reverse complement strand
CTGGTATCGGACTCCCGAGGAGCAGGCGGCGAAGGACCAGGCCGACCGCGAGGAGTACGACCGCAAGCAGGCGCTCGTTCCGAAGTGCCCGCCGGTGACCGCGTTCGGCCGCACCTTCTCTCACGAGATGCGAGAGATCAGCGGATTCGGCGGCGGCTACGAGACTTGTTGCCGCGCCATGGTCTTGGCTGGCGTGGAGTGGCTGTCGAAGCACACGGGCGAGCCCCCGAAGATCGGAGGCTTCGTGAACATCGTCGGCATCCACACCAACGAGAACGAGACGGCCAAGCAACTCGAAGCCGCCATCGTCGCCGCCGAGTACGAGTGGGAGGGGTCCAAGCGCATTGCCCGCGATGATTGCAGCGGTGCGATGGTCGAGTTCAGCATCAAGCACGCTATTCGAGCCCACCGCTTGGGCTGGGAGAAGTACGTCGAGGACATGAGCAAGTCGGTCAAGGAGTCCACATGAGCGAGAGCCGTCCCATCCCCACCGCGCCGTACAAGCACTCCGAGTGGGCCGCTGGCGAGATCCAGACGCCGATCCAGGTGCAGCCGAGCCCGGCGACGCTGGCGAAGATTGCGAAGATCATCGCCGAGTCGATCGAGGAGCAGATGCCGACGCTGCGGGTCTGCGTGGTCAACGTCCCGATGATCCCCGTCGACTGCAGCGTGATCCACAAGCAGATCGGGGGTGACTGATGCGGGCCATCAGCCTGTGGCAGCCGTGGGCGACGCTGATCGCGCTCCGGGCCAAGCGAGTTGAAACCCGCGGCTGGTACACCGACTACCGGGGGCCGCTGGTGATCTGCGCGGCCAAGAAGTGGGGCTGGGACCTGTTCACTCAGTGCATCCAGCCCGGGTTCTTCGAGGTGCTCCAGCTCCCCCGCTACAGCTGGCTGGCGCCGCGGGCGGTCCCCAAGCCGCTGCCGCTCGGCGTCGCCGTGGCGACCTGCACGCTCATCGACTGTGTGCGCTCCGAACGCTTCTACGAGCAGTACAAGGCGCTCGCGACCGAGCAGGAGTTGCGTTTTGGCGACTACGGGCCCGGCCGCTTCGCCTGGGTGCTGAGCGACATCGAGCCGTTCGCCGTGCCCCCGCCCGTTCGCGGCGAGCAGGGCTTCTTTGAGGTCGACGATGCCGTGATCGCGGCGGCGAGTCGATCGGTTCCACCTCCCGCGAAGAAAGAGGGCTTGTTCGATGGCTGAGCAGGGATACATCCACGTCAAGTGGGTCCGCGACGAGCCGGGCGCTCGCGCCGCTGTCGCCGAGGCCGTGGCGCACGACACGTACACCGCGTGGCGGATGCTCGACAACAACGTCAAGGGCTGGGACCTCACCAAACTCCGGTTGGTGGTGCTGCGCGGCGACATCGAGGGTCCCAACTACTTCATCCGGATCAACCCCGATCTCGCGCCCAAGGCGCCGCCGGAGATGCGGCACTGCAACACCGAGTACGACGTGGAGAAGCAGCGGGTGCGCCCCGCGTATGGGACGCCCGGGGCCGTGGCCGCGCCTGCGTACAAGGGGTCGGGTCCCGAGAACACGCCGATCGCGGGAGGAGCCTGAGATGCCGATGGACAAGGTTCAGCACGCTGGCGTTGACGTCTGGTTCAAGCGCATGAAGGCGACGCACCGGCTCACCCGCAAGTCCGAGACTCGCGAGCACCCCGCCGTGTGCGCGGTCTCCGAGGAGGAGATCAAGGACGGCGAGGAGGTCTATCTGGTGCTAACCAACTGGAAGCTCTTCGACAACTGTTGGGTCCGCGCCGCCGAGGTCGATCGAGCCGGCTGGGAATCC
>CAYTNJ010000178.1:362-1802 GCA_964439155.1 uncultured Candidatus Peribacteria bacterium | reverse complement strand
CGGATCATGGGGGGTCTCCGGAGCCGTCAACCGTGATGTGGAAGGTGCCGGTGTGGGTGTCGCCACCGCTGGCGATCACGAACTTGATGCGATCCGAGCCAAGGCCGATCGCATCGTTCACGGCGGTGCCGCCGCTGGCATAGAGAGACGCGGCACCTGCAGTCGATGCCGTCGCGGCGCGCGGATACCGCGTTGCCGAGGCGTTGACGTTGCTTTCCGTCCAGATGGTTTCGCCGGTGTCTTCCGCCGTGATGGTGAAAACGACGCCGTCCGTGAAGTCCGTTTTGACGTAGCGAATGGAAACCAGCTTCCCGGACAGGACCGGGCTGTAGACTGTGGCATCACCACTGGAATCCGTGGTGGCCGTCACGACAAAGCGTCGAATGGTCATGATGTTTCTCCCCGGGACTCTTTCCCGACAAAGTGAAGCGCCGCCCTCACGGCACATGAAAAACCCCTCCGTTTCCGGCAGGGCGCAAATCTCAAAGCGATGAGGGTGTCCGCTTAGAGCAGAAGTCCTAGCGACTGAGCGAAGTCGATCGGGTCACGCGCGCTTTTCGTCTGGTTGCAGGGCGCGCACAAATACTGAAGGTTCTGCCGGCCATTCGACCCGCCTTTTGCCAGCGGAACGATGTGGTCAACGTGCTTATTCTTCCGCTTCAGGTCCGCGCGGCAATAAGCGCAGCGACCACCCTGGGCGGCGAAGATTTCGGCGAGGTCGGTAGCGGTGTGGGTACCGCCTGCGCCGCGCAATCTCGCTCTCCGATTTCCATTACCAAGAAGTTTCTTCGCGTTCACCTTTGCTTTGTTAGCATAGTAATACTTGCGAACTTTCTCTCGGTTCCTAACCGGATCTGGCTTTCTCCCTCTTTCAGTCTGGCGACGCCGCCAAGCCTTGTTGGCCGACATTGCAATGCCTGCCCACGCGACGGGATTTTTTTCAATCCATCGTTTCGTTTTTTCTAGATGCCGCTCGGGATTTGTTTTTGCCCACTGACGAGAAGCCGCTTGGTCACATTCCACGCAATGACCGCCAACGCGGCGAATGTCAGAGCCGCACTTGCGGCAAGGTTTCACACTTCGGTAAACCTTTAGACCTTGCGACAAGGCTTCGGCCCGTGTCATTGTAGCAATAGCCATTCGGAGCGCTCCACGCTTCGCGTTGGTCAGAACGGGCCGGTCTGTTAGCGCAGTCGGCCCGTTCGATTTTATAGCATCAGGTCAGATGCTTGTCACCACGTTGTGCCATCGATCCATTGCACCATACCCTGGCGCATCATCCGCCAGTTCAGATCCCAGATCATGCGGATACCCTTGGTGTCCGTCTGATACAGCGAGCGAACTGGCGATGCCCCGGCAACAGTCCCTGACGTGGCGATCTGCTCGACGTCGGCCTGGGTCTGCTCCATATGGATCGTGGCCTGGCTGCTCATTTCGAAT
>CAYTNJ010000178.1:0-313 GCA_964439155.1 uncultured Candidatus Peribacteria bacterium | reverse complement strand
GCGAAGTCTTCGGTGCGAACCGCAATGTGGCGGTTGGCCGTGGCGTGCGTGCTTTCCGCGTACGAGAACCGCGCGCGAGCACGGGCGAACCAGTCGCCGAGGGCGCCGTCAGGGCCGATCATGAAGTCCAGCGCCAGACCCTGGGCGGGGTTCATGATGACCGTGATGCCGGTGGCCGCGTTTGCTGCAATGAACGGCGCGAGGAGGTTTTTGAAGTCGTTCATCACCGCGACATGATCGCCACCACCATAGCCGGATGCGGTCGCGGCGATCGCGGCCGACGCGACCTGATCGTAGAGCAGCCCGCCGGGAC
>CAYTNJ010000177.1:0-1803 GCA_964439155.1 uncultured Candidatus Peribacteria bacterium | reverse complement strand
CTCCGAAGGGCGGCGATGATCGGAGTATGAAAGGAGATACGTATGGTGTCACGGGCCGGGATTGAACCGGCGACCCCGGGCTTATGAGTCCCGTGCTCTACCAACTGAGCTACAGTGGCATGACCATGCAAGGTAAGGATCAAGAATGGACCAACTGCCTGCCCCGCGAAGCCCAGAGGCGTAGTGGGGAGCTACAGTGGCACGCCGGAGAGCTTATTTTCTTTGCTTGCACTGCGCAAGGCAACCTACCGGGCTTATAAGCCAAAATGACCGTTCCGCCCCCTACTCCCCACAAACATTCATCAGATACATCTCCTTCCTTAAATATTTCCTTCCTCACAAAGAAAGCAGCGATAAAGCGCCAAGAAACTAGACACATCCTCTCGGCAATTGCATTTCACCTTAATAGAGGGCATTAATGAAATGAGAACCTTCTCACTCCTCCCCCTCTCTCTATGATGATGCACGGAAAAAAACTCTGCGCGGTTTGCTTGCCCATGTGCGCGCTGGTAATCGTCGGCGCCCTGAACTGGGGTCTCGTCGGCCTCGGCTGGCTCGTCGGCGGCGGTGCCGACTGGAACGTGGTGCATATGCTCCTTGGCCAATGGATGTGGCTTGAAGCGGTGGTATACATCTTGGTCGGCGCTGCGGGCGTGTTCAAACTGTTCCTGTACGGCAAGTGCTGCGGCAAGTGCAATTGTGACGTGAAATAAGGAATACCTCTCGAATAGTGAAGAGAAACCGTCAGCTAAGGCTGACGGTTTTTTTAAGGGATACGCTACAATACGGGCATGAAACCCGTTCTCGTCTGCCTGCACGGCTGGGGTGGCTCCAAGGAATCATTCACGGAGCTGCGGGAAGCTTTAGGTGAAGACAACGTGGACATCCTGACACCCGACCTGCCGGGATTCGGCGCCGAGCCCGAGCCCGAGCACGCTTGGACGGTAGACGACTACGCCGACTGGGTGGAGGTGTTTGTCCGCAAGCACGTCGATCCCCTGCGCCCGATCCTGCTCCTCGGCCACTCACACGGCGGGCGCATTTCACTGAAGCTGGCGACACGCGGCACCATCCCTATCAAGCACCTCTTCCTCTGCGCGGGCGCGGGCATTCGTCGACCTCGACATTTTAAACGTCTGATCGGACTCACTCTCGCGAAATGCGGGAAGGCGCTGCTCTCGATCCCCGGCTTAAGCCTGCTGCAACCGCTCGGCAAAAAGTTCCTCTACAAACTCGTGCGCGTGCACGACTACGAGAAGGCCAGCCCCGTCATGCGCGACACGCTGATCAAGGTCACGCGGGAAGATCTGCGCCCGCTGCTGCCAGAAGTCCACATTCCCACCGATCTCTTCTGGGGAAAAGACGACGGCATGACGCCGTTTGGAGACGCGATCATCATGGAGCGCGGCATCAAGGGCAGCACGCTGCATGCGTATACCGGCGTGCGCCACGGCGTGCATCGCGAGAAGGCAAAAGAGATCGCGGCGGTCATTCGCTCTCACCTGACCTGAAATGGGCATTCTTCCTCTCATCGCCGCCGGCCTCGCGCTCCTAGCATCCGTCTCTCCGATGCTCACACTGCTGAGGTTGTGGCAGCTAAAGGAATGGCGTGTTGACCGTCTGCGCGAACATCTGCGGGCGGATGGCTGGTACGTCATCCTCTTTGGTCGGCTGCGCCCGATCATTGTCCTCGGCACGTATGTCGTCTATCCCCTGCTGCCGGCGTACCACCCGCACGTCATCTTCTCTTCGCTGGGCATCCTGGCGCTCCTGACCATCGCCCAGTTCGCCCTCCTCCGCCAG
>CAYTNJ010000176.1:0-1845 GCA_964439155.1 uncultured Candidatus Peribacteria bacterium | reverse complement strand
ACTGCAGGCTGACCCCAATCACGTGGGATGTAAGGCCGAGTTGGAGAAGATGGTTGCCGTCAAACCCGGACCCAACGATGGATTCAGCGAGATTCCGGTGGAGAATCCTCAGGTCCGCAATATCGATCCGGCCATGCACGCTCAGTATTTCAGTCGAGCGGAAGCGGCGGCCAAGGCCGGTAAGCTGGCGGACGCATTAAATTCTTACCAAGACGCGGTGGCCGCCGATCCCAAGCAGTCGCAATACTGGATCTACCTGGGAGCCTTTGACTATCGTCTGGGTCGGCCCGACATGGCTGCGGCCGAGATTCGCCGAGGTTTGGGTATCAATCCGAAGAGCGTTGAAGGATGGCGCTTCCTGGGTTGCTGCTACGAGCGAGTTTTTGATAAGACTTTGGCGGCGGCCGATCTGCAGAATGCCAAAGCGAGAGTGGAGCGAGAGGACATGGACCGCCGCAAATTCGCCGTGGAGCAGATGGTGGTGCGCCTGCTTCCCACGCTCGATAACTTTCGCAGAGCCTTTGCCCATGTGCCGGAGGAAGTGCAGTCGCAAGACTGGATGAAAGGATTCGTCGCCATAGAGCAGGATTTGGCACGGCAGATGACGGATGCGGGAGTCAAACGCATGGATGCCCTAAACCAACCGGTCGATCCGCACCGCCACGAGATTTTGCTGACGGGTCCCGGCCCGATGGATACGGTCATCGAGGTGCTCGATGACGGCTACGAACTGCACGGAAAAGTGCTGCGCCCGGCGAAGGTGAAAGTGGGGGATGGGACGAAGTGACGGCTCTTGCACGTCGCTGACCTTGGCGAAAATCTTCGTCATGCGTTTTAAACATAAACGATGTTGATCCGTCAAAATTCAGGATTACCATAGGAAAATGTCCATCGAGACGAAGGCCTGCGCGGCGGAACAAGACGTTGTGGAAACGCTATTCGAAAGACACGTCGGGTATTCGGAATTTTCCGATGCCATAAAGCAGGGAATCGCGAATATTCTGCGCATTCGCCTAAGAGATCCCGAAACAGCCATCAAAAAATTACTGAGTAACATCGATCTGTTTCGCGGCGGCGGGGATTAATCAGACAACAATGCAATCTTTGATTTTCCTTCTTTTAACACTATTAGAGCGGGCGTTCGGCCCGCGGCAGGTTAGGCGAGTAGGCACTCCTTGAACTTCTCCCCCTTCTCCTCAAAGTTTTTAAACATGCCGTAGCTGGGGGATGCAGTAGAGAGCAGACACGTTTTTCCAGGTTTAGTGTGTTCTTTCGCAAGGCTGACGGCGGCGGGCATGTCGCCGGCTTCGAAGATTTTCACGGCCTTGGTGGTGTCTGCGGCTTCGAGAGCTTTGCGAATGCGCGGGCCGGAGCCGGGGAAGAGGATCACGGTTTGGACGTTCGCTTCCACGACCGCGCGGCCCAACTCCTCAAAATCCACGCCGCGGTCCTGGCCGCCGAGGATGATCGTCGATACTTTGCCTTCGAGCGCTTCCAGTGCCGCCATCGCCGATTCCGGGGTCGTGGAAATCGCGTCATCCACCCAGTCGACGCCGTGGTGCGAGCCGAGGAATTGCAGGCGGTGGGGCAGGCCGCGGAAGGCTTTGATCACCTTCACGCAGACGTCATCATTCACGCCAAGCTCGCGTGCCACTTTGTAGGCGGCTGCGATATTGCTCAAGTTGTGTTCGCCGATCAACTGCGTCTCGGTGATGTTCACGGGCGCGTCCGCGGGAGAGAAGGGGATTTTGCGACCTTCGCCTTCCTTGGCGATGTCCGCCGCGCCGTGGGAATCCGCCGCGAAGAAGACGACGTCATCTTCGGTTTGGAACCGCGTGATGTGCT
>CAYTNJ010000175.1:0-1869 GCA_964439155.1 uncultured Candidatus Peribacteria bacterium | reverse complement strand
GGCACGTTTTTGATTACGGGCGGCGGGTCGGGGCTGGGGGCGGCGTGCGCCAGGCGGTTCGCGGCGGCGGGCGGACGCGTGGTGATCGCCGACGTGAACGCGACGGCCGGTCAGGCGGTGGCCGAACAGATCGGCGCAAATGCGGCGTCCACCAGACCGAAACGCCTGCCGCCGAAATACGGGCCAGCGCCCGTCAGCTGGCTCTCACGCCGCGCAAAGCGTCCGGCAAGCTCCGACCGCTTGCGTTCGAACGTCGCCTCGTCGAGGTCGATCCCTGTGGGCCGGCCGCGAGTGCCTTCAATCCGGCTTCGTACGCCGACAGGCCGTCCGGCGCCGACAGGCCGAGGGCATCGACGTAGCCGTTGCGCTCGAAGGATTTATCGATCATCGGACTGCTCGATCAAGTGCGGGTAATATCCACGGTCGAATAATTCGACAAATCTCGCCACGCTACACGAAAGCTGCTCCCCCATATACCCGAATTGCATCCATATATCTAGCCACTCCCACCAATATGTAGACACAACCGTTTTTGTAGCATTGGCGCATGGGCAATACTTGCTGTCTTGCTGATAGCCTTTCGGAAGATGTGTTATGGCTTGCGCACCCCTTTCCGCACGGCGCTTGTTGCACCACGCTAGGGCTTCAGCTTCGTAAGTCGCCAAGTCTTCTGCGGTAGGCTTTCTCATCCTTTCGCCCTCTGCGCGTAGACCACAAAGCCTACGGCGGTGTCCAGCGCCTCAACCGCACTCGCAAGTGCGCGGTGAATGTAAATCGCCTCCGCCTTGGTAGCAGGCGCGGGCATACCCTTTAGTTCGCTCAGGCAGACTTCAAGGCGCGATACGACGTTGGTAAACATTTCCGCTTCGGTAATCATGGTTTCCCTTTCGCGGCCTGTGCTGCCTCAGCCAGCCGTATATTGACTAAGCTGTTCAAGCTGCGCCTGTCGGCTTTTGCGGCTTTTCTCAATTCCGCCATGATAGCGGAATCGATTCGGAATGTTGCGGTCACTGTTTTTTTCTTGTCCATGCGGCATACATTACACCATCTGTAACCAAAACGCAAGCACTTTGTTTGCCTATGAAAACAACCGCGCCGTCACGTAGCGGTTTCCATGACGGCGCGGGGTGGACATCCGGCGCGAGAGGTACGCCGGTGTAGGAGGTTATGGAATGAGTTGGGATTGCTTGACGATGGTTTTCCTGCCGTTCACGGTTTCAAAGAAACGCAAGGTTCCCTCTCCAGACTGGCTCGCAAACTTAATGTTGATAGGCACGAGCACGCCCGCAGTGAGATTGACCACGCCGGGGATAGCCTTGCCGTCCAATGTGGCCTGTAATGACGCCCACTTTCCCTCAAATGTGAACGTGTACGCGCCTGTGTATTCCGGCCAGAATTTGCCCGACAATTCCAAAGACCATGACTTGTGGCTATTGTCCGTCACGTCCTTGCGCGGAACAGGATTCGCGCTCTGGTAGTTGATGTACGCAAACTGTGGCACTTTGTCTATACGAGTCAGCGTCTTTGGCGTGTTGCCCTCAGTCCACTTGTAGACGGCTGTTAAGCCCGTGCCTGGGCCTAGCAGCGCGGTCGTAGGAGCCACGCCCCAGTAGCCATTGCCGACGATGCCGACCTCGTACCGGCGCGGGTCTGTATTGGCGGCTTCGAGCACACCAAGGTAGCGCGGATTCGTGAGCACCTTCACATCGTCCGTCAACCCCCAGTGATGTTTCCCATACGCGCCGGTCATGGTAAATTGCATCCACAAGGACGCGCCGTTTGCAAATGCGTTGACCGTGTGGGCCAAGGTGATGTCTTTCATGCGCGGGTCGTAATTCACGCCGATGGTCTGCTGCCTGTTGGTATCAC
>CAYTNJ010000174.1:0-1869 GCA_964439155.1 uncultured Candidatus Peribacteria bacterium | reverse complement strand
ACATCCTTCCGCGCGCCGTCATAAGAAAATCCACGTTCTCGTCGTGCGCTTCCAGTGGAATATCCGCGACCAGCTGGCACTCCAGGGCGATGCCTATGTACTGCGTCTCTGGATTCTTCTCTCGCTGCTTTTTGATCCAGATGTCGTAGCCGCCGTTGCCGCGACCGAGGCGGCGTCCGTCTCTTGTGAATGCTCGTCCTGGCACAAAGACAAAGTCGATCGTCTCTTCATCGACTAACGGAGCGTCATCGGATGGTTCGGGGATTTTTAATACTCCGGTCGGTAGCTCGTGCAGATTCATTGTCTGTCGGAATTCCAAGGTTTTCCCATTGAAGCGGGGGAGATAGACGGTGCAGCCGCGCTTGAGGAGTTCGAGCAGCGCCGGGCGCAGGTCCGCTTCGTCTGTTAATGGAAAGTAACCGCAGACGACGATGGATTCATCGGGGAGGATGCGAAGGAGTTCGCGGCAAAGCGTGCGGCTTTCGGCCAAGCGCTCGGCATCGGTGACGCGTTTGAGGCGCTCCTTTATGGCTTCGCGGATGTGGGCTTTCTCTTGGCGGATATCCATGGAGGAGCTTGTTAGCTGGTTAGCTTTTTAGCTTCTTAGCTTTCTGGCAGCTTTCTAATAAGTTAACGAGCTAAAAAGCTAAGAAGCTAGAAAATTTCCGCCGCCGCCTCCGCCAAGTTTACGGCTTCGCTCACGGGCAGCGGATGGGTGTGCAAGTCCGCTTCCAGCTCGCAGCGTACGCGCAGCTTGTGACCCACGTGCTTGTCGATCAGTTCTTCCAGTGTGCGCAGTGCATCGGGTGTTTTTACTTTGTCGCGGTGGAAGCCGGAGGCGAAGGCGAGGACGAGTGTTGCTCCTTCGAGCGCGTGGATGCCGGCGTTTTTAAGGGACATGCGCACGAAGGCCGGTTCCATGTCTTTCACGATGCTCGGCCAAGCGACTTTGATGGCTTTGATATCCAAGTCTCCGACGGGTGCCGGCGGAGCTTCTTTAGTGACCGGAGCGGGGGAGACGGGGTCAGGCGTTACGTCGACGACGGGTTTTGATTCCACTGCTGCAGGCGCGGGCTTGGGAGCGGGAGGAGCTTCTTCTTGCTTGGTTGCCGCAACTTCGGGCTTAGGAGCCGGAGGTGCGGCTTTGGGAGCGGCTGCCGGGCGGGCGGCGGGCTTCTCTTCGGAGGACGGGGGCAAGCACAATTCCAATAATCGCGCTTCCAGCGTCATGGCCGGCACCGGGGAAAGGCGTAGGTCTTTGAGCGTCTCGAGTAAGTTGTCGAGTGCGGCGATGAGCTGCCTGGTCTCGCGTTTTTCGTCGATCGCCAGGTGCAGGTCGGCCCGTACCATCGCGAGCATGAGGCGCACGAAGGAGTCGAAGGGGATGGCGGTTTCCTCGAGTGTGCGGATGATGCGTAGCACCTCGTCGTGGTCGTTTGCCGCAAGAGCGTTGCGCATCGCTTCGGCGTGCTCGTGGCCGGTTTCGCCGATGCGTTCTTTGACGTCTTGTAGCCTGATGTGCGGCAGTGACCGCAATTGGTCGAGCAACGAGATGGCGTCGCGCATGCCGCCTTGTACCGCGTGGGCGATGGTTTTGAGCGCATCGTCATCCGCTTTGATGCCTTCTTTTTCAGCCACATATTTCAGTCGTCCGATGATGTCGTCCTCCCGCACTTGGCGGAACAGGAAGCGCTGGCAGCGCGATTGGATGGTGGCCGGGATTTTGTGCAGCTCGGTCGTGGCCAAGATGAAGTAGGCGTAGGGCGGCGGCTCTTCGAGGGTTTTGAGGAGGGCGTTAAATGCTTCTTTGGTAAGCATGTGTACTTCGTCGATGATGTACACCTTCGCTTTGGACACCGCGGGCGAGAA
>CAYTNJ010000173.1:0-1895 GCA_964439155.1 uncultured Candidatus Peribacteria bacterium | reverse complement strand
CATATTTTCTCAGAGCTACTTCTAAATCAACGTTATTACTAAGATCAACTAGAAATGTACCAATAGAACTATTCTTAATCTTGGATAAAACAGTTCCAACTTCGATTGATTTTAACCAACAGAATGTGTTTGTATCTTTATTTTCTGATACCAATATGCGATACTGCTTTAAGACAGTTAAGAATCTCTCTAGCTGCTCTTTCCAAACATCACCACGATAGAGACTGTTTTGAGAAATTAAATCTAGCATAATTTCCACAGATTCAGGATCAATTTCCAATAAACTAGATTCAAGTACATTTCGGTTTGTTTTGTAATTAGCTTTAATAGTATCAACCGTAGTATTTAATTTATGCACAAATCTATTTGGAAGTTTATACCAAAAATGATGCCAGGTTATAATGTTTCCTGTTTCCTTATCTTGTTCTCTATTTACTTCTGTTCCAAATTGTGTTTCTTTAGTTACAAACACATCTACAATCTTAGCATTGAGTACAAGATCATTTAGAGAATTGAAAACAGGATTAAATACAGGATCATCTAACTCCATATTCCAGATTGTATGAAATTTACCATCTTTATGAATTAGAACATTACCAAAATTCTTAAGAAAACCTCGACAACAAGAACAATCAAATTCTCTTCGTGTTCTAAAGATTTCATTAGTTCCTGGAGGAAAACTATCTAAATACTTATTCCAGATAGTTTCTTTATCAATATCTGTTACAAACATTACATCAACGTCTTGTAACAAATTATTGATATGTTTATTTTGTAAATCTCTTAATTTCTTAAATTCCATTTTTTATCTCTCCTATAGTTTTTAAATAATCAGATGGATAATAATGGGGCGGGCAGAATATACTTGTCATATAATATTGTAACTGATGTTGGGCAATAGTAGTTTTAATGCCAAGATCAGTTATTTCTACATTTCCTCCAAATGAATCTGCCCTAACCCCTAACTCAAGTAATCTTCCTACAGCATAATCTCTATCGTTTTGCTGAAGAAATACTGGAAATTGTGGTATACCGTCTATAGATAACTGATACATAATTACCTCTATTTGTACTGATTTATTATAGTATTACAAACTTTAATAGCTTTCTGGTACATTTGTTTTTGTATCCCATATTCTCCAGTTTGTGTTCCTGACATTTGTGGTATAAACATTCGATTACATAAGAACATAGTACACTCAAAGTGTAGTAAATCCGCTAATTCTTTGGCGAGTGTTTCTACTGTAATAGAATTATATAAATCGTATAAATGAATTATACTTCTATAATTAGGATTTAGATTGAGCGGTCTAAACTCTAATGGCTGAGTTCTGTATTTTTGAATATCCTCTAGTAAATCCAGCTCAATGGGCGAGAGCTGTTTCAAAAACTCGGTATTGGTTATGCTACATTTATTTCTTTTAGCGTACCTAATAAGGGAATCGAAGTTATAGATTGAACCATCTAGCCAAGTTCCATCTGTATAGAATTTATACTTTGGATTAGACGTATGATGAAATACTCTATTATACCTCTCTCTGGAGTTAGTTCCTTCGTACACAAATCCTAATTCTTTTGCATATAATTCTATGTATTTTCCTACAGCATAGCTATTATGTACATTTATATCTTTTCTGGAAAAAGATACTGCCCAATCCCACATTTCTCTGTCAACAAAACAACCATATTGAGCCTCATATTTAGAGTACATTTTATTCAGATATTCTCTACAAATATTAAAAATATCAGATTCTTCAATTGCCTCTAGCCGACCATAGGTATCACACTGGCCGAAAACTGGCAGATACTTTGGTACAAACATTCCAAAAGCACCGTCATTTGAAACATAATTATCAGTTATTTCAAATGGCACTTGTCCTTTGTCATTCAGCCGA
>CAYTNJ010000172.1:0-1902 GCA_964439155.1 uncultured Candidatus Peribacteria bacterium | reverse complement strand
GGAGGTCGGCCCCAAGCATGGGGAGGATACTAGGATCTTGGCAAGCCTTCGGCCGCGCGAGTTGGTGCTGATTGATTTACCTGAGAAGCGCGAGCTCGTCTCTAGGTGGCTTAAAACCATTCCAGGAAATGTGCGCTATATTGAAGCGAATCTGTTGTTTCTCAGTACCGAGGAGCTTGAGTCCCTGGGCAAGTTTGATTTTATTCTCTGCGCTGGCGTGCTTTACCATAACGCCGAACAGCTGCGCTTGTTGAGGCGGCTATTTAATCTGGCGGCTCTGCACGCGCGCGTTGTGATTGAGAGTTCAACAACGCGCAACCCCAAGCTTGCCGATCTAAATGTAGTCGAGGTTCATTGGCCCAAGCCCTACCGTGATGTTAGAACCATCACGCATTTGCCCTCACGACTCGCCATTAAATCATGGCTGGAAATGGCCGGTTTCGAAGACGTTGTTGTCCAAGATATATACTCCAAACATTCTTCTAGCCAGCGCGCGATATTGTCGGGTCGAAAACTGCGCGAAAGCGCCGGGTATGCTGGCTACCGCGCTGAAACGAACAATCAGAGTTACTTGGCTGGTAATGCAAGTTGAGGCGCCGTAGAGGGAGTTGATTGTATGCGCATTCTGGGTGTATCGCTGGGTCATGACTCAAGTTTTGCGCTAATTGAAAGCGGCCGAGTTGAGGCGATTTTTGAAGTCGAACGCTATTTTCGTCAAAAGCGCTACAAGCTGCACTGTTTGAACTTGAATCGAGGCATGCAGCACTCTGGGTTTCTGTTTGTTTCTCTCGTAGAGCTGGAGCTTTGTCTTGATTTAGTAGCGGCTGACTGGGGTAGAGAGTTCGCAGCGCTGGCGGTTCAGAATCAAGGCCGGGTCGAGGAATTTAATAATCTTCAGATTGTTCTTAAGGGGAAAGGGTTCTCATTTGGCAGCGCGCATCATGTGAATCATCACTTGAGTCACGCGGCACTGGCGTATTTTACCTCGCCTTTTCGCGATGCTCTTGTCCTTAGTTACGATGGTATGGGGAATGACGGGCAGACCGTATTGTTTGAGGCCAATGGTAGCCGTCTGGATTACCTTGAGAAGAGCGAGCTGAAGTTTGGGCAGAGTTACAATAATTTGGGGTTCATAGTCGGCATCTCTCCAGATGTCTCTGGTTCGACCGCTGGCAAAACTATGGGGTTGGCTGCATACGGTCGCTGCGTTGAAGAGTGGCTTCCTTACGCTCGCAAGTACGTGCGCAGTTATGAGAAGCTGCCAGCCTGGCCAATCGAGGGGCTTAACGATCACGGTAAGGCTCATCGCATCAATTCCGTGGCACTTCACGACATACCGGATTTAGGTGAGTTCGTGCATGAGCCAAAAGGCGCTGGGGTAGGTTCGATTCGCGAGTCAATAAAAAGTTGGATCGCTGGTACGGGGCGTGAATTGCGGCTGCCCGGAGCTGATAACTCCCTGGCGCAGAATCTACTTTCTACCGTTCAGCACGCCTGGACCGAAGAGGTGTTAGCCTTGCTCCAGGAAAAGCGCAGCAAGAGTAGGAACATTTGTGTGGTGGGAGGGTGTGCGCTTAACGGCGTTACAAACTATGCTATAGAGAAAAGCGGCATGTTCGAGCGGTGCCATTTCTTACCCAATCCAACCGATTGCGGATTGTCGGCAGGTGCCGCCTTGCATACCTACTTTAAGTTATCTTCAGAGAACTTCACTGGAGCTGGACATTTTTCTCCATACCTTGGGGCAGAGCCCTTCGACTTGGGAAGACTTGCCGAGCTTAAGGCCGAGTATCCGCATCGCGACCTCGAGGGTTCAGATACTCCCGAGATCTTGGCGCGGCTGATTGCTCAGGAGCGCATCGTGGGGGTAATTAGGGGGCGTTATGAAGTCGGGCCGCGTGC
>CAYTNJ010000171.1:0-1925 GCA_964439155.1 uncultured Candidatus Peribacteria bacterium | reverse complement strand
GTAGGATTCGCTGTCACGATCAATCCAGTCGGCAACAGTCGCCACCTGTTCTGCCGCGGCTAGCCCGACGTTACCGAGCGTGCGAAACGAACTAGCGTCATACTGCTCGCGCTGAATTCCCAAGATCGACATCAGATCGGAGAATGCGTTCTTCCAGTAGGCAGCGGGGTCGGGTGCGGGAGAGCCATCAGCTGCTGTAGCTGCGGGACCGGAGCTGATTGAATTGATGTCGAGCTTGCCATCATCATCGACAATCATCAGTCGCGTTTCCCCGAGGAACCCTTCGATGGGCAGGCTCGGTGCTGCAGCGATATTCGACCAGGGGTCGCCCAGCCAATCCTCGTTCTTGGTCTCCTCTGGCTTCGGTGCCTGCAAGATGACCTCGGCGAGGGTGACGGTAGATTTAAGGATATACTGCGCTTGGATGCTCTCTACGTAGCCCCGCGTTGAGCGCTGAAACGATTGGACCTGCGTGGCGAAATCCATCACGAGCATCGTCGTGAGTGCGATGACAAATACCGTTAGCAGGAGCGCAAACCCCGATTCGTCTCGATCTAGCCGCATGCGGCTCCTAAAAATGAAAGAAACCGAGAGAGCCCCGCAGAAGGCTCTCCCGGGTGAGTAGCTGAAGCAGGACCAACAGAAAAACTGAATGCTATGACAGGAGCAGCTCCCGTGACTCAGTACTTGTAGCCGAGTTGTTTACTGCTGCTAAAATCTCCCGCGCGTCGTCTCTAATCATCGACGAGAGTCCGTTAATCAACTTGATGTGTCTCGCTACCTCATCCCAGGTGCCCAGGGTCACATGCCCGCAAAGGGTGGTCGCGAGGGTGCGCTGTTTCTCCAAGATCTGCTGATACGAATCAATTCTGGTGAGCAGATCTGCCGGTGGCTGATCTTTCTTCTCCAGAGTTGCTTTTGCAGTAAGGATTGCACGCTCGAGCTCGTGGACCGAATCAAACAACCTAGTGATGATAACTTTGTTCACTGTGGTTTCCCCCCAAGGCGCCTTGAACAACAATTGGTCAAAGGCTCAATCTGAAAAAGCAATGCATTATGCAGCTTCAAACTGAACCTGTGCAGTCCACCTATACAACCTGGAGCTGCGCCTACTACCTGACGACCGTCACCTCACGCCCCTCTCTCTCGCGACACCGATAGAGCTACCACGACAACTTCGGTGTCTCGTTGCGAAGGGCGGTTCCACGAGCGGAGAGCTGGGTCTGCGATCGCCGCATGCCGTTGGGTTTAAGAGATTGGAGTTTATCTCCGCTCGTGGAGCACCCTTCGCATTCTTGATTAAGCAAATAGGTTGCCAACACCAAGTGCGCAGCGATTACGGTAGCTTCGAATTTAAGGCCACAAAATCACATGTCGGGCAGTTGGACAACGACACCTTCAAGCGAGGAAATACCCATCGCTAAGCCTTCGGTATCGTTCTCGATGCGGCGTGGTGTTGTGATTTCAGACGGGGTGTCCAGAGTTTGGTCGGCGCGCAGCCACTCCTAGATCGTTTATCGGCTCCGCCCTAATTCATCTTTCATGCTTTTCGGCATCGCTATCCACCGTCGCTTCTTTGCGGGACGCGCCATCAGCTGGGCTATCAACGGCTCTACATCTGTGACAGGAACGATCTTTCCGCCGTCGAGTAGCACCATCGGCGGCAGTTCGCTCTTCCCGCGATGCGCATCGGCGTCCTCAACGGGGGTGATGTAATATCGCGGATCTAAGCCCTGTTTTAGTGCGATCGACTCCGCGCGCTCGACAAGCGCCGCGTTGGCTTCAAAGTCATGGGCCTCGACATCGCTTAAGCGGACGGTCTTAAATAGCCTCCTGTCCCGCATCCTGAGCGCAAGATCGCTCAACACACGGTCATGAGAGTCACACCACCGCTCGATGTGATATCCCCACCACTGCTCTGTCAT
>CAYTNJ010000170.1:0-1926 GCA_964439155.1 uncultured Candidatus Peribacteria bacterium | reverse complement strand
AGATCGTGGACGCCGTGAGCGCCCCGCTGTCGCTCCCCCTCTTCGGACCGATCGCGGCAGGTTTCGCGGCGCCGGTGGAAGAGCAGGCGGAAGAAAAAGTGACGCTTGAGGATTACCTCGTGCGCGATCCGCAGTCGACCTTCCTGCTGCGCGTGCGTGGCGAAAGCATGATCGACGCCGGCATTCATGAAGGAGATCTGGTGATCGTCGAGCGCGGCAAGGAACCGCGCGTGGGACAGATCGTCGTGGGAGTGCTGGACGGCGAGTACACGCTCAAAGAGCTCGTGAAAGAAGGTGGTAAATACTTCCTGCGCGCCAGAAATCCGGAGTATCCCGATCTGCACGCCATGAGCGAACTGCAGGTGGCGGGAGTGGTGAAGGGGGTGGTGAGGAAATACTAATCCTTAGGTTTCCGAAGAAAATCATCATTGAAGTGTGTCATCCTGAGCGGAGTCGAAGGACTGACACACGGTGTTTTATGGTTCGACTCCGCTCACCATGACACCCCTATGTTCGCCCACGTCGATGCCGATTCGTTCTTCGCTTCCGTACTGATACGGAAACACCCGCATCTGCGCGGAAAGCCGCTCCTGGCCCTCGGGATGGGCGGCAGCTGCGTGATCGCCGCGACGTACGAAGCCAAAGCCCTGGGCGTGAAGACCGGCATGCGTCTCACGGATGCCCTGAAGCTCGTTCCGAACGCGGAACGCATGCCCTCAGACTTCCGGGAGACCGGACTGGCCTCGAATCAAATCGAATCAATCCTGACAGGATTCACGCCGCTCATCGAAAAGACATCCATCGACGAGTGGTATCTGGACCTGACCGGCTGCGTGGGCGGCGTCCCCGCGGACGCGGACACATGGACGAAGACCGTGCGGGATCTGGTGCTTCGGAAAACCGGAATTTCCGTCTCCATCGGCGTGGCGCCGAGCAAGCTGCTCGCCAAAATGGCCGGCGAATATCGCAAACCGGGGGGACGAACGGTTCTTGAAAGCTCGATGCCTGGTGTAGGGGCAAGGCATGCCTTGCCCCTACACCAATTTCAGAAATCCCCTGCTCTTTCTATCGAAACCTTCCTGCGTGACCGCCCCGCCGCAGCCATTCCTGGTATCGGGCGCAAACGCGTGGTACAGACCGATCTGCACAACTGGAAGACGGCCTGGGACATCGCCAGTGCCCCTACGGAAGATCTCAAGCGCCTCTTCGGCAAGCAAGGGCCTGTGCTCACGAGCGAGCTAATCGTCGAAGCGATTTACGGAGTGACAACTGAATCTGATCCGCCCAAATCGGTCTCTCGTGACCGCTGCTTCCGCAGGGAACGTGACCGGAATCTTCTCTGGGCGCACCTGCTACGACACGTCGAATACACCGTGCTCAAGATGCGGCGCTACGACCTCGCCTGCCGCGGCATTTCCGTATGGCTGCGCGACGGAACGTATGCCTGGGAAGGCGGCGGTCTGTCCCTCCCCAAGCCTGCCGCGACGGAGGAATTTTTAAACCCGTTCGTGCGTAAAGCCTTCTCAGAGATCTACGTGCCGGGGAAGGCGTACACCCAGGTGGGATTGGCGCTCTGGCACCTCACGCCGATTGGCGCGGAGCAGGCGTCGCTCTTCGAGGACATGACCACGCTCGACGAGCGACTGGCGCTGCAGCAGACCTTGGATGAACTGCATGAGCGCTTCGGTCGCAATGCCATCACCCGCGGCTCAGCGCTGGCAGTGAAGAGCGGCACCAAAATCGGCTTTGACCTGGCGGAGTTTGAAAGCGCATAAAAAAGAGGGCCTGCGCCCTCTTTCTCTTCGATCATGGATCTCATTTATTTCTGCGCACCACACGTACCGGTGTTCTTGTAGATATACATGCCTCCATTCAGGGAGGTGATGAGATCCTGTTTGCCATCCTGGTCCACGTCACCTACGCCGA
>CAYTNJ010000169.1:0-1938 GCA_964439155.1 uncultured Candidatus Peribacteria bacterium | reverse complement strand
GGAAATCCGTGGTATTGCCCGCGATGCCGGCTTCCGCAGCAAGGTGGCCGTGCGCAGCTCCGACCCGCGCATCGACCCGATTGGCGCCTGTGTCGGACAAAAGGGCGTGCGCATCCAGGCCGTGATGGAAGAAATCAACGGCGAGAGAGTCGACATGCTTGAGTGGAACGACGACGCGATTAAATTGATTTCCACCGCGCTGCAACCCGCCGCCATCTCCGCCGTGATCATCGTGAACGACAAGGAGCAGGTGGACGAACAGGGAAGAAGAGTGAAGAAGCGCGCCGCGGTGTTCGTGGAAGAAGCGCAGCGCCCGATGGCCATCGGCAAGAAAGGACAGAACATCCGCCTGGCCACGGAGCTCACGGGCTTCGAGCTTGATATGTATAACTACGAAGAACTCCCGGCCTTCAAGGCCAAGCTGGCCGAGCTGCGCGGCGGCGAGCCGATCATCTCCAGCGAAATCGCCCCGGCGGAAGCTGCCGGCGAAGACGAAAGCGAAGCAATGAGCCCCGAGGAAATCGCTGCGGCGAATGCGCCGGTTGCGCCTGCAGAATCCGCTGAAGTGAAGGTGGAGGAGGGGAAAGCAGAATAATTTTCGACATGCGAGATCGGGCCTGAAGCGTATTGCTACGCATCAGGCCCTTTCGAGGTGTTGACTAGGAGGCCTGGGCGGCCTTCGCCTTGATCAGCTTCGCCTTCAGAGCGAAGGCCTTGCCCAACTTCTTGCTGGAGACCTTCAGGACTGACTGGCCGAGCAGGCGCATGGCGAACTGCTCGGCCAACTTCTTGATCTCCGCCTTGCGCTCTTTGACCTTGCGAGTGGCTTTGCGACGATTTCCGCGACGTTGCCGGCGGCACAAGGGGTTCGTCAACTCGACTACCAGGACTTCGATCGTCTGCGTCATCTGACACCTCGATCTTGTTAGAGACCAAGCAGCCATTCCTAGGGCTGCTTTATATTGCTAATTTATAACTTATTTTTACTATGTCAATATCAGAATCCTGCGCTACAGACGCCATAAACGGGTATTCTCATCCCATGCGTCTGCCGTCTCTTCCTCTTATCGTCCTCGATACCGAAACGACGGGCTTCATGCCTAGGGTGCACCACATCATCGAGTTCGCGAGCGTGAAGGTGGAGGGGGGCAAAGTGATTGACGAGTACGAGACACTGATCGACGTGAAAGAGGAGATTCCGCCGCACATCCAAGTGCTCACGCGCATCAAGCAGGAGGCGATGAACGGGCAGCCGGTGATGGATGACGTGCGCCAGACGATCACCGACAAATTGGCCGGGCCCGCGCTGCTGGTAGGGCAAAACCTCGGCTTCGATTTATCGATGCTGAAAGGGGACGGCGTCGATCTGACTGACCGTCCGTGGATCGATACTTCGTTGCTCGCGTCACTCGCGTTTCCGGAATTGCGCAGTTACTCGCTCAAATATTTGAGCGAGACTTTGGGCTTGCGTCATGATCCCGTGCACCGCGCACTTGGAGACGTGCGTGCGACCTTGGAACTGCTCTCGCACATTTGGGAACGCCTCTGCAAGTTGCCCAAGCCCATGCGCTTGCAGGCGAAGGACATTTTGTCGCGCTCCACCGAAGGCTATCGCCTGCTCGCCGCGGAAATTCCGGAAGACGAAGCGACTGAAGAGTGGATGTTCCCGGCAAAAGAAAAACACCCGACCTTAGCGCCCCGGGCGCTAGACATCACCATGCCCTCCGCCGGGGAAGTGGCGTTGGAAGAAGAGCCTCTTCAAGCCGATCACCTGCAGAGCTTGGTCGCTTCCTGTGCCGCGGATGCCTCGAAGAAGCGCTGGATCGCGGTGAAGAATTTGGAAGCGACGCTGCGCAAAGTGGATGTGCCCGACGGCGCGGTGGTGCTGCATCCGCCTTTCTTGCTGCTCGACCCCAAGGCCGCCGACGCCGCGCAGGT
>CAYTNJ010000168.1:238-1960 GCA_964439155.1 uncultured Candidatus Peribacteria bacterium | reverse complement strand
AGGAGGCCGGCATCTACCCTATGCCAACGCCGTGGCTATTCCAGCAGCGGTGCAGTACTTGGCGCTGCACCCCGAGCTTAAAGGGGTGCCCTCATTCAGCGCCGGAGCGGGACGCTTCTCGATTACGTTCCGCGGCAAGGCGCGCATTTCGTTCCTAGACATGTTCGGCCTGGGCACCCTGTTTGATTACACGGTCGTTACAAGTGCGCGAACTACACCGAGAAATATAGTGGTGTTTTTTGATAGCAGCTCCTACATGGCGCCGCCGATATTCTCGAGTGCCGGTACGCTTAATACTGCCGAATATCAGGCTGATACCACCGTCTGGCCGGTCGCCAAGATATTTAAGAAACAAATTCATGGGGGCAAGATAGCCTTTAGCTTTAATAGTAATGTAATTAATCGCCGCGTTATTTCGCAGCAGTGCTTTAACGCTGGGTACTCGGCGCTTAAAGAGGCGGCCATTAGGATAGTGGACTTTGCCTTGGGCAATCCGCTTAACTCCGTAGGGGTTTTTACCGGACCAGGGCAAAAGGTCGAGCTGCCTATTATCCGGGATGTGCTGCCACCGCCCGCCGACCCTTATGCCCCCAATAACTCTGCGTTTGGCGACTACAGTAGTAATTATGTAGGCGATGCGCATTGCCTGGCCGCAGCGGCTTTCGGTGATAACAGTGACGGCACTAGCTTCCCGGCGCGCGCTGCGGATTTGGGCGGGAACGAGGACTCCCAGCAGGATGCATTACGCTTATCGATGGTAGCTCCGAGTTGGCTAGTGCCAGCCGCCCAAGTTCAGATGCTGTCTTTAAGGCAAGCCATCTGGGGCCACGCCGTACGCTGGGCCGACCCGGCCGCAGGGGGCAATAATCAGTTTTCCGTTCAAGTGGATGCGCGCGCTGTGATTAATCGCGCGCGATCGATGTTACTTGGCGCACCATATCGTCCAGAGCGCGCCGGGATCACGGAGGGTGTGTCTAACATCGCGTATCTTTTATTTGGCGATGTGCCGTGGATTATCGACGCTGCGGGCAATTACGTAAAGTTTCCAACAGACCCGGTAAAAAAGGAGGTGCGCAAAGCCCTGAAGCGGTTAAACGATCAGGCCGCAGCTTTGAACCAAGTGGTGACCATTCACTGGATGATCCTTACCCATACGGGCAACTGTCCTGGGCAGACGCATGGCCTTGGAAACGTCTGCCCAGTCCCCAGCACTCATAACGCCGATTACGCCGCGTTTCGCGATTGGATTGAAGGCAAGGATGACAATTGGGACAACTTAAATATCACCATGTACGACACCGATAGCGGCGGCTCCCTCACTGAAAACTGGGCCATGCATGTGCCGCTCTCGGAGCACGTGGCGGTGCTGGCCAAGGAGGATACGTATGCGCCTTAATCTAGGTCGGCCAGTAGGAGCCAGTCGCGGTATCGCCCTATTGGAGGTGGCTGTAGTAACGACGATACTCGTCCCATTGTTTTTGGCTCTGTTGGGAGCGGCGCAGTTTTCTAACGCCTGGCGGGTGGTCGAAACCATCGCCGATAAGCACGTGGCTGATATCGAAAGCCACCCGTATGAACTGCGAGACTGGGATGTGTATCTGTTGTTGCGCAAGCGCATCGATAAGCCCAGCGATCCGCATCATGCCGATCATGCTTTTGATTTAGATAAACAATCGAGCCAGATTGCCGATCGGATTGAGAGTGAACTGCTGGCCTCGCTGG
>CAYTNJ010000168.1:0-228 GCA_964439155.1 uncultured Candidatus Peribacteria bacterium | reverse complement strand
TTCTTTACCGGGTCGTGGTTGCTTGGCGCATGGTGCCGATTACTACCGATACGGGTTTGGTCTCGGGGGATGCTATTACAAAGTACAAGAATATATCCGGCAAGGTTGAGGCTCGTGGTAACCTATCCGGAACCGGTGTGAGCTTGGACCATGATTTGGATCAGTTGCTTGCGCTGTACAAGTTCCAGAATCCTAGTAGTCCCGGAGTTTTCCCGTTTGCTGTTCCAT
>CAYTNJ010000167.1:0-1965 GCA_964439155.1 uncultured Candidatus Peribacteria bacterium | reverse complement strand
TTCCTCAAAATCCGGTGAAGGCTTGATGAACCCATAGGACGAATGCGCGATGATAACTGCATCCCAGTCGCCCGTCGCTATCTTGGCCAAGAACTTGCGCCGGTTCGATTTCTCAAAGTCCTTTTTGGTTGCCGTCAGGATGTTTGCGCCTGGGTACAGCTTGTAGAAGTCGGATGCCCACTGCTTAACCAAGTGGTTTGGTACTGCAATCATGGGCTTCTTGGCCAGTCCAGTGCGCTTCAACTCCATTGCAGCGGAAATGATAGTGAACGTCTTTCCTGCTCCTACAACGTGATCCAGCAAAGCCGTACGGTCCTGCACAATGCGCGCAATGGCGTTGCGCTGGTGCCTGCGGAATTTGATGATGATGTCCGGTACTTTTCCGGGGAACGACATCCAGCCGCCGTCAAAGTCGCGCGTCACATAGTTGTTGTTGGTGTCGTTGTAGGCGCGCACCAGAAGTTCGGATCTGTCACCGTCCGTAAACATCCAGTCTTGGAACTTGTCGCGCATGTCCTGCGCTTTTGCGTTCGCCTGCTCCGTAGCTGGAACGTCGGTGTGAGTAGTTCCATCTTGGTCCTTGTATGTGACCTTGATAGGCTTGTTGTTCAACAGATCGTTAAGAATTGCCGTTCCGTTGTAGTTGCTGGTGCCCCACGTATTTGTGTTTGCCGTTGCGCTTCCTGCCGTGATGTAGGCAGAGAATCCGGCATTGGCCTTGACGTACTTCACGCTGGCATTGGTTCCATCTCCAAACAGGAACTTTGCAAAGTCCTCGTAAACGGTAGTGGGAACCCATGGCGAACCGATGCGCGCCACAATCTCATGCGCGCCAACGTCCTCGGGCTGAACTTCTTCCAGCGCCTTGATGTTGTTGAACATCGCCGCTTGCTTGGCTTGAACCAGCTTGGCCCGCACGTTACCTGATAGGTAGGCATCGCGCAGCACATATTCACCCGTAGCGGGGTCATTGAACAGCAAAGGCTTGTCGCCGCTGGAAAGTTCCCGCAATACCTCGTCGGGATCTCGGTTCAGCAATTCTCCGATGTACTTGGTATCCAACTTGCCGCGCTCGGCCATGGATACCGCAAGAGCATCAGCCGGAGTTTCAACCTTCTGCACCTGTTTGCGTGAGTCAATAACCCGCTGCGTGAAGATCGGTCCTTTGGTCGCGGTTGCCGGGACCATCTTGATCCCCATGGACTTCGCAGCAGCCAAACCTATAGCTGGTGTGTAGTTGTGCTCCAGCGAAGCCAGCAATGGGAAGTCTGGATCATCGTCAAACACGCGCAGAGTACCTGGGTCGTTTATCAGGCCATGCTCTTTTCTAAAGGCGTCGTATTGCTCGTTAAGAGTCTTGCGCAAATCCTCCATCTTTGGATCGTTTGACAGTTCGGCCGCCAGCAGGCTGCGCACCGTAGCGCGCATACCGGACAATGCCTTGATGCGAGAGAATCCTGAATCGCCCAGCTTGGTTTTTTCAGTCCACTGGGTTGCCGGCGTAATCTCCTTGCCGCGCGCCTCTCCAGCCACATCCTTGATACGCTGGAACAGCTTGCCGTCTTCCTCGAAGTAACCGCCTTCCTGCACGGTTGGGTTCTTCAACTCCTTCACCAGTGCATCGCCCATTACCTGCGTGTTGGTGATTGCCTTGTCCACATAGACTGCGGCCGGCAGATTGGAAACCGCCTCTTTCAGCATTGCGCCGGTATCTTGACCTGGCTTTTGCACCAGTGCCGGAGATTCGCCACGGTACATCGTTCCGTACAGGCCAAACTTCCCAAGCATCATCTGAGGGTTATCGATGAAATACTGGTTCAGAGCCACCTTGCGGCCTTCCGCGTCGGTGTACTCGCCAATGTTCATCCAGCGTTTTGCGTCAGCCTTGGCCGCTTTACCACCCCACTCCGATTCGGGTCGCGTCTGCAAAAAGATCAGATCGGTCGTGACTTCAGTTCCCGCGTG
>CAYTNJ010000166.1:0-1973 GCA_964439155.1 uncultured Candidatus Peribacteria bacterium | reverse complement strand
ATACTTGCTTTTATTTATAAATATTGCACTTTACTAATTAAGACTGATTGCTATACTGCACAGGTCCTGAAGAAGCGGAAAGGATTAGCCGCCAGGATATGGCTCCAGGATGGAGCAGGGTCATGCAGAATGGATCTAAGCGTGGTTTTTCTCACCCGTCGATCAAGAACCTTCTACAGCACATGAAGGAACTAGTCGATGCAGGGATAGACGAAGGGCAACTGGATGCCTTCGTCCGCACCGAGCTCATCGGGCTCGCCGCGAAGGCCGAAGACGAATGCGGCCATCTCCTGCCCAGGTCGAAAGACCAGCGCACCCGTCAGAGAAGTGTGAACTGAAAAGTTCACGCCTCGCCCCCGGTCTCCACAAGAGGCCGGTTTTTTCTTATTCCGCGACGCAGACGTTCTTTTCTTGCATAGTGATCAAAAACAAATAGTGCCGCGGACAGAATGTCCGCTCTAATATCTAATAGAGGAAAGTGATATTGATGAAAATATGGACACCAATCAAACATCAATCAGAGCGGTCGTTCGGACCGCGTCATGAGAAGTAGGCGTGCAGATGAAGACCTAATTACTTCATCTTGATCTCAATGTCGACGCCCGAAGGCAACGACAAACCCTGCAGGCTTTCGACCGTCTTGAAGGTGGTTTCCGTCAGGTCGATCAGGCGGCGGTGAATGCGCATTTCAAACTGGTCGCGGGCGTTCTTATGCACGAACGTCGAGCGGTTCACGGTGAACTTGCGGATGCGCGTGGGCAACGGGATCGGGCCGTGCACGATGGCGCCGCTGCGCTCTGCGGTGTCGATGATCTTGCCGGCGGCCTCGTCGAGGACGCGGTGATCAAAGGCGCTTAAGCGGATGCGGATGCCGGAAATGCCGCCTTCTTTCGAGGCAGAGCCTTCCTTGGCGGAAGCCTTTTTGGGTTTCATGTCCTTCGCTTCGGTCTCGGGCTTGGCGCCCTTCTTTACTGCCGGCTTTTTGCCCCGAAGGGGCCCCTTATCGGGGGAGGTCTCGGGCTTTTTGGCTTTGCTCTCGGGATTCATAGGACCGGAGGGGAAGGAACGGGGGGTCGGGGATTGTGGACTAGGGGGCCCGCTTGCGCAAGCCCCCTTTTTAAAGCCTTATTTGGTGATCTTCGTGACAACGCCGGCTCCGACGGTGCGGCCACCTTCGCGGATGGCGAAGCGCGTACCGACCTCAAGAGCGACGGGAACGCCAAGCTGGACTTCGAACTTCACGTTGTCGCCCGGCATGACCATTTCCACGTTGGCCGGGAGGGTGACGGCGCCCGTCACGTCCGTCGTGCGGACGTAGAACTGGGGCTTATACCCCTTGAAGAACGGCGTGTGGCGACCTCCTTCTTCCTTGGTCAAGATATACACTTCGGCTTCGAAGTCGGTGTGGGGCTTGATGGAGCCCGGCTTGCAGAGCACCTGGCCACGCTCGATATCCTCGCGCTCGATGCCGCGGAGCAAGAGTCCGACGTTGTCGCCGGCCATACCCTGGTCCAAAAGCTTGTGGAACATTTCGACACCCGTGACGACCGTCTTGCGGGTCTCGCGGAGTCCCACCACTTCGACTTCGTCGTTGACGTTCACGATACCCTGTTCGATGCGTCCCGTGGCCACCGTGCCGCGTCCCTTGATGGAGAACACGTCTTCGACGGACATGAGGAACGGCTTGTCGAGCAAGCGCACCGGCTCGGGGATGTGCGTGTCGAGAGCGTTCAAGAGATCCTTGAGCTTGCCGATGTGCTCAGCGTCACCTTCGACGGCCTTGAGGGCCGAACCGCGGATGATCGGGGTGGTGGCACCCGGGAATTCGTACTTGTTGAGGAGTTCGCGGACTTCTTCTTCCACGAGCTCGACCAACTCCGGATCCTTCACCATGTCGATCTTGTTCAAGAAGACGACGATGTAAGGAACGCCGACCTGGCGGGCGAGCAGGATGTGCTCACGCGTCTGGGGCA
>CAYTNJ010000165.1:0-2033 GCA_964439155.1 uncultured Candidatus Peribacteria bacterium | reverse complement strand
AGACACAGCGGGACTTCTTGTTCGTGATGAAGCCACGCCTAGTCGAGCATCCCAAGCCCCAAACGTCGGCGACATCATGCGACCGGACGTTTGAAGCTGAGACTAAGGCTTGGGACGATATCTTCGCGTCCCTATAAACTGGTCTTAGTCGTCTTCCCCAGGCGGATCAGGTTGAACTACGATCTCGATCGACCGTAGATAAACCTTCCGAGTCTCATGATCAGTCCGAAACTCCCAACCCACATGGACGACCTGCATGTGCGGGGTGTCTTGTGGATGGTAGCCAAAATCTAGAAACTCCCCCGCTCTAGGGATAGCGGGCAGGTCCGCTTGATCCACCTCAAGGGAAGTGCCATCCAGAAATTTGATCTTTATGTCTGCCATCACCACACCTCTCTTCACGTTGACGTTCACCAGGGCACCATCGCCCTCTCGCGCGCCCTAACCCAAGGCCGGATCACGAACAAGATTAGGTCGTGAAGATTCTTTCAATACTCGGTCGATAACTCTCCCTAAGTGTATGCGGACACAAGAACAGCCGCATGAACCAGGGAGACTAAGAACATGGCCCGAACCCCCGCTTACGCCGAGAAGAGAGCACCTCTGCTTCAAGCTCTTCTCGACGCCTATCCTTACGCCCTCACCCCCGCACAGATTGACGAGGCGGGCGGGAAAAACTCAAGCGCCCGCATAGAGGAGCTGCGTCGTCAGGGTTGGCAAATCGAAGCAGAGCCTCACGCGGTTGGACACAGGGCGGCCTTCCGCCTTACAGATAAGGTTCGTGGTGAGCCCAAGACGATCTTAGCGGGCCTGACCCTGCGTTTTGATACGGTCAGGGGTTGGGAGGCCAGGACACACCAGGAAGCTCTCAAGGGCTCTATAGACCACAAGGTTCTCCAAGCGGCGCTCAACGCAGCGTTGAGCGCGTACAAGAAGGTTCTTGCTGATCATCTTCCTGAACCTGCTCAGGAAGAAGAGGATGACGACGACTTCTTAGCGGTAATGGCGCAGTTTGGAGGTGAGAGATGATGAGCCCGACCAAAAGCATGTTCGTGACAGCTTCAAGCCTGTTCTTGACCCTCTGGTTAATCCTCTCAATCGCCGGGGTCTACACACCATGACCACCCATCACCCCACACGAACCTACGTCGAACCACCTCAGTCCCTCCGAGACGCCGACCAAGCCTTGATCAAGCTCAGGGCCACTATGACGGCCTTGGGCTTAGCCTACCTCCTCGGCGACCGACAGGCGATTAGGGCAGGGCTGAGCACGGCCATTGGGCACGGCGAAGAGCTTGTGAGCAGTTTAAAGAAGACACACGATAGGAGCACAAGAACATGATCTATAACCTCCACATAAACCTCCCCGGAAATGGAGGAGGTTGGCTTATCAATCCAGCCAAAGGTGAAGGCCCTAAAGAAGCCCTACAGATCACCTTGAAGAGGCACACGAATGAGTTTGTCATCGTAGAGAGCTTCAATAAGATCCAAGGCGGCTATAGAGGCACAGTGGCCATAGCCGCGCCCTGGCAGTACGGCGATGTGAAGATCATGGGCCAAAGGTACGAATACCTCCTTGAAGAGGTTGTTCTCAAGTCAACACAAAGAGAGGTGATGTCATGCGGTTGATCTCACTGTCACCACCAATTCTTGAGATGACCTACGACGAACTGATTCTCATGGAAGACCCTGACGCCGAGATGGCCGCGTTCATGGACGACGCGGTCTTGAGCTATGTGTCCTGGCTCAGTGAAGATTGATCAAGCGGTACAACAACACAGAGGGAAACATCATGAGCAAGACCGCATCTGTGGACGAATGGATCGAGATCCTCACGCACCTCGTAGAGAACGGGGATGTCCCCGAAACCAGCGAGCCTGCGATCCGGCGGATCGCCTGGAAGCTCGCACAGAACGAGGACGAGCTGGTCCGCCTGCGGACACTCGCGAGCCGCCAACGCTGACGCCACGAAAGTGGCTCTACGACGGCATTATTGGGTGTAATGGTCCTCGTCGAGCCGGGGGCCCCTACAT
>CAYTNJ010000164.1:346-2056 GCA_964439155.1 uncultured Candidatus Peribacteria bacterium | reverse complement strand
GCGTAAATGCCGACCGTCTACCGGCTGAATTATCAGCCCGACATTAATGCAAATTGGGCGTCCAATCCCGGTATTTGTACGGCGATGGGCGGTATGGCGCAACTGCAAAACGGGAACTTGGCTCCAGTTTCTAGAACTGCTAATGCGATTTTCACGTCCGCCACCACAGGGACAGATGTTTTACACGCACAAATGTTCACTCAGGTTAATAATAGCGTGCGTCTGCTAGCTTTCAGAAAACAGAATATTGACGAATATTCAAGTTCAGGCACTCGCACCAATAGAGGCACTGGATATAACGCAGCGACAGAAGATTGGTCGGCGGCGGCTTGGGGGAATCAGGTTATTGCGTGCAATTATAGGGACGCGACGCAATCTAGCACTGGCGCAGGATTCAGCGGCCTGGGTGGGGGAAGCCCCAAAGCACGATCCGTTGCCGCTAACGTGCATTTTGTCATGCTGGCCGACGTTGACGACGGTGGCAGCAACGTCTACGCGGATATGGTCTGGTGGAGCGCGATCCGCAATCCGTCGTCATGGACGCCGAGCCTTGCAACGCAGGCCGGCAACGTGCGGCTGCTGGATACGCCGGGGCCTATTAAGAATGTGGTTTCATACCGTGACAAGTTTATAGCGTTTAAGGAAAATGCAATATTCATTGGCGAATATGTTGGTCCGCCATATGTGTTTAGTTGGCGCGTCATTAGTTCATCAATTGGCCTGTCGCATCCCAAGGGCGTAACGGAATGCGACGGTAAATTGTACTTTTGGCACCATAGCGGGTTTTACGAATTTGACGGGCAACAAATTAAAAATGTTAGTGTTGGCGTGGCAAATGAAATCGCGGCTGTTGCGTCGTGTTTTTCTTTATCTGTTTCGCCAATGCGTTGCGTCGCAGACGAAAAGGAAGGCATTGTCTGGTTGGTCGCTTACTTTTTTTGGGAATCGCCAAATCAGTACGATATGTATCCGTTTGGTTACAACATTCGCACCGGGTTATGGTCGTGCGTCGGTTTGGCCGGTAGATCATATTCATCCGATGCTGGCGGAGCTCCACAGGCCGTCGTTTTTGCAACATCCGCGCAACGTAATTTATTTGATGGGTTCTCGTATGGCGGGCAAGACGGGTTCAATTATTTCAACAATGGAGCATCGCCGCGCTATTACAAGTTCGATTATGGTGGCTCCGACGTTGCCCCGACATTGACGACAGGATACGTTGGGCAAAATGATGTTGTTCCTTATGTGATTCGGGCATACCCAAGATTTGTTTCGTCTAACGGAGGGGCAAGCGTTTCATCTTCGTCCGTCAGCGGTTACAAAATAGAAAACGGAACGACAACCGGATCGGCAACGATGAACTGGAACACAGAAACCGGCACTCTTGACGGCATTTTGTCTGCCAAGTATTACAAGCTATCAATAACATTCGCCGCTGTTTCTGCTTTCGAGTTGTCTGGTATAGGGTTTGACTTTGTAGCTGGTGCGCGAAGATGATAGAAAATACATGGAACGTTGCGCCGCCATCGGATAGCGTATCGGCGCCCGATGTTATTAGTTTTAATGATTTGTATGGAACCATGTTCCAAAAGCGCGAGCAGGTTATACGCACGCCGAAATGCGGGGCGCGGGGGCAATTGGGCAGCAGCAACGGAACGTTGTACACGTCGCCGTCCGTGTCGTCGCCCACGGGGGCCACGCAGGGCGCGC
>CAYTNJ010000164.1:0-336 GCA_964439155.1 uncultured Candidatus Peribacteria bacterium | reverse complement strand
GCTGCTGAAGTCCATCGTGCTGTGCAACACGGATTCCACGGCGCGGACGGCAACGATTTATTTGGTGGAGTCTGGGGGCAGCGCGGCGGCGAACCGGGCCATTCTGTCGGCGGTGACTATTGCGGCGGCCACGACGATGATTCTGTCGTTTCCCGACGAAACGTGCCCGCTTGACAGCGGCGAAACTGTGCAAGGCCTGGCGGATTCCGCGTCCAAGGTCACGTACCGGATTAACGTTGTCGAGCTAACGTAATGTCGCACCCGTTCGGAATCTACCCGCAGGGGACAAACCTAGACGCGGGCGACCATACCGTCCCCTCTGCGACCGATCAAACC
>CAYTNJ010000163.1:0-2065 GCA_964439155.1 uncultured Candidatus Peribacteria bacterium | reverse complement strand
CGATGAGGCCAAGCTGCTCGCCCAGTGCCGTGCGCACCTTGCCTGCAATCGTCTCTGCCTCGCGCTGCGGGCCGCTGGCGAAGAACACCGCATCACCCGCTTTGAGGCCGACTTTCTCGCGCAGCTCCGCATGTTTTTCCGGCGTCAGAAACTTTGCAATCGGGCCTTTCGGTTCGCCGTTTGCGTCATATGAAATATAGGCCAGCCCCTTCGCGCCGTGGGTTTTAGCCAGCTCGATCATGTTGTCGAAGAAGCTGCGCGGTTTATCCGCACAGCCCGGTGCCGGAATCGCGCGAATTTTTCCGCCCGCCGCCAGCACTTGTTTGAAGATGGTGAATTCCGAATCACGCCACAGGCTGCAAATCCCACCCGCGATGAGAATCGGGTTACGCAGATCCGGCTTATCCGAACCGTATTTGCGCATCGCCTCGTCATACGGAATGCGTGGGAAACTGCCATCCGCATTCGCCACAATTTTCCAGTCCGAGAATTCCTTGAACGTGCCCGAAAGCACCGGCTCAATCGCCGCGAACACGTCTTCCTGCGTCACAAAACTCATCTCGATATCGAGCTGGTAGAACTCGCCCGGCGAGCGATCCGCGCGCGCGTCTTCATCACGGAAGCAAGGCGCGATCTGGAAATAACGGTCGAAGCCGCTCACCATCAGCAACTGCTTGAACATCTGCGGCGCTTGCGGCAGCGCATAGAATTTACCCGGATGCACGCGGCTCGGCACCAGATAGTCCCGCGCGCCTTCGGGGCTGGATGCCGTCAGAATCGGCGTCTGGAATTCAAGGAAGCCCTGCTCATTCATCCGCCGCCGCAGCGACGAAATCACTTTGCTGCGCAGCACGATATTATTGTGCAGCTTCTCACGACGCAGGTCGAGGAAGCGGTAGGTCAGGCGCGTCGCCTCGGGGAATTCCACCTCGGAATTCACCTGCATCGGCAGCACATCCGCGACCGATTCCACATGCAGCGATTCAAGCACCACCTCCACATCACCCGTCGGCAGGTCTTTGTTCACCGTCGCCGCGTCGCGCGCGGTCGCCTTGCCGGTCACGGTAATGACCGATTCGTTCTTCAGCTTCTGCGCTACCGCGAACATCGGGCTATCCACATTCACCACCAGCTGCGTGATGCCGTAATGGTCGCGCAGGTCGATAAACGCCAGCTGGCCGTGGTCGCGCACGCGGTGCACCCAGCCCGAGAGGCGGACGGTGCTCCCGGCGTCGCTCGCGCGCAGGGCGTTACAGGTATGGGTGCGGTACTGGTGCATGGTCGTTATCCTTACAATTTTCGTTGGCCGTGGTATAACCGACCCCATGGAAAAAGCAAAAGATTTACTACTCACCACCGGGAAACTCGCGCTCAAAGTCACGCCCCGCGCCAGCAGGGCGGCGCTAGAAGGGCTGGTGGAGGACGCGAACGGCGCGCCTGTCCTCAAGGTCAAAGTCACCGTGGTGGCCGAAGACGGCAAGGCCAACGAAGCCGTCATCGCCCTGCTCGCTCGTGAATTCGGCATCGACAAATCGCGCCTTTCCATCGCCCGCGGCCTCACCAGCCGGAATAAAGTGATTGCGCTCGACGCCTGAGGCGCTACAACCCTTCGCATGAAAACACGCGTTATCACGACCTCGGAAGACCTTGCCCAATTCTGCGCCACGTTTGGCGACGAAAAATTCATCACCGTCGATACCGAATTCATCCGCGAGCGCACCTATTTCCCGCAGCTTTGCCTGATGCAAGTCGCCACCTCGCACGAGGCCGTCGCCGGGGCGGAGATGGATTTAACGCCGCTTTACGACGCGTTCGCGAACGAAACCCTCGTCAAAGTATTCCACGCCGCGAAGCAGGATATCGAGATTTTCGTGCATGATTCCGGCCGCGTGCCCTACCCGCTCTATGACACGCAAATCGCCGCCATGGTCTGCGGTTATGGCGAGTCCATCTCCTACGAAAACCTCGTGCGCGACATCGTCGGCGCACCGCTGGATAAAGCCTCGCGCTTCACCGACTGGGCGCGCCGCCCGCTCACCGACCGCCAGCTGGTTTATGCGCTCGA
>CAYTNJ010000162.1:0-2094 GCA_964439155.1 uncultured Candidatus Peribacteria bacterium | reverse complement strand
ATAAAATAACCTCATACTCACTACTATCCTGGTATGGTTTCGTATCACTCCCAGTATCAGCACAAAGATGTAAAATTATCTTTTTCATTTAAAATTCTAACGTACCATTTGTTCCTTTGAGGTCTTCAACAAACTTGTCTAAATTTGTTTTCGGAAGTCCATCAAAACTCTGCACACTTTTGTCAGTAAAAAACCATCGAATATTCTGAATACCGCCGATCATTTTTCTTCTTTTCTCAAGTTTTAACCCATCTTTCAAAACATTTGCAATTTCCATTTCGTCATACTTAGTGAGTGTCTTCATTGCCATACCGCCATGTAAAGCATCCCTATACACCTGATGAATAGTAATACCTTCATCCCGGGTAAATGAATTTAGTTTATTAAAGTACCAATCTGCAATCAAGTCTTCATTCGCACTGTGAATTCTACGTTCATACTGCATCGCGCGTGTTTCTTCTTCTGGAAACTCCCAAGTAGTCTCTTTTAATTCAGTGAGCCTATAATACGCTTCAGCAAAAAGTTGATCCCTGTTTTCTTTGAGCCACTCTATGTTTGCCTGACCCACACAGGCCACAGGGAGCCATCTCCTGTTTCCTGTCTCGTCTTTCAGGTATTCACTTTGGTTTGTAGTCATAGCAAATACACATCTGCGTGGAAAGTCCACAGAGGTACGCCCATAAGCAGGCCGGTACTTATCGGATTGTGTTGTTATTATGGCCTTCATGCGCTTTACCTCGGTCCTAGAGAGCGTTTCACCTTCAGAGAACTCTATTATGGCTTTTCCTTGAAATTGCATGAAAAAGTCCTTATTTTCGGTACTCATGGTTGTTTCAACGTGCCAAGATGGCTGATTAGGGTACACAGAACCGATGATATTGAGCGAGGTTGACTTCTTTATGCCCTGTTCACCCTCAAGTACCAAAACGTAGTCAAACTTGCATCCTGGCTCAATCAGGCGCTTTACAAGCCCTTTTAGCCAGTTAGAACCTACAGACTGATAATAAACATCGTCAGGAGTATTGTAAGTCTTTGTTAACCAGGTAGAAAGGCGATCAATATGGTCCCAAGTTAAGGATTTTACAAAATCTATCGCTGAATCAATGGTGTTTTCACGTGAAACCTTAACAATGGCGTCATATACCATCTCTTTTCCTACCTTTCCAAAACAAGGAAATATTATTGAAATAGTGGTCTGTATATTTAAAATATCATGGTCTTCAAGACTTCTGAATAATTCATTATCTTTTATTTCAAGAGTATTTTTAAAGGTATCATATTGTAACCTACCTTTAAACAATAAATGGTGCCTAAGTATCCGACAGATGTTCTCGGTATTCTGCGTATAAATCCTTTCCCCTTTACTCATAACATAGAGCAAATCAAGCCCCGGCGCGTTTTCTTCAACTTCTTTTTTCATCTTCTCATTCTTGTTCTCATACACTTCCTTACAATGAGCGATGGCGGTTGTAATTGACCTTGTTCTATAGTCCTGCCTTTTCTGTGTCTTTTCTCTTTGACCAAGCGGGGAACTAAGCCACAGAGATTCCATGAGTTGTGGGTTTTTTCCAGTCCAAAAAGCCAAGTGAGAAAGGAGCGCCATGTCCGCAATACTATGATCGCCTTTATAAATGGTATCTGTTGCTGTGCCTTCGTATATTGCTTTTATATCTTTCCCATTTTTAGAACGGAACATTCGGTTAAGAAGGTCTTTAGTACCATTTTCTGTAGATGCAGAAGATAGTAGCACTTCTCCATTTTTAGGTGACTGCTCATTAAATAATTTTTGAGCTGATGCGAGATTTCCTTTGGTTAGAACTGGTGATGTTGGAGATACACTAGCACTCTCTTTCCCCCAAGGATAGCCAATTATTGCGAGAAGCTCGAGCGCTTCTTTCGTGGAGATTTTCCGTACAGGGAGGTTCTCTTTATATGCATTTTGAGTGACTGTGAAGTACCGGCCAGAAGTGTAACATTCAAAGTTTTCGTGCCGGTTTGCCGTAAGCGAGAGAGGAGTAGAGAGTTCCAAGTATAAATGTAACCCGGTTTGAGAGGGAGATACTTCGGTGTAGGTATTGGCTTCGATGATAAGGT
>CAYTNJ010000161.1:0-2098 GCA_964439155.1 uncultured Candidatus Peribacteria bacterium | reverse complement strand
TCATTCACCCGGTCGAAATGGGGAATGCCCTGCTCGTTGTCGAAATCGAGCGCCTTGATACCTTCGAGATATTCCTTACAGGCGCGGCCCGCGATGATGGGCATCGAACGGTTATAGAGAAAGCGCCACATGGCGTGGTCTTCCTCCGTCAGCCGATCCCACGAGAAATCAATCGTGCCATCGGCGTTAGCGTGGGCGTAGTCGCCGCGTAGCTGAATATTGACTTCTTTAAGCACAACCATACGCATTTCTCCGGGTTGGCAGGGGTAAGACGCCCCAACCTAGGAAGCGGCGTCATTCCCGGCATTGACTTAACTCAAGTCGTACCCGGTGTGAGATGTTAGACAGGATCCTCTCAAGACTATAGCATTCTGCGGCCTCATATCCAGTGGTTTTATGCCCCTTTCGGGGTTGCGCTGGGGCAGCGTGGGCGCTATGGTGCCTGCCACTTTCACGCGTAAGGAGAACGTCATGGCGCAAGCAGCAATGAAAGAAATCAACGACAGCGATATCAACCCCATGGGCACCGACGGATTTGAATTTGTCGAATATGCCAGCCAGAATCCAGCAGAGTTGGAAAATCTATTCACGCTGCTCGGCTTCGAGAAAATCGCCAAGCACCGCTCGAAAAACGTCTATCTCTGGCGTCAGGGCGATACGAATTTCATTCTGAATGCGGAGCCGAACAGCCACGCCTCGCACTTCTATAACGCGCATGGCCCTTCGGCAAACGCGATGGCGTTTCGCGTGAAGGACGCAACGAAGGCGATTGAACGTGCGAAATCGCTCGGCGCAAAAATCGTGGAGAGCAAAGCCGGACCGATGGAACTCGCGATTCCGGCGATCGAAGGCATCGGCGGCAGCTTGCTGTATCTCGTGGACCGCTACGGCGAGCAGAGCATCTACGACATCGATTTCGTGCCGTTGCCGGGGGTTGATCAACACCCCAAAGGCGTGGGCTTCGGCTATATCGACCACCTGACGCATAATGTGGAACGCGGCAACATGGAGAAATGGGCGAACTTCTACGAGAAGCTATTTAACTTCCGCGAGATCCGCTACTTCGACATCGAGGGCAAACTCACTGGCCTCAAATCAAAGGCGATGACCTCACCTTGCGGCAAAATCCGTATTCCGATCAACGAATCGTCGGACGACAAATCGCAGATCGAGGAATATCTCCGCCAGTATAAAGGCGAGGGCATTCAGCATATCGCGCTGACCACCAACGACATCTACACCACGGTGGAAACCCTAAAAACAAAGGGTGTCCAGTTCATGGATGCGCCGCCGGCGACTTATTACGAAGGTGTGCCGAAGCGCCTGCCATGGCAGAACGAAGACCTGCCGCGCCTGCAGAAAAACGGGATCCTCATCGACGGTGCGCCGGAATCCAAAGAAGGCTTGGGCGATGGTGGCATCCTGCTGCAAATCTTCACCGGCACGGTGATTGGCCCGATCTTCTACGAAATTATCCAGCGTAAGGGCGACGAAGGCTTCGGTGAAGGCAACTTCCGCGCGCTGTTCGTTTCGATTGAGGAAGACCAACTCAAGCGTGGCGTGATTTAAGCCAGAGTCATTTATTTTGTCATCCCCGCGAAAGCGGGGATCTCCTTCAAGTAGATTCCTGCTTTCGCAGGAATGACAATAAAGAGAGGATAGCATGAGAAAATACATCACCTTCCCCCGCGTGGCGGGTACGGCATCGCGTCAGTCGCACTGCGATTTGCCGAAGGGCACCTATGAACGCGAGTTCGGGCGAGAGGGGTTCTTCGGCCCCGTCACCCAGCTGCACCACACGCATAAACCCACCGGCTGGATCGCGTGGGAGGGGGAGCTTCGCCCGCGTGCGTATGACCTCACCAAATTCACCGAGAGCAGCACCAGCCCATGGGCCGCAGTGCCGATGTTCCATAACGGCACCATGAGCATGCGTTACTGGCAGCTTTCGGGCGCGATGGATCACCTCGTGACCAACGCGGATGGCGACGAGCTGCTGTTCATCCACGCAGGTGAGGGCGATCTTTACTGCGATTTCGGCCATATGGCTTTCACGGCGGGGGACTACCTTACCATGCCGCGCGGCGCCAAAGGGCGC
>CAYTNJ010000160.1:0-2109 GCA_964439155.1 uncultured Candidatus Peribacteria bacterium | reverse complement strand
GCTTCCAGCGAGCCGTGGTAATCCAAGTGCTCCGGGAAGAACGACGTGACGACGGCGATCTTCGGGCTCACGGTCAGATCCATCAGTTGATAGCTGCTGAGCTCGTGCACGAAGATGGTTTTGGGTGACGCCTCACGAATGCGACTGAGCGCCGGGACGCCGATGTTGCCCACCAGCTCCGCGCGAAATCCCCCGGCTTGGAGCAATTGATGAATGAGCGTCGTGGTCGTGCTCTTCCCCTTGGAGCCCGTGATGCCGATGATGAGCGCACCGGAGGGCTTTACGGTTTCGAAGAACAGCCTCGTGCCCGTGGTGATGCGTTCTTGCACGGCGTCGATCTCGGGCTTGGGCGGAATGCCGGGAGATTTCACGATCACGTCGAAGGCGGAAAGATGCGCAAGATACTGCGGTCCGGCGATGACGGCGCAGTCTTCTGCTGTCGTATCGGGTGAAGCATCAAGTACGGTCACGTCGCACTGAATACTCAGTCGCTTCAGTGCGTCGAGCACGGCTTTGCCCTCTCTGCCAAACCCGAGGATCGCCACTTTTTTGCCCGTCAGATCAAAGAGCGTCATGGAGGAGTGTGGAGAATTGTTCGGGCAGCGCGTGCTCTGCAGAAGGCGTGAGCAATGCATCGATGACTTTCTGCGACGGCGCCTTCGTCTCTTGTTCGAAGAGTTCCATGATCGGCGTTCCCTCCCATCCGCCCTGCTTCTTGGCGAGCGCGAATGCGGCTTTCGTCTCCTCCGGCGTGCCCACGCATTCGAACGGCTTGTGGCCTTCGATGCCCAGCAGCTCGCGGTAAAGAGGGGAGAGTGCGGCTGATCCGGCGCTTGATCACGACAATCCCCTCGAAGAGGTTTTTGCCGAACATCTTCACTATTTCGGCTTTAGGCAGGAACGCGGCGAACAGCGCGAAGGCGAAAGCGCACTTTGGGCATGTACCACACCATCGTTCTTTTCCTTTCGGTTTGAGAATCCTCCAGTTCGCGTTGCAGCTGGTGATGGTATCCAAGTACGGCGTCAGTTCGGCGCACAGCTTGGTGATGTGCAGTTCGCTTAAAGACCTAAGCAGGCTGAAGTAGGAGACGTCCGGCGTGATCCAGGTTTGGACATAGTTCTGGAGCATTCGTTCAAACTCCAAGCTCTTGCTCCACTGGTGGTTGATCTCCTTGCCGTGGAACTCCACGTTACCTTCCTCCGCGCTGCGTTCGTTGCTTAGCGCGATGGCGTCATGCTTGGTGAGGATGGCGGTGACCACGGCGACGAGCGAGAGATAAGCCGTAATCGGCACGTGGCCGTTGAGGGCGCCTTGTTCGTTCAGCGCAAAGAGTTCCTTGGAGAGAGCCCGTTCCACGGTGAGCAGCGGACAATCGGCGATTTTGGCGAAGGCTTCGATGACGGGATGCCCGCCCATGCGGAAGAGCGTCACGTCCACGCCGGCTTTTTTGAGCAGTTCAATAGTCACCGTCGAGTCTTTGCCACCGCCTACTGGGACAAGTACGCGTCGATGGTCTTCGCTCCTTCTTCCCTTGGGAGAGGGCTCAGCCTTCGCCAAGGCTACGGCCGACAAGTGGGGTGAGGGCAAGGGTGAGCCACCAACCGGAAACTTGATCAACTCCCGGAAATCGATGTCGTTTTTATAGAAAAATTCTCCCAAACCGTTCTCATAAAGCGCGTTCCAGAAGGCCGTCTGCTGTTGGCTTAATGAGCCAGATTTGATCTCGATCGTCTTGGGTAGGCAGGTTTTGTAGTAACTGGCACCGCCGGCCAAATGCAGCGCGAACAGCGCCCGGTCGAGAGCCTCGGCGTCGAGACCGGTCATGTCGATGGCATGTCCAAACCGGAGCGTTTCCACGAATGGAACTTCTCCATCCAGGCTATAGCGCAATTCCACCGTGCCCGTTTGGGCGTCGAAGGAATAGCTTTCGAAGATAAAGCGGGAATAGGGTTTCACGCCGGAATCATACAGGAAAATAGGTCAAAAGGACGCCAGCAGACGTCGATTTGGTAAGGATTCACTCGCCCTGCCAACTGATGGTATAGTTCCGCCGCAGCCATGGTGGCGGAATGGTATACGCGCGCGACTCAAAATCGCGTTCTCGCAAG
>CAYTNJ010000159.1:1676-2116 GCA_964439155.1 uncultured Candidatus Peribacteria bacterium | reverse complement strand
AACTACAAAATACCCCGTGAAAAAGAAGTATTTGCGGTTGCGCCTGAGGATATCAAAGAAATAACAATCAGTCTCGATGAAACAATAATCAGCGAACAATGGCTCAATGAGAACAAATCAGCAATGATTGAAAAGGGATTTTTTCTTTTTTTTCTTAATGCCTTAATATCAACCCCTGCCTTAATGCAACCCGGACCGAACAAATTTATTTCACCTGAACCTTTTTGGAATTTAACACCCTGGGTTACTAGTTTCATCACTTTAGTAGGAACAAAAACAGCTACCGGCAAACTGGTCATACCGGATGACTGGATGGTAAGCTATCTCCTCAAAGGCGATAAGGAAAAATATCGTGAAATGCTGCTGGAGTTAGCAGGATTGAAGCAGCGGACCGAGGTGAATACCTTTTATAAGATTGAACATTAGAACGAAGCTTTTAC
>CAYTNJ010000159.1:0-1618 GCA_964439155.1 uncultured Candidatus Peribacteria bacterium | reverse complement strand
GTTAAGTTTGAATAACACCTGCGGTGAATGGAAATGTACACAGATGATTCCGCTAATGCGGAATGAGGCTGGCCGCGAATCCTTCGACCCTTCGATTCCTCAGGGTGACAGAAAGGTTTAGAATAGTTCTCATTATTTTTATAATCGATGTGGTACCGTTTTGTTTTACTACTACTTATTTGTCCGCTGGTATCGGCCTGTCCCGTTGCCACCAAACAACCGCCTGCCGAGCTCAGTGGTAAAGTGATCAGCATAAAAGACGGCGATACCATTGCTATTTTATACAACAACAAAAAGCTTACTATCCGCCTCGCTCATATTGATTGCCCGGAAAAGAAACAGCCCTACGGGCAGGCAACAAAACAATTTATATCCGATAAATGCTTCGGGCAAACTGTCACCATTCAGCATCACAACGAAAACGACCGCAGCAAACGGCTGATCGGTGAAGTGATCACTGCCTCCGGTGAAAACCTGAACAAGTCATTGGTAAAAGCAGGACTGGCCTGGCATTATAAAAAGTATTCAACCGATAACAGTTATGCTGCATTAGAACAGGAAGCGAGGAAACGACGCATCGGCCTGTGGAGTGAGCCGAACCCCATAGCGCCATGGGAGTGGAGGAGGTGAGGAGGGAGAGTCTGGAGTAGGGAGTAAATAGTCGATAGTCAGGAGTAGATAGTTGGGAGTCCGGAGTCTTCGATAGATTCACTTTTCGACAATGCTTCGACACCCTTCGACAGGCTCCCGCCACGGCGGGCAGGCAGGATGACAAAGTGGTTGAGAGAGGGAAGCTGAGGTTGGGGGATTCGGGTATTTCTGTTTTGGCTGGAATAGTTTAATATTAGAAAGTGAAACAAAAACTATTTTACGTTTTTCTTTTTTTGTCATGGAATCTGCTACTGCGGGCACAAACCCCGGTTTTAGGTATTCCCAAAGGACATTTGGCCGAGGTATATACGCCGGATTTTAGTTCAGACGGCAAATACATGGTAACACCCTCTGCTGATAAAACGGCAAAGGTTTGGGAACTCTTTACAGGAAGGCTTCTGTTTAGTCTTGAGGGTCATACCAAACAGGTCTTATTTGCAAAATTTACGAAAGACAATAGAAATATTGTTACAGCGGGTGATAACAGGGTTATTATTTGGGATGGTAAAACAGGGATAGAAAAGTATCAATTAATTCATGGGGAGATTCCGAAAATTGATTTTAACAAACTGGCCGGACAAACAATTTATTCGTCTTCGATTTCTGCCCTTGCGCTTACACCTGATGGTAAATTTCTGGCTTCTGGAGCTGCTGATAGTTCTGTCATCATTTGGGAAATAGCCTCAGGTAAAAAAATACATGTACTGAAGCATAGTGGTAAACTGAAGTCTGTTATTATTACAGCAGGTGGTGATAATCTTATCAGTCTTACAGAGAATTATTTAGTCAGTTACTGGAATATTAAAACGGGCCAGTTTTTAAAGCAGTTAATCCCCGAGGCTAAAAATACCGGAAGGGTGTATCTAAGCCCTGATGAAAAAAAACTGCTGACCCTTACTGATACTGATGCGTCTGCCTATGTGTGGGAACTGGCGGTCGGCCGCCAGCAATGGGTCGAGATTCTCAA
>CAYTNJ010000158.1:0-2139 GCA_964439155.1 uncultured Candidatus Peribacteria bacterium | reverse complement strand
TGAGCTAGCTCAACGAGAAGCGTGGCCGTGACTAAAGGGATTGGAGGCAGATCTCTTAGAGTTTTACACAACCGTATTCATAACAGCAGAAATACAGCAGTATAAAACGCAACTTTCGGAATCGAGAAAAACTCTTACATTTCGTTCACGTGTAATCTTTGAAGATTTCCTTGCCGTACTAAAAAAGGAAGTACGTAAGCTCTTTTATCGGCTTGCCTGTCACGGAGTCATGACTGTAGCCGCGGAAGTAGCAACTTCGTGGAACGCTTCAGCAACGATACCCAATCTGACTATCCCAAGCCGTTTTTCGACGTTAGAGACGTTTCTTCAATATGGCACCACCGAAGAGGTGCGGCTCTATCTCCACGAGGCATACGACTTATTTAGCTGGAAGCGGATCAACTGGAGCACCTCATACGGAGGAAGTCGATGGATCGACATCTGCCACCTTCTCCTAGAAACCTGGAAAGAACCGACGTCATTTCAGGAACAAATAACACTGATCGATCGCTTGTGTCAGATTGAACATAACGGAGGAGCCTTTCTTACCAAAATTATCGTTAGCCAAGAGCAACGTGACTATATTTCAAAACTCCTTGATATAAAATTTGTGGCCGAAGATATGGATCAGTTCATAAAAGAAATGATGAGGCTATTTCGGTATCATGACGATGGCGGTACCGTGGACGAACTAATACAACGAGTTTACGAATGGCGAATGACGCGTCAGAGCTTCTCGTTGCAAGGCTACGGAGGAGAATAGAACCAGTCTCATGAGTAGGGCTTATAAGGCGCGGATGAGAAAACATTACCAGTATTATGTTGTTCCAATCTTCGTTGAAGATTATTTGTCGAGCCTTTGTAGAAGTAATCTGGTTTAGGCGTGCTTTGCAGAATATAGAAGTACCACATACTTACTCCGTTCCACGGATGAGTATCCTATGTCAATACCTACATAAAGAGAAAACTCACCCAGTGTATGAGTGAGCTTTCTTTGGTCTCGCTGTTCGAGCCGTGGCTCAAGCCAAAGAAGGAATACATCCTTTCGTTTGGCGGAGCCACGTCGCTCGCGAGCGACGTGGCGGAGAGAGAGGGATTCGAACCCTCGCGGGGCTTTTGACCCCCCCCAAAAAAAACGAACCTATCTCGCGCGCTAACCATTCTCAGAAAGCCGTTAACGAGTTGCTGAAGTTTGCTGAGCCCGGATTTCGTGATCGTGGCCCCATCCTGTAACGAGCTTGATCGCGGCTTGCATTACCGATCGTGCCCTTGTTTGCTATAGCGCTTCGAAGAGCGTAAAAGCGGCCACCACATATATCAGGTACTTAAACGCCATTGCAGTGCATGTTTCAATTTTATGTCTAAAATCTGTTTCAAATTCCGTTTGAACGCTGCTCTTAGCGAGTGAAATCTCATTAGAGTGTTTAATTAACTGATCGAAATGACTAGTTTTTTTAATATTTTCCATAGCCATCATCTTTTTTAGACTTGAAGCAATACCGTGAAGTGTCACAGTGATTACGATCAGGATGGAGGTTGTGATTTTTTCAAAGTCTCCGTATACGCTTTCCAAGGTAGCTAAGGCTAGAACTATTAGTGCTGCACGCGCTGTAAATCGTAATCCGTACTTAAGCCAAAAGCTGTTCAAAAACCCTTCTTTAAGCGAGGTTTTCAATACTTTTGTGCCACAAAAGCAACAAAAATCATCGGCGGTATGCTGTTCTTTTCCGCAGTTACGGCAAAACATAACTTATTTTATTCGAAACGAGTTTATAAATTTATAGTAATTAGCGTTATTAATTCCGCCCGGCTCGTAAACAACCATTAGCTGATAGAGTTTATTGCCGGCCAATACCAATCTTCCTCGCATGTAGGTATTTTCACTTTCAGATTTAACCGTATAATCCAATCCGCGAAATGTATTGTAGTCGATAAAATCGGATGATATTAATTTGTTTCCGGCGTTAGAGTTGAGCACTCCATTTAGCGCCCCCTCCAGAGCGGATTCGGGATTCGAAAAATCGATATCTGGCGGGTAACTTATCGTGCTTACAAGATAGGTGCTATTCTCGTCCTGTGAGCTATGGTAAGTATCTATTTTTAGTGAGATATCGGTATCCGGAACCTGAACATTGTTAG
>CAYTNJ010000157.1:0-2148 GCA_964439155.1 uncultured Candidatus Peribacteria bacterium | reverse complement strand
GCATAAAGATGATTCTATCAAACGGGTGCGCTGTGCGCATCAAACACTTGAACCATTTGCCAATATCCCCGATGATTCACGGCAAAAGGCATGACCGTTATGGCAACCGCGACAAAAGGCAAAATCGACCTCAACGACCGTTTCCGGCAAGCGCTGTCGCTGATGGAGGAGACGGACAGGAGCCTGTTCGTCACCGGCAAGGCGGGGACAGGCAAATCGACGCTGCTCTCGCATTTCTGCAGCAATACGAAGAAGAAGCCGGTGGTGCTCGCGCCGACCGGCGTGGCGGCGCTGAACGTCAAAGGCCAGACCATCCATAAATTCTTCCATTTCTACATCGACGTGACGCCGGAGAAAATCCGCACCAAAAAGACCAAGCCGCGCAATCCCAAGCTCTATAAGAAGCTCAAAACCATCATTATTGACGAGGTGTCGATGGTGCGCGCCGACCTGCTCGATTGCATCGACGTGTTCCTGCGCATGTACGGGCCGGATGCGGCCAAGCCGTTCGGCGGCGTGCAGATGATTTTTGTCGGCGATCTCTACCAGCTGCCGCCGGTGATAACCGCGCCGGAAAAGGAGATTTTCAACGGCCATTACAAGACGCCCTATTTCTTCAGCGCCCATGTTTTGCGCGATGCCGAGTTGGAAATCGTCGAACTGGAAAAAGTCTATCGGCAGAAGGATCAGCACTTCGTCGATCTGCTCAACCGCATCCGCAATAATTCGGTGGAGGAAAGCGATATTGAGCATCTCAACAGTCGTTTTCAGCCAGGCTATGCGCCGAGCGGCAAGGAATTCTATATCAGCCTCACCACGACCAACCAGAAGGCAGACGAAATCAACGCGCAGCATCTCGCTGCGCTTAAGGGCAAGATGCACGGCTCAAGCGCTGCCATCAAAGGCGATTTCGGCAAGGAATATTATCCTACCGCCACCGAGCTGAAATTCAAGGTGGGCGCGCAGATCATGCTGGTGAACAACGATCAGGATCGCCGCTGGGTCAATGGCAGCATCGGTGTCATCGAGGCGCTGAAAACCGACGATGAAGACGAAAGCTACCTAGAGGTGCGGCTACAAGACGATAAAGAACTCGTGAGCGTTTATCCCTTCACTTGGGAGGTCTATAAGTTCGCGCTCGAAGGCGGCATGATCGTCTCCGAGCCGGTGGGGACGTTCACGCAATTCCCGTTCCGGCTGGCATGGGCGGTAACGATTCACAAAAGCCAGGGCAAAACGTTCGACCGCGTCATCATCGATATTGATCGCGGCACGTTCGTTGCCGGACAGATGTATGTGGCGCTGTCGCGCTGCACCAGTTTCGAGGGGGTCGTGCTGAAAACCCGCATCGAAAAGAAACACATCCGCGCAGATTTCCGCATCTTCGATTTCCTCACCGGCTACCAGTACAAAAAGTCGGAAGCTGATCTGTCGCTCGACGGAAAAATGGCGCTCATCCGTCAGGCAATCAAAGAAAAAGCCAAGCTCAGCATGACCTACCTCAAGGCGAACGACACCAAATCCGAGCGCGTGGTCATCCCGATGACGGTCGGCACGGCGTCATACCAGGGCAAGGGATATCCCGGCATGAAAGCCTTCTGCACCAAGGCGGGCGAGGAGCGCATGTTCCGCGTGGATAGAATTCTGAAGGTGGAGATGGCGGGCTGACGCATGAAAACCAGCAGCTTCTATCTCTATTCCGGCCCAGGACGGATATCGATTGCGCGGACAGCTCCACGCCGCGTTACGGCTGGTTTCCGAGTTTACAAAGCACTCACGCCAGGAAAATGGCTATTCGATCCGCCCTATGAGGATTATGCCACCTACCGCGAGCGCTATTTTCGCGAGATATTGGGTCCGCTTGATCCACAAAAAATATGGGATGACTTGCATGTGTTGGCTGACGGGCATGAACCGGTACTGCTATGCCATGAAAAACTGGCCGCGCCAGGTGAAGCTCGTCAGAGCAAAACCTGGTGCCACCGGCGCATGGTGGCGGAGTGGTTCGAGCAGGCGCTGGGCGTAGAAGTGGCGGAGATGATCATCGAGAGCAAGACAAAAGCCGATCCTCAGTTGGATTTACTGGCGCAGGGCTAATAAGTCCCTACAACAGCGACAGCTGATCGCCGGAGGCGCGGCGGAAGGCGG
>CAYTNJ010000156.1:0-2158 GCA_964439155.1 uncultured Candidatus Peribacteria bacterium | reverse complement strand
TAGGCCATGATCTACGGCGAACTGCCCCACTCCGATCGACTCTCCTACCGCTTGGATCAGTTGGTCCACGCTTACGAGTCCGAAATCGCCCCCGAAATCGGCACCGATGCCGACATGGAAATGCTCTACGCAATGCGGGGGCTGCGGGTGACCCCCAACGATTGCGCCTGCTGCGGCGAGGAAATCCCCGATGGCACCCGCACTGCTGGAAGCGAAATGTGCGACGAATGCTACGCCCAAATTTGGGAGGATCAGGAAGCGTTCGATCGGGAGGAATACCTCGGCTCAGCCGAGTACGAAGCGGACCGGGCAGCCGACCGGTACGAAGCCAACTACACGGGAATGTGAGGAACCAAATGCCGACCCAAGGGACAATGCAAATTTCGGGGCTGGAATTGGCAGCTATCGAAATGGCAGTAGAGAACTGGAGGGTCGGACTTGAGAAGCTGACCCACCATGAGGATGAGGAAATGTGCAAGATGGCAGACTCACTTCTCAGTTGGGTAGAGATGGCGGAACGAGCAATCGCCGGGGCAGAGATGGAGGAAATCTGATGCTCTGTCACCTCTGCGCCCACCACGGAGACATTCGTTACCTCCGCGGTTTGGTCAGTGAGGTAGTCGTCCAGCTTCTCTAGCAACCAAATCGCCCCCTGAATCACCCGCCAAGTTTGGTGGGCGCTTTGGCGCTCGTTCCTCGCGCCAAAGCGCCCATGATATTTGGGAGCCGATTTGGTTCCCGATGGAGCGCGTGATTTGGTACGAAATCGGGATTATGACGAGAAAGCCCCCGGCCCGAAGGCCGGGGGCTTTGGCGGCAGGCTTGGCTTCTGCCTACTTGCTGGCCTTGGCTCCCGCCTTGGCCTCGGCCGCCTCGGCGGCCTGCGCCTCACGGAGCGCCTTGGTCTTCGCCTCGTGGATGCTGACCTGCGCCAGACCCTCCGTGGTGAAGTTCACGGAGCAGACGGCATCGGTGCGAGCCGCCTTGAAGTTCTTGCGGACGATCTGGCTGACCTTGCCACGCTCGGTCTTGTCGTCCCCGACCGGATCGAACTCCGTGTCGAGCAGGACCATCTGGCCGATGTCGAGGGTGGCGAACAACTCCACCAACTCGGGCATGAGTTCGGCCTTGCGGCCTCGGGGAGCCTTGCGGATCTGGTCAGTGGTGAGGATCTGTGCCACGGTAGTGGACCTTTCTGCACTGTGGGGCTTTCCCAACCGGCAAGAGTCAATCTAGTGCTGTGGCCCGACCATTGCAAGTCAATGCACTGTGACATGTGTCACACCACTTGGGCAAAGCAGGAACCAAACCAGCCCCCGAATCTGCGGCAGCATTGGGTACCAAATCGCGGACCTGATTTGGCGGGTGCTTTGGCGCTGGGGTTCGCGCCAAAGCACCCGCAATTAGCGGCACCAAATCGGTGACCAAATTTAGTGGATATTTTGAAACCAAATTAGGATTATGAAAGCAAAAGCGGGGAGCCAATTGGCTCCCCGCTTTGGCTACCAGTTTGGTTGCTGGCTACCGCTTGCCGCTGCTCACCGCCTTGGCGGTGGGCTTGGCAGCGGGCTTGGCCTCCGGCTTGGCTTCCGCCTCGGCCTCGGCCTTGGCGGCGAGCAGGGCCGCCGTCTTGGCGTCGTGGATGCTCACCTGGGCGAGTCCCTCAGTGGTGAAGTTCACCGAGCACACGGCGTCGGGCCGGGCGTGCTTCCAGTTCTTCCGGACGATCTGCGACACCTTGCCACGCTCGGTCTTGTCGTCGCCCACGGGCGAGAACTCGGTGTCGAGCAGGATCATCTGACCCGGCTCCAGCGTGGCGAACAACTCCACCAGTTCGGGGTCCAACTCGGCCTTGCGACCACGGGGGGCCTTCCGGATGTCCTGCGTGGAGAGGATCTGAGCCAAAGCTGCCTTTCTCGGCCGGGGCGGTCCCGACCTCGAAAGTCAAACTACTACCTGGGGCCGGGCGTGTCGAATCCGTTAGGTGTGACATGTGTCACACCCCTTGGGCAAAGCGGCGGGCCTGTTCAGCAACCAAATCGTAGGCCAAGGTGGTGCCAGCATTGCGTGCCCGATCAGTTACCAAATCGCAGCCGAAGTTAGTAACCAAATCGGCTACCAAATCGCGGGACCGCAATCAGGGGCCAAGGCAGCGGCG
>CAYTNJ010000155.1:0-2185 GCA_964439155.1 uncultured Candidatus Peribacteria bacterium | reverse complement strand
TACTGGGAGTAACTCGGAGGAGTATGCAGGAGGCGCGCAAAACATCCGCACACATCGTGGCGGTAAACATGGGGTATGGGCATGAACGCCCGGCACGTGTTTTGCGTTCGGTACTTGGAGAAAAGGAGGTGAAGGTTGCAAACGATTACCCTGGTATCCCTGCGGCCGACAAAGCACTCTGGCATCAGAGTCGTGTGTGGTACGAGCGCATTTCGCGTTTTCGCAAATTCCCAATTCTTGGTGAAGCGGCATTTCAAGTGATGGACGAATTGCAGCGTATTCCGTCATTCTATCCACGTCGCGACCTATCGCATCCCAGCCTGCAAGTTCGCCAATTTTATGTATTGATTCGTCGTCGCGCATTCATGCGCCATCTTGTAGAGCAATTGGCGGCCAATCCAAAGCCAATCGTCTCGACATTTATGGCGCCTGCGTTTGCGGCTGAAGAATATGGATACCCAGAAGATATTTACGTACTCTGCACCGACAGCGACATCGCACGTGCATGGGCGCCACTTGTGCCAAAGCGAACACGCATTAAGTATTTCGCTCCTTCAACGCGCGTTGCGGAACGTCTCGCCTTGTATGGCGTACCCGAAAAAAATATTCATTTGACCGGCTTCCCACTACCCGTGGAAGCAATCGGTGGGGAAGATTCACCTCTCTTACTGCGCGATCTCATGCGCCGCATCTGTAACTTAGATGTGAATGGAGCTTTCATGGGTCACACGGGTACTGCGGTAAACGCCTATTTGGGGCAGGGGTATTGCGACGCCGTGGAAGATAAAAAACGAACCGTGCTAAATGTCGGATTCGCAATGGGAGGTGCCGGCGCTCAGAAAGAAATTGGGAAAACGCTGTTGAAAAGTCTCGCGCCAGCGATTCGGCAGAAGAAAGTTCTCCTTCATTTAATTGCAGGAACACACCTTTCGGTGAAAAAGGAGTTTGAAGCTCTTGCAACAAGTTTAAAAATTGGAACAACCGGATCGCTTGGGAGCGTTCATTTGATGTATCGCGCAACACGCGAGGAATACTTCGACGCCTTTTCAAAGCTCATGCGTGACATCGACATTCTTTGGACAAAACCGTCCGAGCTTTCTTTTTACGCAGGATTGGGAATCCCGATTATTATGGCGCCGCCTGTTGGCTCACAGGAAGATTTTAACCGCGATTGGCTGATGCATATTGGGGCGGGAATTGATCAGCTCGATCCGCGCTACGCACATGAGTGGCTTTTTGACTGGCAAAAGTCCGGAGCGCTCGCTCGACTTGCTTGGAATGGCTTTGTGGGGGCGCCAACCCACGGCGCCTACCGAATTCGCGATATTATAGAGGGAAATCCAGCTTCAATGCATCCTCTGCCGCTCGCCATGTAAATTTGAATGGAAAGGGCAAATATTAGCCAAATGTCATGCAGGTCAGCTTGACTTCTGGCTCATTTTGTGCTACCTTAGCTCGCTAAGTTGAAATCAGCCTTTTGCCGCTAAGTAGGCGCCAGAAGGCCGCTTTCAACCGATACCCCGGGGATTATCCTGGAACGGTACGAGAGAGGCAACATCAAGGAGGCTGACCATGTCCAACGACATGCTCGGCAGGGCAGTGAGGAAGCTCGTGAGGCTGCAGGATCATGTCCTGCCGGTCGCCATCGACCTTCTCGGAAAGCTGTCTGATCCGAAGTGGCTCGAGGCCTGCAAGCGTTTCCTCCGCATGGAGAATCCGTGGCCGACCAGAGAGCTCGCGCCGGTGACGACCACCCCCACGCCCATCTGGCGCAAGATCCAGATTGGCCAGTTCAAGAACGCAGCGGCAGCAGCCGAGGCGCTCGAGGCTGCCGGCAACAAGGTCGGGACCTGGGGTCGCGAAATTCTCGAGCGCATGACGTTCGCCCACGAGCTCGAAGAACTCGAACTCGTGTGTGCCACGGGGCGCGAGCTCTGTGGCGATCGCGATGCGACCACGGCGGAGATCATCGCTGCCGGTCTCGCTCGTGGGTGGCGGAAGTGCCCCGCTGAGGTTGGTCCGGTCCTCCGCAAGGAGTACACGAATCAGCCGGAGGGTGAGTGGCGCACCGTTGCCATGGATCCCATCATGGACGCCGATGGCGCTCCGAACCTGCTCTGCGTCGAGAACAATGGTGAAGACCGGCGGCTCCGCGCCTGCAATGGTCACTCCAACTTCCGGACGG
>CAYTNJ010000154.1:560-2230 GCA_964439155.1 uncultured Candidatus Peribacteria bacterium | reverse complement strand
ACCGCGACACCTGCGATCTGACCGGAGCGCCAATTATTTCGCTTTACTCCCCCGATAAGCCGCTCAAGGTCTATGAGACCCAGGCCTGGTGGAGTGATAAGTGGGATGCGCTGGATTATGGGCGCCAGTATGACTCTAGCCGCTCGTTCTTCGATCAGTTTCGCGAGCTGATGCGGGAGGTGCCCCGACCGACTTTGCACCACCAGGCTAGCGAAAACTCCAACGACACCAACCACGCCCCCAGTCATAAGGATTGCTACATGGGCTTTAACACCGGCATGTGCCGAGGCGTCATGTACTCATCGGGTCTTACCGTCAACTGCACGGATAGCGCCGAACTATCATACGTCTTTGACAGCGAGTTGGTATACGAATGTGTGGACTGCAAAAACTGCTACAACTCCAAGGGGCTACTATACTGTGAACAGTGTAGCGACAGCGCTTTTCTCTTCGATTGCCGCAGCTGCCAGAACTGCATCTTGTGTAGCAACTTACGCAACAAGTCTTACCATGTTTTCAACAAACCGGTTAGCAAAGATGAGTACCTCGACTTCCTCAATCAGCACCCACTCACCAGCCGGCGTACGTGGGACAAGCTTAGCGCAGCTTTTCAAGAGATCCTTCACAGCGCCATTCATCCAGCCGAAGTTTGCAGCCAGGCCGACGAGAGCAGCGGCAGCTACCTGCGCAACGTTGAGCGGGTGCATGGCTGTGTGGATGCCAACGATTCCAAAGATTGCGCCTACAGCCGCAGCTTTTACGGCTGCCATAACTGCTATGACAATCTAGAGTCGAACGAATCTGAGTGGAGTTTGGAGATCCACGGGTGCAGCTTTGGCAACAACATCCGGCTTTGTAACGTCTGCCGAGACTCAGCCAATCTTACCTATTGCGACCTGTGCATGAACTCCCGCGATTTATTCGGCTGCGTAGGGCTTAACCACAAGCAGTACTGCATTCTTAATAATCAATACAGCCCAGCCGAGTACGCGCAGCTTTGCGCCCGAATCGAGACCGATATGCGGGCACGCGGTGAGTTTGGTGAGTTTTTCCCAGCCTACTGCTCGCCTTTTGGCTACAACGAAACAGTGGCGCAGGAATTGTATCCTATCACTCGGGAGCAGGCTCAAACGCACGGGCTAGCTTGGAACGAACACGAAAGCGGTCCGACCGTCAGTCGCGAGTCCGCAATCGCATCGGCGCTACTCCCAGACGATCTAAGCCAGGTCTCATTTACGAATACTCAGGTGCAGTGCGCCGTTAGTTCACGACCATTCCGTATTACAGAGGCCGAATTAGCCCTTTACAGAAAGCTAGCAGTGCCGCTTCCCAATCTACACCCAGACGAGCGTCACCAACGCCGCGCAGCGTTGCGATATCGTGACTATCCGGTTGCCCTACCGTGCGCCAATTGCCAGGCCACAACTGAGTCCTATGTCCCACAGGAACGCGCACGCAATGTGCTCTGTCGTGGTTGTTACCTAGCGCGAATTTACTAGTAATCTCAAAGTGTTCGGTCTTAAAAGCACAGAACTGTAGATGCCGCGCGGGTCAGCCGATATCAGATGAGAATGAAAGCCGCCGCGAACGCACAACTTGGAAACTACATCGATATCGCTCTGCGCGAGATACTAAACAACTGGTCCGTCTCAGATATCCAGCGAGTCGAT
>CAYTNJ010000154.1:0-550 GCA_964439155.1 uncultured Candidatus Peribacteria bacterium | reverse complement strand
CTCTTCAGGGCTACTGAGCCCATCATGATGGCGCGCTTGGGATTTACCGGCCTAACGCAGGGAGCCTACTCGGTATGTTGCACTCCACAACTGGCCGGGGCGCTAACCAATGAAATGGTTGGGGAGATGTGCGAAGCCAGCCCCGAACTGGCACGTCAAACACTCGGCGAACTAGTCAATGTACTTACCGGCTCACTGCTGGTGGCATGCTATGGTGAAGATGTCGCTTTTCAACTTCATGTCAGTGATACAGTTGAGATACCTTCCTTACCGCGGCTGCATGACGGGGAGGTTCAGCTTAACTACCGTGTAATGGGTCAGCCGATGGTAGTGATGTTTCTGAGAACCTTAAAGACCGTGGAGAACGTGTGAACACTCCGCAGGACATCAACGTCTCAATAAACGTCTTAGTTGTTGATGATATCGCAGCGGTTCGCAGTGTGATGCGCAAACTGCTAGGCACGATTGGCTTTACAACTATCAGCGAAGCCGCGGATGGCGAACAGGCTCTGCAGTGTCTAAACAGTTCGGACGTTGGCCTAATCATATC
>CAYTNJ010000153.1:0-2248 GCA_964439155.1 uncultured Candidatus Peribacteria bacterium | reverse complement strand
GCTGCCCTGCCTCGTGTTCGTGGGCGACGTGATCGGCATTTTCGGCGGCTATGCGGTGAGCGTGAAAGCGCTGGGCTTTGCGCCGATTCCCTACATCAACAACACGTGGGATTACCTCGAATGGTTCGACGTGACGAGCGGCATGATGAAAGCGGCGGTGTTCGGTTTCCTCGTCGCGCTCATGGGCTGCTATCACGGCTATCACAGCAAGGGCGGCGCGCAGGGCGTGGGCGCAGCCACCACCAACGCGGTGGTCTCGGCGTCGATCCTCATTCTGCTGTCGAACTACCTGCTCACCGAACTCTTTTTCGGGATGTAGGCAGGAGGATATATGATCAACGCCGTTCCCAAAATCAAACTCACCGACGTCCATAAAAAATTCGGCAAAAAAGTTGTGCTGGATGGCGTGCATATCGACGTGCTGCCGGGCGAGTCGCTGGTCATCATCGGCGGTTCCGGCTCCGGCAAATCGGTGACCATCAAAACCGTGCTTGGCCTCATTCGGCCGGATTCCGGCAAGGTCGAGGTCGACGGGGTCGATGTCACCCATATGCATTTCCGCGAGCGTGCGGCGATGCTGCAAAAAGTCGGCATGTTGTTTCAAGGCGGCGCGCTGTTCGATTCGCTGCCAGTGTGGAAAAACATCACCTTCGGCGCCAAGGAACGCGGGCAGGAACTCACTCCCGCCGAGGCACACGCCCTCGCCGTTGAAACGCTGGAGGCCGTAGGCCTCGGTGCGGATGTCGCCGACCTCCTCCCGTCCGAGCTTTCTGGCGGCATGCAAAAGCGCGTCGGCCTCGCCCGCGCCATCGCCTCGAAGCCCGAAATTCTTTTCTTCGACGAACCGACCACGGGGCTTGATCCCATCATGGCGGACGTGATTAACGACCTCATCGTGAGCTGCGTGAAAAAGCTCGGCTCCACCGCCGTTACCATCACGCACGACATGGCGAGCGTGCGCAAAATCGCCAGCAAAGTGGCGATGATTTATAAAGGCAAAATCATCTGGACGGGGCCGGTATCCGCCATCGACAATTCCGGCAACCCTTATGTCGACCAGTTCGTCCACGGCCGCGCCCACGGCCCGATTACGGATGAGAAAAAGAAGGCTTAGTGGAACTAATTCTTACCTAGGCTGGAGAGCGCTCATCAGACGGTGGAAGCACCACGTTCGGATGAAGCGTCCAGTTTCTCCTGTGCATCTGCTTCCCGTCGCGCCCCAGCTTCAGGGCTTCCACTTCTTCCTTCACCGCTGCGAGGTCAATCCCGTTGCACAGCACGCTCTCTGTGTCTTTCTTCGTGCGGAAGAAACGGTCTTCGCCGACGCCTTCGAGCACCTGCGAGACAAACGCATCGAGGTTACTGAACACGGAGTCTGTGCGCACGTCCTTCGTTACACGCGCCATGCGACCTTTGTTTGGCTCCTGCACGGCGTAGGGGATATGCTCGTCCTCCGCACCATAGGTCATCTCGGCAGTGAAGTCCGACCCGTCGAACATCAGCGCGAGGCCTTTATGTTTCTTGGTGAAGGCAAGCTGCGACGCAGGCACCTTATCGACCGATTCAATATTATGCAACCAGCTGATATTCTCCGCCAGCTCGCCGGTGGGGAATTCCGAGGCCCCCGCATAGCGCCCAAGCACAAGGAAGGGGTTCTCCGGGTGCTCTGCATTCCATTTGCCGATGGCGAGGTCGAGCGCCTTGCTCACCCCTTCTTTCTGCACGCGGCCGAGCACGAAATAGCATTTATTCGGGTCCATCGTTCGTACCAGCAGCTCCATGCATTGGGCGACGGTTTTCTTATCCATCTCGTCCATGCCTGCCCAGCTATTGCCCGAAGCGCCGCCAATGAGGATGGGGCGCTTGCCGTCGAAGATGGCGGGTAATCCCTGGTCTTCGTCGGCCAGCGGTTTCACTACGGGGCGGTTTGCTTTGATATATTCCAGCGCAGCCGCGTATTTTTTATCTTCTTTCGCGAGCTGTGCATCGGTTGGCATCGCTGGTTGTGCGGTGCTGTTATTCAAGTCTTCGACGATTTCGCTGTAACTCTTTAAGAACGCCTCAAGCCCTTCCTTGCCTTCGCCATGGCGTTTCTCGAACAGTGCTGTTTTCTCCGTTTCCCGCACCGCCTGACGGTCGATATAGCCGCGTTCAAATTCCCGCAGATCCGCCAGCTCCTGCATTGTCCAGCCCGCAGCAAGCGCGGCATAGGCCAGCTCACGACTATTGATACGCAGCGCGCCGCCAC
>CAYTNJ010000152.1:0-2255 GCA_964439155.1 uncultured Candidatus Peribacteria bacterium | reverse complement strand
CGCCGCAATCATCGCGCGCGCCGCCCCGCCCAAGGAAAGAAACTGGATTACGTGCAGTACCTGCAGCACAGCCTACCTCAATGACTTGCGATAGGCTCGCAGCGTAGAGAACACCCCCGGTATTACCGGCAGGTGCGGCTGCGTTTGGGTCGGATCTTGTGGATATAGCAACTCAAGATTAAGCACCTCACAGCCAAACTGCTGCTCCATGACCTCCTGACAAGCGCGCCGTATGCCCGGCTCCTTACCTCCATGGTGGAAGAAAATGGCCTCGCGATTTTGGTCATTTAGCGCCGGGAGATAATCGTGGAACAGCATTACACCGCCCGGCTTAAGCAGCGCGTAGTAATCAATCGCATCCTGGCGCACCCCTTCATAGGAATGATCCCCATCGATAAAGATAAAATCCGCCAACGCGCCCTGCTGCGCTAGATGTTGCGCTAGCGCTGGGGCGGCCTGATGCGACAACGCTTTAACGTGTGTCACAGCGTCGCCTAAACGCTTCAAAGTCTCATAGAACTCAGGCTCCCCGCTTGGCTCCACTGCTATTAGATTGGGCTTGCGGCCAGCCGCCTCTAGAGTGGCGTGGGTGAGCGCCAAAGAGGCACCAGCAAACGATCCAACTTCGATGCAGCGTGTTACGCCCTGTTCTACCGGCAACAGGTTACGCAGTACCGAATAGAGTTGGAATCTCTCATTCTGAGACATCTGACTGGTGGCACCGCGCGTAGCAGGGTCAAGCGTGTTAAACTCCCGTACCTGAGCGCTCGGCACGGTGGAATTCAGAGCATAGCGCTTTTTCCTTAAGAATCCGTTGGTACACCAGGTAAAGTTATAGCCAAACATGTCGCAGTAGCTGGCGTCCATGTCATATTCGCCAGGGTGCGCGGCGATGAATTCCTTGAGCGCTTTGTGTGGACCACTGTTGGCGTCGGGATCGCGCTCGAGGTCCGAAATGATACCATCTTCGATCACTATATACTCGCCTGGGGCCAAGTGTTGATGGAAGAAATTTAGAACTGCGCTACTAGTTTCATAGCTGTGGTCGGCATCCTCAATTACTAGAATCGGACGCGGAAGCTTATCAAGCCACTCTTTGCTAATAGTCTTACCCAGCTCCCGTCCATTAGCCTGCATGAATGTAACGCGCGGGTGCGATACCGCAGCAACCTTTACAATATCCAAGCTGTAAACATGCGTATTAAGGCCAAAGTTGCCAAGCATATCGGCAAACCACAGGGCACTACCTCCATCTTTGGAGCCGATCTCAATCAAAGTTGCTGGCTTCACGTTCCACAGCAACATCGGATAGAGCGCCATATCAAAGGGGTTCTTAATCATCGGCACCCCACGATACGCGTAGGTGTGGCCGGCCTTCTGAATACTCTGCAACACATCCAACGGCAGCTTGGAGTGATAGGAGCGTTGCTCTGGGTTGAGATCGGCTGCTTTGGTGCGACCAAGCGCCTTAGACAGTCTCTCATACTGCTCTCGGGCACCGGCATGGCCTGGATTAATCTCCAGCTCACGCTGCGCCGCACGTAAAGCCTCTTCATGACGGCCCACCACGTTCAACGCGCAAACCAAAATGAAGTGTACCCCTGGCGTAGTTGGATTCTGCTCCACCATCTGCTGCGCTAGATACATAGCATCTGGGCCGCGCCCCTCACGGATAAGCTGCATAACCTGCTCGGCTTGCGCCTGCAAAGAGTTGCTGGGCGTTGTGCTAGTGGTAGGGCTGGCTGTCACTTGCCCGGAGATCTTCGCCAACATATCCCGCGCCGGCTGGTGGCTAGGCACCAAGGCAATAACGCGATTTAGGTAAGCACTCGCCTGCTCGGACTGTCCGAGCGAAGCCGCTGCCAATCCCATTCCAAACAGAATCTCTGGTACGTTTGGTTGCTGCGCGTCGGCCGCACTTAAGTACGTTAACGCCTCCGAATAGTTACATGCTCGAAGAGCGGAAAGCCCTTGCCGAACCGCCACCATCACGTCATCCACGTTACTTGCCTGTTGCATGCTACTCTCCTTTGGCTGATCAGTTACCGCACTCTTTCCGCTCTTGCGGTCTAATTGCTCTCTTAAAATCAGGTTAAGGCGCTGCGCCTGGCGCTTCATACTATAGTCGCGCATACAGCGCGCTTGCCCAGCGGCAGCTATGCGCTCGCGCTCCGCTGGATGCGCCAGTAAATCGCGGATATGCTGCACTAGCTGTTGCTCATTTTGGAAACACACTACTTCCTTGCTAGGCTCGA
>CAYTNJ010000151.1:0-2281 GCA_964439155.1 uncultured Candidatus Peribacteria bacterium | reverse complement strand
GTGATGCTGTGATAATCGGCACTTTTACCTTTAGGCGCGCATTCGACTTTAAACGCGCAGCGGAGCATCTTTTTGCTCACGGTCCACGGGTGAATCAGGAGTTTTATGTAGATAGCTGTATAAACTCCGCTTTGGCATTAGGGCTGCGTGTTAAGGTATTTGAGGTAGAGTATTACCTGTGCTGGGGCACGCCTGAGGATCTTGAAAGCTACCGTTACTGGCAACGCTGTTTCTCGAAATGGTCGAGCCATCCTTACAGCGTGAGCGCGGATCCAGATGTAACTTCGCAGTTTGCCCAACAGGTGATCGCGAGTTCTGCTCAAGCGCCAACGCAGACCTTCCAGGGGCATGCGCTTAAAGGCTGTGCTAATTTTTGATGGAGTGTTTGTGAGTTACGACCAATCCAGGCCAGCTCTATCACTGGTGATCCCTTGTTATAACGAGTCAAAGAACCTGCTCCCGCTGTTTGCTCGCTGCGCTGAGGTCTTTAAGGATGGTAGCGTAGAGGTGATATTTGTTGACAATGGCTCAACCGATGATTCGTCGCAAATCTTTAGCCAAAGTCTTTATCGGTTCCCATTCGCTCGTTTGGTGCATGTGCCCGTGAATCAGGGTTTTGGTTATGGCGTGTTGCAGGGGCTGAAAGCTGGTAACGGAGAGTATTTGGGTTGGACGCATGCCGATCATCAGACCGATCCGGCAGACGCGTTGAGAGCGATGCAGTTGATCCGTGGTTGTAAGGACCCCAAGCGGGCATTTGCAAAGGGGCGGCGCTACGGTCGGCCGTTTGGCGATGTCTTCTTCACAGTAGGGATGTCACTGTTTGAAACGGTGGTACTGCGTTGCCCGCTGTGGGACATAAACGCCCAACCGAATATTTTCCACCGTGATTTTTTTGAGAGTTGGCACGATGCCCCGCACGATTTTGCGCTCGAGCTTTATGGGTACTATAAAGCTAAACGTGAGCGGCTGAACGTGCTACGTTTTCCGGTACACTTTGGTAAGCGATTGCATGGAGTTTCGACTTGGAATTTTAGCTTTGCAAATAAGCTTAAGTTCATAAAACGCACTATCGACTTTACCATGCGCCTGCGCAGGGCTATGAATTCGAACGTCGGCAGGGAAGGGGCGCATGCGTGCTGAGTTGCTAAGGGCCCCACTGTTCTGGCTGGGCTTATTCTTACGGTTGACGCTGATTGTTTGGGCAATTCCATTAACCCAAAGCGCTTGGTTTGTGCCTTTCTTGCAGCATTACACCGCTAATCCGTCGATTGATCCTTGGAGTTCCTTCTTAGCCTCGGGTGGAACCTCATTCGCGTTCCCGTACGGAGCGGTGATGTTTTTAGCCTATCTGCCTGGGGTGGCGCTGGCGAGTACGCTTGAAAAGGTCTTGCAGCTTGAGGGCCTAGCTCAAATCGGCTTTGGCTTAAGTACGCTCATTTATGACTTGGTGCTTTTCGCCCTATTGCTCAAGCTGTTGGGGGCCCCGTTGCAGCAAGTATTGCGCTATTACTGGCTCTCTCCAATCGTGATTTATATCTGCTACTGGCACGGCCAGATCGACATCCTGCCGGTCATGCTGTTTGTCGCCGCGCTTTTGTCGTTGAAGCAGGTTAGGGCCAAGGCTGCTGGTGGCTTTCTAGGCTTGGCTATCGCCGCCAAGTTAAACATCCTTTTGGCAGCGCCGTTCGTGTTGGTTTACCTCTGGCGCAACTCTAGAGTGCGCTCTCTGCTTGTTCCTTTTTGTGTGGCCCTGGCCGGAGCGTTGGCTCTGTTTCAATTTCCTGCGCTACTTTCCTCTGGATTTATTGACATGGCGCTGGGCTCTCCAGAGATTGATAAGATTTACTATGCCCACCTGCGATTAGGTGATGATCTGCGCCTTTACCTATTGCCGATAGTTTACGCTCTGGTTCTTTACGGCGCTTGGCGTATAGAGCGCATGAGTAGTGAGCTGCTTTTCGCTCTGATAGGAGTAGCGTTTTTCGCTGTGCTTGTTCTAACGCCAGCCTCTAGTGGATGGTATCTTTGGGTTGTGCCGTTTTTGATTTGGTCGCAGCTGCGAGGTGAACGTTCTGGGGCGCTTTTAGGGTCGGCATTCTCTTGGTTGTTCGTGATTAGTAGCGCACTGTTTTCTAGTGGGGCGGACCTGCGGGGAGGCCCGGATTTAAGAGTAGCAATGCTTGATGGGAGCTTAGGACATGCTAGCCATCTGCACTCTCTCCTGATTACCGGGATATGTGCTCTGGGCCTTCTGATCAGCCTAAGAACTTTTATTTAC
>CAYTNJ010000150.1:0-2295 GCA_964439155.1 uncultured Candidatus Peribacteria bacterium | reverse complement strand
ACTCTTTTTAGAACGGGTGCCGATCGCACCGGAGCACATCGTCGGTCGAGAGGGCGAGGGGTGGAAGATTGCGGTTGCAACGCTGATGTATGAGCGGGTGGTGTTGACCTTTTCGAGGCATCTGCAATCAGAGACGGCGCTAAACGATCTGCGAGAGGTTGTCCGCGCGGCGCCTTCGAGCAGCAACATCGCTACCTTTGGAAAGCTTCATGCGCATAGCATGGCAGTTCGTGCCCTGGCTCTGAGCCATCTTGTGTCTTATGAGCACGGCACCACTCCGGGCCCGGAGGGGTCACTCGATAAACTTGCTTGGAGCGAAACCTTTCAGAGTATCTGTGCGGCATCGCTAGCCGCATTGGGAGCTAGATCGATCGTCACCGGTGGTGCCACCGCGCACCTAGATGGGCTTTTTCAGCACAACTATCTCTATTCCCGCGGTCGAACCATCGCTGCAGGAACCTCAGAGATACAACGGAACATTATAGCTGAGCGACTTCTGGGCCTTCCTCGTGAGGGTAAAGCTCGCCAATAATCCGCTCAACAGTGTAGCGAGGCACGACGCAATAAACATTAAGTTCGCCATTATTGCAGCCACGGTAATTGCTTTTCAAGATTCTCTATCATTGCCGTCAGGCTTACGCCTGGTGGTGTAATGACGACTCCGCTCCCAGCGCTGAGCGCGAGCTGCGACAGGACTGCATTCTGCTGCTCTATCTCTGCAGAGAGCTCGATCTTGCGAATATTTGTCCCCCCCACCCGCTTCAGATCTTTCCGCAGATCGCTTGCCTTGGTGGAGAGGATCAACAAACGGTGCCCCTTGATCTCGATCGCGGCAGGGGTGTTATCGACCGAGTATGGAACGAAAACGCTTCCCATAATTGTGCCTCTTATTAACCTAGCTAACGAGCTATCACACAGACAGGTCAAACGACCCGTTGATTCAATTAAGGGTCGGTTTGCCTACTGTTACACTCTGTAAGCACCGGATATTCGGTGTGCAAGGGCAGCTACTTAGTTTTTTCACGCTGAGCGCGCCATCTTGTCGCGAGCTCGAGTCCTTCGGCGAGAATCGAAGGTGCGGCGTGGATAAGCTCAGAGGAGATTATCTCTTGGAGTTGACGCTCACTCTGGCGGGAAAGCTCTGAAGCAAGTTTGGGGGCAAGTTCGATCGTATCGAGCGTCAACCCTTCCAGTTCAATCAGGAGTTCCCCGCGGGGTCCCCGCTGAAAGGGCAGCTTTCCGGCTGCGGCGAGCTGAAGCACCCGCTCAGCGTCGATTGCTGCGATCGCCATAAATTCATGCACGGTAACCAGGCTCATCAGCTCCGATCTCCCGTGTTCGCGAACACCGAAAGTGAAGCGATGTCGTCACCAATAAGCGCCGCAGCTTTGTCGACCTCGCCCCCTACCGCCTCAAGGGCGATCGTCCGGGTAAGCTCGACAAGCCGCGCGGCCAGCCTGTCTACGGAGGCAAAGCCATCGCGCTCCGTCTCTGAGGCGATTGCCGATGCTGCTCTTGAGAAGATATCCGAGGCCGATGGCGCGCGGTATCCCAGCATTCGCTGCAGGGTTTCATCTACCTGCTGCTCCTGTACACACCTTTCTCTTGCGACCTGTGTGCCCTCAATAAGCTTCGCTACGGCATTCTCCAGCTGCCGCAGGTTCCCCGGCCATGCCGCAGCGTAAAGCCTTCGGTAAGCACCTGACGAGAAGCCCTCTACAACCTCCTGTTGCGAGGAAGGATTCGCTGCATTTCGTTCCCGCGCGACTTTTGCCAGTGCGTAGCAGAGCCCTGCGGCGATGTCGAGGCGCCGTTCGTGGAGTGGTTTCAGTTCGATCTGAAGCCGCTCAAGCCGATACGCGAAGTCGTCTCGTAGGGCCCCGGAAGCGACAAGCTCCTGTAAGGGTCGATTGGTGGCAAATACGAACCGAACGTCAGCCTGATGGCTCTCGGCTTCGCCAACGCGGCGGTACGATTTGCTCTCCACAAAGGTAATCAGCTTGCCCTGGAGATCGCGATCGATGCTCTGTAGCTCGTCGATGAACAGCGTCCCCTTTTCGGCTTTATGAACGAGTCCCCACTTCTCCACCGCCCCGGTATATGCTCCCGGGACCGCTCCGAATAGCTCTGCTTGCACGAGTTCATTGGAAGAGAAATCGCGCGGGGTCATGCTTACGAATGGCCCCTTCCGCCCAGAGAGGTAGTGTAGCGCGGCCGCAAGCTTGGTCTTTCCGCTTCCTGAAGGCCCCACAATCAATGGGCTCTCGCTGGTGTACCGGGCGACTCTGGGGACCC
>CAYTNJ010000149.1:0-2295 GCA_964439155.1 uncultured Candidatus Peribacteria bacterium | reverse complement strand
GAGGATAACGGGTTTGAACTTGAGCCGTGGGGCCTGGATGACCTTACCTTTAAGCCGGACTTGGTAGATGCGCCCGAATTAGCCGATGGTGACGGGTCGGGGTTTAAAAACATGACCTTCACCGTAACGGAGGAACAGGGGGCGGTAATTGACGATGCATTGAGGCGGGCAAAAGACCTTGGAGATTTTGTAGACACCGGCAACGAAAACTCCAACGGGAACGCTTTGGCGCGAATTTGTGAGATGTTCCGGGATGGTTAAGAAGATTCGCGTAGAGTTCATTGATAGCAAAACCGCTCGCGCCTTTGTGCAGCGTTATCATTATAGCGGGAAATGGGTGAACAATAGCCAGCTGCATTTTGGGGCGTTCCTGGGTGGTAGGTTGCATGGCGTCATGCAATTCGAGCCAAGTATGGATAAACGCCGAATGAAAGGCACCATTCCTGGAACGAAGTTAAATGAATTTTTAGAACTAAATCGAATGGCGTTCGATGACGTGCTACCGAAGAACAGTGAAAGCCGATGTCTTGCCGTTGCGCTTCGCATTATCAAAAAGCAATACACACACATAAAATGGGTGGTTACATTTGCCGACGCCGCTCAATGTGGGGACGGGACTATTTACCGCGCTGCTGGCTTTAAGCTTTTATCAATAAAGAAGAACGATCAAATATGGGAAGCTCCGACGAGGGAGCGTTTTTCTCGTTTGTCTTTAACGGATAAGACCTCAACAAAATCTAAGCGGATAGCTAGAATGTCCGTCACCAAAGGTTCCCACATAAAACGGGATGGCGCGGCGTCGATGAAGCAATTCAAGGCGGCAGGATTTGTGCCGGTTGAAGGATTTCAGATTAAATACATATATTTCCTAGATCGTTCCCTTGAGTCTTTAACTAAAACGCTACCATTTAGCGAAATAGCGCGAGTTAAGGCGGGGATGTACAAAGGCAAGCGCGCCGCTAGTGTAGAAGCAGCACATCTGCCCTTCCAGGCAGAAAGCAGCGGGGCAGTACCGACTGCGGCGCTCCATTTTAACCCCCCTATAAAAGAAGATGGCGAAGAAGAAGGGCAGACCAGCATTTGAGGTTACCGACGAGCAGCGGATGCAGGTAAAGACGCTGGCCGGGTACGGACTTAATCAAAATCAAATAGCAAGCATCCTAGAAATAACGCGCCAAACATTGGCAAAGCATTTCTCTGTCGAGCTAGAAAAGGGCAAATCGCTTGCCCTGGCTCAGGCCGCAAGCTCTTTATTTAACAATATAAAAAAGGGCAAAGAAGCGTCCATATTCTTCTACTTGAAAACGCAGGGGGGCTGGAGGGAGCAGCAGCAACAGCCGGACAACGCACAAACTGTTAATTTTCATTACCACGGATCGGGAAGACCCGAGCGATACGCCAAGAAAGATAAAGACGGCACAAACGACGAGTGATCGCGGCAACACACGACCGCAGCGCTGGCATAGATCGCCATGTGCGGATGCCGTGGTGGGTGCTCGACGCCATAAGAGACGAAACCGACAATAGGAGATTTTGGATTACTAAGGGGCTAGGCGCTGGTGGAACTTACGGCCTCGCCTTGTGGCACTACGATAGATGCCTGAAAAACCCCAACTCTAGGTTTTCGTGGTCAATCGCCCCGACGTTTCAACAGGTTGCCGACACTCTCATTCCCACCTTTGCCGAGGTTCTCCAAAACGAATTTCATCTAGTTGAGGGGATCGATTATAGCGTTGTTACCAGCGGAAGGCCGCGAATAGAGCTTCTAAAAACGCGGCAGGAAATACACTTTAAGTCAGCAAACCGCCCAGACCGAATGGTTGGCGCGTCTCTTTCGCACATCTCAGGCACCGAGGTCGGCCTATGGCCAAGGATGGCTTATGAGAAATCATCGGCGCGCCTGAGATGTCCTAAAGCGGCTCATAGGCAATACCTCGGCGAAGGCACGCCAGAAGGGTTTAATTGGTGGGAGAAGGAAGCAAATTTTGAGGAAGGTATTGATCATGCTCGCAACGCTCGCCGCTTTGTGCTGCATACTTCTGATAATCCTGTCCTTAAGCCTGGATACGTTGATCAGTTGCGTAGAACGTACGAGTACGATCCGGGGAAGCTCGAAAGCTACCTCTACGGGAATTTCGTTTCGTTCACAAAAGGAACGGCCTATTGGGAATTCTTTGAGTCTCGCAATGTGGTGCTTGATGTCCAAGCATCCCCGCACCTTCCGATACTTCTCTGCTTTGACTTCTACTTGTACCCTATCGCCTGGGTTGGTTTGCTAAAGCAGCGCCTCGTAAG
>CAYTNJ010000148.1:1657-2357 GCA_964439155.1 uncultured Candidatus Peribacteria bacterium | reverse complement strand
AAGAACGTATTCTTGAAACCTTATATTTTAATGGAGAGGACGTAGAGAGGAAGTTACTATATGCACAAGGAAAGCTATCAAAGGCGAAAGGAGCGGCTATGAGTATAGTAAGGACACCTAACTTTGAAGAACTGAAAAAATGGCACCAACAAAATAGAAAAGCACAGTACGCAAAATATTACGAAATGTTTCAAGGGCGGGTCTTTTTTGCAGGAATGCCCGGATATTGGAACAGGAGATAAAATAAGATGGCTGAAAAAGAAAATATACAACCGCACGACTTTACAGAAGGTTTAAAGAAGGATGTCAGCAATCACCTAAGAAGTAACCGAACTTGGACCTACCTGAGAAATGGTGTAAACAACAGTAAGGTTGGGGATGTTGGGGACGCTGGAAATGAGCCTGCTAATATACTTTGTGCAACAGTTCCTTATACTATTATAGGGAAGATTTACCTTTATGCCAATATTTTTGCAATTTGTTCTACCGACAATGTTAATTCTGAGATAGGAATCTTTGATGAAGATACTTGTACCTACACAAAAAAGGTAAATGATCCTTGTTTAAATTTTAGTAAATACAGTTTAATATCCGGTGTAGCTAAAAAAGGTTATGACTGTGGGTGGATGATTTACATTGCAGATGGCGGGAGAAATCCAGACAGGGCAATTGATTTAGATAACATTCCTTTCAAACAAAA
>CAYTNJ010000148.1:0-1647 GCA_964439155.1 uncultured Candidatus Peribacteria bacterium | reverse complement strand
AACGGTTGTGTTACGTGTACTCCCATCATTCCACTCCAATTAGACTGTGATAAGATAAGATTAGCACCCCTAATTCAAGAGCCTTGTGTTAAAATAAAGAGAGGAAACTCAGGAGGTAATTTATTGAACGGGTCTTATATGGCCGTAGTAGCCTATGTAGTATCAGGGCAGAGGATTACGAACTACTTCACACCTTCAAATGTACAACCATTATTCAGCCATAGCAATGTTTCAGGCTCACTAGACATAACACTCTCCAGTCTTGATACTTCTTTTGATGAATATGAATTAGTAGTAATAAGTATTGTAAATCAACAGACACAGGCAAAAAGAATAGGAATTTATAATACAAGGCAGACAACCGTCTCTTTAGATATTATAGACGCAAAACTTCCTGACATACCTTTAGACTTAATTCCACTTAACTCCCAAGTAGTAGAATCTAGTGACTCCATATTTGATGTAGGAGATTATATGATTAGGACGGGGCCAAGGAATAAATTTAACTTTAATTACCAACCGCTTGCTAACCAGATAGTAGCTAAGTGGCAATCAATAGAATACCCGGCAGATTACTATATTAATGGTGGAAGTAATCCATCGTTTATGAGGGATGAGAATTATGACCTTTATATAGAATGGGCTTACAACACAGGGGACTATTCATCTTCTTACCATATACCAGGCAGAGCGCCTAACACATTTGATACGACACTAACTGTCAATACAGACTCCCAGATTGAAATATCAGAAGGCTTATTGCCATTTAACTGGGCCGTAGGAAACACGGCTTCGGTGTCCACTTTTTATCCCGTAAACACCCAGGCAAGTGACGGCGTAGGATTCTTGTTATCCGAAGGTTTTATGGGATATACAGAGAGTACTGAGAAGTACCCGGATAATAAACCAAACATTTGGGGAAATCTTTGTGGACAACCTATAAGGCACCATAAATTCCCAGAACAATCCATTGATCCAACAATTCAACACTTTGTTCCAAGTTCGCCAAATTTCGGAGGCAGACCTGCCATAAGAATAATGGCTGTAAAATTGGAGAACATCCAACCTCCGGTAGATAATAATGGCAACTTAATTCCGGGAATAATTGGATACAGAGCACTGAGAGCAAGCAGGGAGGGAAATAAAACCATTGTGGCAAAAGGTATATTCAATAATATGTTTGAGTACACTATTGATGGTAATATTACAACGCGTACCGGACTATATCCAAATTATCCATATAATGACCTTAATCCTGACAAATTTATATCTACAACAGATACTAACTTTGTTTCTGCAACTTGCAGTATAGGTAACTACAATCCTAATTCAAGTTTCAGAAGAGATACATTCACCTTCCATTCTCCTGATACTCAGTTTAGAAATCCATTCCTCTCAATGAAGGAAGCAAAGATTTATGGACAAGTGTCAGGAACAGTTGAAGGACAATTCCAATACCCGGACAAACATCCTAAACACAAGTTAATTACTGACTTGGCATATTATGTAGGGCTTATAGCCGGGGTAGGTAATGCGATGTTAGCAGTCAACGGACAGAGGACTGTAAACCACTTAGGTCCTAGACAAATGAATACCGGATTAGTGCTTGCGGGTGCTACAAACGGAGCCGGCCCGATAGATTTAGGT
>CAYTNJ010000147.1:1093-2595 GCA_964439155.1 uncultured Candidatus Peribacteria bacterium | reverse complement strand
TGAGGGGATGTCGCGGGCGATCTCGCGGAAGAGGGCTTCGAGGAGGCGGCGGGGGGATGGGGTCATGGGTGTGGGGTTAGTTGTTCACGTTGTCGCTGGTCTTCCACACGCGGCGCACCATGTCGGTGACCTGCTTGAGAATCTTCCCCTTGGGGGACTTCTCGGACAACGTGGCGTCGGCGTTGACCGCCTTGGCCAGTTCAAACAGGTCGGGACCGGAGAGGGATTTCAGGTCGTCCGTCACGGCGTTGACGTCGGCCTCGGGGACGCCGCCCCGCTCGTCGCGGAACCGGGCGAGCAGGGCCTTGACGGCGGCGGCGTGGGGCTCGTGATGGGCTGGTTGGGAAGACTTAGCCCCGTCCCCCGCGGGCGCCTGCGCCGGGGCGGGGGACGGGGCGGCGGGCGGTTCCTCCGGCTCCGGCACCTTCAGCATTGGCGGCACCTTGTCCTCCCCGCCGCTGTCCGCTTCGCTCTCGACCGCCGATTCCTCCTTGGTGTGCCCCAACTGCTTCAGCATCGAATCGACCGCCTGACGGCCGCCGGTGTTCAGGTGCCGTTGCCATGCCCCTTCACTCGGGGACCAGCGGAACCCGCCAGACTTCAGCTTGCCGATCGTCTCCCGGTCGGGCTTGCCCGGGAACACAATCCGAATGCGTGCGGCCTCGGGGTCTTCGACCACCTTCACGCCGCCGCTGTACGACTCTTCCTTGTGCGGACTGGCCTTCAACTTCTTCAGTTCTTCGACGCGGTCCTGCATGCGCCGGATGTTCGCGTTGTTGTTGGTCAGTTGGTAGCCCTCAAAGCCGATCTTGCCCATGTAATTCGGCTTGAGCAGTTCGCGGATGGTCGGCTCTTCCATGCCCATGCCCTTCAGGGCGGCTTCCAAATCCTCCCGCGTCTTGCCCTTCTTGAACTCGAACGTCGGCGGCACATACTCGCCCCGCCCGCCCCCCGATCCGGGAACGTAAGTCGTGTGGGCCTGAATGATCTTGTTCGCCTGCTTCATCAGGTCTTGCCGCTTCTGGGCCGCCTCGATTTGCTTCGTCAGCGTCTCCACCGCGGCCGGGTCGGACGACCGCACCGGGCCGGACTCCGGCGAGACCTTCCGCGTGATCGCGGCCATGGCCCGCTTGCGGAACTCGATCAGGTCGGTGATCCGGTTGTGGTGCGTGTCGATCTTCTTGTTGTTGCTGTCCACGGGGAACCGGGCCGGACCGGCGATCATCGGGCTGAGGATCCGGCTTGAGGCGTGCAGCACGTCCAGATAGTGCTTCTGGTAGCCCGCCCGGTATCGCTCGAATTCGGCGGCCAGTTGTTCCCTTTTCTCGGGCGTGTCGGCCAGTTGGCTCAGGTGCTCGTAGTCCGCGTTCATCTGGTTGACGTAGTCGGCCTGCCGTTGCAGTGCCCGCTTCTCGGGAACGAACGACATGCCGCGGTGGGCGTTCATGGCCACGTCAAAGGGGATGTCGGACGCGGAGACGCCGGGGGCGGTGGCGTCCTTG
>CAYTNJ010000147.1:0-1083 GCA_964439155.1 uncultured Candidatus Peribacteria bacterium | reverse complement strand
CCGGAGCCTTGGGCGGGTCGTATGAAGTCGTGTCCGGGGTGGGCTCGCCTTCGCGGATGGCGGGGGCCTCCGCGGGCGGTTCCGTCGCCGTCTCCCCCTCGCTCTCCGCGTCGTCAAACAGCCCCGCCGACTCCCCCACCCCCGGCTCGCCGAACAGCGCGCCGCCCCGCTTCAACTCCGGGTCGATCCCCTTGGCCTCCTGCGCGTGCCGGAACTCCCCCTCGCGGATGGAGCGGTGAACCAAGTCGTCGCGGGTGGCGGGCAACCCCTTCTCGGGGGTCTGGAAGCCCAGCGAACGGGCGTAGGCGTTCTTGTCGGCGTCGGACATGCCGGCGTAGGCCTCGCGGGCGGCGCGGGCCTCGTCGGGGGAGGTTGCGCCGCCGGTCTTGAGTTTGGCGGCGGCGGTGTGGGGGTCGTGGGGGGCGGGCGGTTCCGATGCCTCGGCAGACTTGGCCGCTTCCTGATGCTTCGTCAACCGCTCCCGAACCACGGCGGGCAGCTTGTCCAGAATCGCCCCCGGAATCGGCTGTTTGGCGACGTACAACCGTGCCGCGTCTGTGAAGTTGGCAAGTTTCGGGTAGTCGTTGACCGACACCCATTCTTCGCCCGCGTTGTGCTTCGCGGCCAACTCCGCGTACATCTTCCGTTCTTCGGGCGTGGCCCTGATGTATTCAAGGTATTGCTCGTTGATCTCGCCGTTTCGCGGGTTCATCACCGACCCGCCCAACTTGTCCACGATGGACATTTGCCCCGGTTCCGGCACGGCAAAACCGGACATGCCCACTCGCACCTTCCCCTTCGCGGATTGGATCATCTTGTCCTTGATCCGCTTGGGGAGGTCGGTCGTCGCAATAAACGCGCCGCCGGGGTATGTCTCGCCGTTGGGGCCGACTTCACCATGTTTGGCGCGGGGTTGGGTGACGACTTGCGGGCCGGTGATCTCCTTGCGGAGTTTGGCCACTTCCTTTTCGCGGGCTTGCGCCGCCGTTATGTCCGGAGTTCCCCCCGTTGCATCTGGAGTCCCCGCGGGCTTATGTCCGGAGTTCGGCGATGTCGTGTCCGAAATTCTCTGCTCCTTCAGAT
>CAYTNJ010000146.1:0-2616 GCA_964439155.1 uncultured Candidatus Peribacteria bacterium | reverse complement strand
AAGAAGTTCACAAAAAGTTTCATCGTAGAGCGTCGTAATTAAGAAGCGGTTAAGGGATTGCCCTTGCCTGAAGTCTGTCCAAAGGTGTGATCACATTGCGCCGTTTGGCTCTCGTTGTATGATCATCCTCGATTATTTCCTCTCACAATTTTCCATGAATTCGATGCAGACTTCCACTCCCTGGTTCGCCGTTTCGATGGGTCTTGTCGGCCTTATCGTCGGTTACGGTATCGCCACCGGCGTGGGCATGCCGCCCCGCGCCCCGGCCGCTCCCATCGTCGCCGGTGACACGGGCGGACAACTCCCCGATCAGCCCGCGGCTCCCGAAACGCCCGCCACGGTCGATGACGATCCGGTCATCGGCAAGGCCGACGCTCCGATCACCTTGGTCGAGTTCAGCGACTTCGAGTGCCCCTTTTGCCGAAGGTTCTGGCGCGACACGTACGGACAGCTCAAGAAAGACTACGTCGACACGGGCAAAGTGAAGATCGTCTACCGCGATTTCCCCTTAAGCTTCCACCCGGGAGCCATGCCGGCCGCCATGGCCATGGAATGCGCGGATGACCAGAGCGACGCATTGGCCTGGGCCGTGCACGACAAGGTCTTCGAAGGTCAGGAAACGATCACCGACGGCACCACGATGGATGCCGCGAAGATCAAGCAGTGGGTCGGCACGATCCCCGGCCTGAACAAAGCCGAGTGGACCGCCTGCTTCGATTCGTCCAAGCACACCGACGAAATCAACAAGGACATGGCAGCCGGCAGCGCCTCGGGCATCGACGGCACGCCGGGCTTCTGGATCCTCGGCCCCGACGGCCAGACCCAGAAGATCAGCGGCGCCTACCCCTTCGCCACCTTCCAGCAGGCGTTCGACGGCATGTTGCAGTAATCCTTTAGCAGATAAGGAAAAGGCGGCCTTCGGGTCGCCTTTTTTGTAATCTTGCCGTTTTGTAAGAAGCGGTTTAAAGTCGTCGACCCATGGCGACAGAATCCCCTATTACCGATGCGGATTGGCAAGGCGAGAAACTGCCGCGCACGCAGGAGAAGTATTTGAGAGCCTTCGATGAATGCGTGTCCTGGTTCGCTCGTCCGCCGAAGTTCGCCAAGTGTCCCGAGCCCGAGGACTTTTCCCGTTGGGTGCACGCGCGCATGCTTCATATCTTGGATATGCGTAACGTGCCGGAGCTTCGCGGACAGGATCTTTCGTTTGCGCGACGCGCGACGCGTCACATCTGTTACAAGGTGCTGCTTCAATCGGTCTCCTGTTTCACGCATGCCACCAAACCGGACATTGTGATTGCGGCAGTGCACCAGGACTTGGATGTAATCAAGAGAGGAAAAGTTTTGCCTATCCGTCATCCGCATCATCCTCTTGCTGCTGAAAAACACCGTTTGCGCGAAACCCCTTATGGCAAAGTTATCGAGGCGACGGTGCCGGACAGAAATATGGCCGGGTGGATGATGGGCAAGCCGCTCGAAACGTTGGTACACAATCTCCCGGAGATCACCCAGCCATCGCCGGATGTTCGTCTGACTATTTACGCCAAAAATTTGCGTTGCAAACTTCGTGCATTGTTCACATCGACCCTTACCGAGCAGGAGATTCGCCGACGGGCTTCGGAGATGATTCTTGAGGAATGGTTGGTGATGGCGGAAGCCGCCAATACCTACGAGAAAGCTCATGAGGGTGCCACCACTTTGGGTCTAAATGGCATCGTAGATGGTCCGCTTCAAGAAGTGGCACCAAAGCTCCGTTTGTCCCAACTGATCACGTCGCCGCAGCGCGAAGAGCTCGCGAATCCCCTGCTGCAACAATTGACGCTGCGCATGATGATCGAGGACGACACCAAGAACCTGTCGACGCTCTCCAATGAATGGGCGGATGTTCTCCTGCGGTTTCGCATTCCCGCCTGCGATCGTCCCGCCATGAGCCTGGCCATCCTCGTCGCCATGGTCAACGATCCCACTGCGACCATACGACAATTGAGAGACAAGATCTGAACGGTAAGTTATTCCGGCAACGCCTCGATGATCTCGATCATCGCGCGCTTTAGCTCTTTCTCGTCTTCAATACCCCATAGCCGCTGGTTCTCCAAGACAATCGTGACGTCCGAATAGAAGCCGGGGCGGCCGAATTGTCCTTCGCTCAATTCTGTCATGCGTTGCAATACCCACAGGTCGACTTTTGTCAGGGCATCAATCATGGGCGGTTTCCCCGCATCCGCTTCAGCTAAAATTTTTCTCGCTTTTTCTCTGATTTTTTCGGAATAAAGAATACTGCCGGGTTTTTCTTCCAGGATGATTCTCTGGCATTTCAAGCAATCCCCGTCCTCGATGTATCGCTTCATCATACGATCTTCAAAAACTTCCTCTTCCCCACCTTTACGATCCCCTCCTCCACTTTGGCATCCAACTTGTCGACGACCTGATCGTTCAGATGGATTCCTTTTTGCTCAATGAGTCTGCGTGCTTCGGACTTGGAAGGAATCAGTCCTTCCTGCACGAGAAGATCGATGAGGCCACTCCCCTTCTCTGCTTGCACTTCGGGAATATCCGTGGGGATGCCTTTGCCGGCGAACACTTGAGCGAACTCGTTTTCTGCGCTATCCGCTGCGG
>CAYTNJ010000145.1:0-2674 GCA_964439155.1 uncultured Candidatus Peribacteria bacterium | reverse complement strand
AAAGTCCGTTGAAAGATCTGATCGCTACGATAAAGCAGTGCTCAGTTATAAAGCTGCAATGCTGGCGGCTCGGTGCTGAAGCGCTGCAGGGACAGGAGTTTATTTTCTGTAACTACATCTCTTTCGGTTTGGATGGCGAGGTGATTGAGCGGTTTGATCTGTGGCGAAAGCGTTATCAATCCATGCTTGGTAGGGGAGGCGTTTGGGGTAATCGATTGGCGTATGGATTGGCGGCGTTATTTAGTGCGTTAATTAAGAGCAGTAGGATTGAGGTGCAAGGTGCGCTAGCTGAAGATGCGCGAAATCTTAAAACCTGGAATCTATTGGTGACGAATATAGCGCCGATTGCAGGACTTGGAATTTCCAATAAGGTTAGCGACCCCTTTGACAGTAAAGTGGAGCTGCTCGAATTCTCGCATCTAGGGCGATATTTGCCGGTAGTCGGTGTGCCGTTTTTGCCAGGCTTTAAGCCGCGCCTCTGCAGCACAGCCGAGGGCTTGGAGTTTACTCTGCCGCACCGCGTTAAGATTCAAATTGACGGCGAGCCTGGTAGCGCCTTATCGCCGCAGCTGCTGGGGGCCGGGCTACGTGGATGGGTAAAGATTTCAGCCGGGCCTCAGGTTGAGGTGTTGCGCTGTCCTTCTGGAGGGCGCCGCCGTAGCCGCGCAGCAGCATAAGCTCCCCGGCTGTTTTGCTCTCTGTGCCATTGTGCCAATATACCGCCCAAATAAACACTCCTAGGTGCGATGTGTCTTTATCCCCAATTGCGATTTTAGCGTTAATTTATACCACAGCCTCGTTTCTATTGAGAGCGCTTCTGTGGTGGACTTTCGGGCGGGAAGCAGGCGTATTGCCACTTGAGCTTCCCAAGATTTTCGCGCTGGGGGTTCTCAACGATATTTTTCAGCTGCTTTATCTAACTCTGCCGTTAACCTTGCTACTGATCGCTATCCCGCCGCGTTGGCGAAAAACGTCCATCTTTTTGCGTAGCTGTGCTGTAGGGTTTGCATTGATCCTTTTTGGGCTGCTTTACTTGCAGGCCGTTGAGTATTTCTTCTTCGATGAGTTTGACGCACGCTTCAATCTAATCGCGGTTGATTATCTGATGTACCCGCACGAGGTTTTTGTGAATTTGTGGGAGTCCTACCCCGTAATGTGGTTTTTGTTGGGCGCGGCGCTGCTAACGGCGCTACTCTTCTGGCTGTTGTGGGGTCCGCTTAAACGGGCCTTGCTGCGTTGCGAGTGCGCATGCCGTCCGTGGCGTAGGGCCGGACTGCACGTAAGTCTGGTAGCTTGCACGGCACTATTCCTTTCAACCGACTCGTTTCTAAGCTCGGCTAACCGCGTCAGCAATGAAATCGCCGCCAACGGCATCAGTAGCTTCTTTAGGGCGTTGCGTACCGACGATATCGACTATCACCTCTATTACTCGACCATGCCCCGCGAGCAGGCCTACCAGCTGATGCGCCAGCACTTGGCCAGTCAGGGCGGGACGCTGGTATCGGACGATCCTTCCAATCTCAGCCGCACCTTCCCCGATAATCCCAAGGGCTTGGGCAAGCTTAACGTGGTGATTCTTTCAGAGGAGTCCTTGGGTGCTGGGTTTATCGGGGCTTATGGCGATCAACGTGGCTTAAGTCCAAATTTCGATAGACTATCTAAGCAAGGATTGCTCTTTAAAAACGCTTACGCCACCGGCACCCGAACGGTGCGCGGTCTGGAGGCGCTCTCAACCTCGTTCCCACCGATTCCGAGCGAATCGATTCTTAAGCGCCCAGGGAATGAGAATGTTGCGAACTGGGGAGAAGTTTTCAAGCAGCACGGCTATCACACCAGCTTTCTGTACGGGGGCTTTGGGCTGTTTGACAATATGAACTATTTCTTCGGCCATAACGGCTTTGAGCTGAGCGATCGCGCTGATATCAAAGATCCAAACTTTGCGAATATCTGGGGCGTCTCCGATCAAGATCTGTTCAGACACGCCATGTCGTACTTTGACCAGGTTTCAGCAAGCGGCAAGCCTTTCTTTTCAATTATAATGACCACTTCCAATCATAAGCCCTATACATTCCCAGCCGGGATTCCAGGGGTGCCTGAGAGCGGCGGCGGGCGTGATGCCGGGGTGCGTTATGCCGATTACGCTATAGGTAAGTTTTTTGAACAGGCGCCGTCGCATGCTTGGTACAAAAATACACTCTTCATTGTGGTGGCTGATCACGACGCGCGGGTATACGGGCGTTCGTTTGTGCCAATTGAGCGTTATCGTATCCCGTTATTGATGCTGGCCCCTGGGAAGATTGCAGAGCGCGAAGAGCAGATCCGTATAAGTCAGATTGATCTGTTGCCGACGGTGATGGGCCTCTTGGGGCTGGGTTATAGCGGCCCATTTTACGGCAGCGACGTGCTTGCGCCGCAAGCTTCCCACGATCGACCAATTTTAGTCTCGCACAACCACTCGGTGGCGATCTTTGATGGGCGTGAGCTCTCGGTGCTTGGATTGCAAAAGAGCGAAGCCACTTTCGCCTTTGATCCCTCCAATAATTCGCAGCAGCAAATAGCGCCGAACCAGACGGCGCTGCAGCTCGCTACCGCCTACTTTCAAACAGCCGCGGAGTTGTTTAAGCAGAAGGGTTACCGCCTGGCGGAGTAGCGAGTAGCGTTGTGGGTTCGCGCG
>CAYTNJ010000144.1:2081-2679 GCA_964439155.1 uncultured Candidatus Peribacteria bacterium | reverse complement strand
AAAAAGTGCGCTATTGCCCGAGTGAGCCGATTGAGGGTTATATTTCTCCTACGGCGCTTATTCGGGCGAGCATTTTTCGTGACATTGGTGGTTTTGACCCGAAATGGAGGGTAGGCGAGTTTATTGACTGGTTCTCTCGCGCAAAGGACAGGGGGCTAGTGTGTGGAAGCGTGCCGCAGATTGTGATTAAGCGACGTATTCATGCAACCAATACGGGGGTTGTCCAGCGAGATGCGCGTGTTGATTATCTGCGGATCATTCGAGAGACGTTAAAACGTAAACGAAACGAAAAAGATGCAAGCTCGTAACATGCATTATCCAAAAAGTTTTCCCACTTCCAAAGAAGCGGATTTTCTTGATCTTCTTTTGTGCGATGACGAGTATTTTGCTCAGCGTCTTGCAAAATGGAAGAGTGCTCATGAATTTGAATCACTTGATTTTTCGTATACGCGATTGCTTCCTCGTTTGTATGCGCGCATTGTTCAATCCGACATCGATGTGCCTTATCGAGAACTTTTAAAAGGAGTGTACAAAGCGACGTGGCTTACTAATAAGCGAATAGTTCACGAAGCAACTTCTTTCGTTCGCGCTATGAACG
>CAYTNJ010000144.1:0-2071 GCA_964439155.1 uncultured Candidatus Peribacteria bacterium | reverse complement strand
CTTGATTTGTATGACGATGTGGGTGCGCGCGCCATTGGCGACGTTGACGTGCTCGTTTCTCCTGAGCATGTTAGTGCCGCTATTCTTTTTTTGGAGGAGCACGGATGGAAATTTAAGGAGGAGGGGGATGTTTACGCTCGCATTGCGCATGATTCAGTAATGCGTGCGATTCATCGAGAGGTGACAATGGTAAGTCCGCAAGGAGTTGAAATGGATGCTCACTGGGCTCTTTTTGAAATAGATGAATTTACGTCACTTTGGACTTTTCTATTTCTTCGACCACCCTCTCTTGTTTCGCAATCAGAGTTTCTATGGAAGGATGCTCGACCTACTGGTATTGAAGAAGAGAGGGCTTTAGTTCCGTGCCCTGAAGACATGCTAATTCACATTATCTTGCATGGATCTTTGGCAAATAAAGCGTATCGAGGATTTCGCTGGGTGCTCGATGCAACTCTTTTGTTGCGTCAGCAGGAGATGCGATGGGAGATTTTTCTTGCCAGAACAGAAATTCTTCGTTGTGCTTATGCATGTCTTGTTGCCCTTGAGTATCTTCGAGAAATGCATCATTTAGAAGTCCCAAAAGATGTGATTGATGAGCTAAAAAGCAGAGCGAAAAAACAAGGAGGACGTTTTCGTTATTGTCGTAATGGGAAAAAATTGAGATTTAGGCCTTTGGGCAATGCGCCACTACTGTGGTACGCCTACTGGCGTTTCGCTAAACGTCCATCGTCACGATTATTTTCTTTGATTCAGTTCCCATCGTTCTGTATGCGTGCGTGGGGTGTTTCCGGCGCATCAGATTTTGCGAAGTTTTTGGCAAGAAAAATCGCTGTTCGTCTTTAATATTATAAATAGAAATGGAATAGAGAAATTTTTGTAATGCCGGAATTCTCATTCGCAACAAAAGTCTGGCTGTATTCAGGACAAGGCGTCTGGCATTTTGTTTCGTTGCCTGCAAAAGAGGCGAAGATGTTAAAACAAATGCAGGCCGGCAAGCAACGCCGAGGATGGGGAGCGATAAAGGTGAAGGTGACTATTGGCGCAACAACTTGGGATACTTCAATTTTCCCCGATTCAAAACGCGATACCTACCTGCTGCCGCTTAAAGCCAAAGTGCGCCAAAAAGAGGGAATAGCCGAGGGTTCCCGCGTGGAGGTGACGTTAAAGACGATTGGGTTCTTTTAGGGAGTGTTATTATAGATATATGTTAAAAAGTTTTTTGGGCTACGTGTCGCAAAATAGATGGGCGAGGTGGTTATTTCTGCTTTTTCCTATATTGATTTTGCCACCCGCTTGTTCTTTTCTAATAGCTGCCCGTTATGAGATTTGTGCTCCTGCGTCCATACTCTTCTTATGTGACGAGCAGTGGATTGGAAATTATGACAATATCTTTTTTTCTCTTGCCAGGGCGACGGAGGGGGATTCTTTAGTTTTTCAAACCTTGAGGAGGTCCAGATTATTTCGTTCATAATAGTTGGGCTAGCAATTCTTGTTGGATTGATCTCTTTCGGAATAGGGTGCTGGTTGCTCAGAAAATTAATGCTACGGAAAAAGGAGATAGCGAAGATTATATTTACGACTATATTTTATAACGTAGCTGTTTTTATACTAACTTTTGCTTACGCTCAGTATTTTATTGACTATAAATATGATGCAAGTCCGGGACCTGCATACTTCATACTGCTTTTGCCATTCTCTTGGTGGATAATATACTCGATGCTTTCTAGGTTGAATTTTGCCGAAAAGAAGCAGCTGAAAGTTGCTATTCAGTTTCTTGGCATAATGTTTTTGGGAGTTCTTTTGACTTGCGCAATAGGATTGCTTGTATTGAGCTTGCTTCAGCGAATGTCCCGTTAAAAGGGAAAACGATGAGTCGGTGTTTATTTTGGGTGTATACTTATTTTATAAATTTGGATACATGTGGTGTTTGCTTTTTTCAACTTTTGAGAAAAGTATAAAAGGCGCCGGAGCTTTATTTTTTTGTTTAGTAATAAGTTTTTTGTTGATAGTTCCTAAAACGGTCGGCGCAACTGCGCCGATTATTTTTGAAACAACCAGCGCCACAACCATG
>CAYTNJ010000143.1:0-2688 GCA_964439155.1 uncultured Candidatus Peribacteria bacterium | reverse complement strand
GGAGTGCTCGGTACGGCTGTGCGCACTCAGCGCCCGGTAGTGGTGACCCCAGAGGCATTGGTGAATTGTCCCGGATTAGGGCGGCTGTTTGATCGGCTAGGTTCGGCCACATTCGTGCTGGTGCCGATGGTTACACTCGGCCACGTGGTTGGTGTAATGGCACTTGAGCCGTCTGCTCCTTCGGGATTTTTTAGCCCAGCAAAGCTTTCCCTACTTAGTAGTATGGCAGGCGAGATTGCGATGATTCTCACCGCGCGTCGGTTCGAGAGCAAGGTGGCTGAATCCGATAAGATGCGCATGGCGGGTTTGCTGGCGGCTGGGGTGGCACATAATTTTAACAATCTGCTCCAGGCTGTGATGGGTCAGACTGCGCTGCTTGCGTTGCAGCTTCCTCCCGAGAGTGCTCAGCAGCAATCTTTACAGTTGATAAACAGCGCTGCGGTGCGAGGCGCGCAGTTAATCAAGCAGTTGCTTAGTTTTGCACAGCAGGAGGGCAGCGCGCGTCGTGTGCTTTCAGTAGTAGAGTTAGGACGGGATTCTACTGAATTATATCGCTCTGTGTTGGGTTCGGCGATTGAGCTTGAACTGCGGAGCGATGCTCTTACTCCGACCGTACGTGCCGATTCAGGGCAGCTGCAGCAAGTCATTACCAATTTACTTGTAAATGCCCGTGAGGCAATTCATGGCTCGAAAGGTCGCGTTCAGATCGATATCCGCCCTGTGACGGTGCGGGCCGGAGAGGTTCACCCCGAGCTTGCAACCGGCAGTTACGTGCGCATTGACGTCACCGATAACGGGGTAGGAATGGATGGCGAGAAGGTAGTGCGCTGTTTTGAGCCATTTTTTACCACCAAAGATGTCGATACTGTCACCGGGATAGGCGTGAGCGGATCCGGGCTGGGACTTTCGTCGGCTTATTCGCTAGTCAAACAACACGGTGGGCTGATTGTTGTTTCCAGTCAGCTGGGAGCAGGTAGCACCTTCAGCGTCTATCTTCCGGTGGCGTATGACCCAGCGGCGTTGGTAGGAGTTGGTTCTGTTAATGGCGTGGGCGATACGACCACCGGAGCCGAGTTGTGAGTAAGAGAACTAGTCAATATCGTCGCGCTGTCGGCTTAAGCTACCAAGAGTTAGAGAGCGATGCGCCTGCGGTTGAATTTAACGGCGAGCATCTAATGGCAGATCAGGTGGTAAAGATTGCACGTCGTTTTGGAATTCCGGTGGTGGAGAAACCTGCTCTAGCTCAAGCGTTGGGTGAGCTGGAGGTAGATCAGAAGATTCCGGCGAGTCTGTATGAGCCGGTAGCGGTGGTGCTGAATCAGGTTGATAAGGCCTTGGGGCGGCGGCGGTAAAAAAGGAATTTTAACCACGAAGGACACGAAGCGAGAAAGTTACGCTTACTCTCTTCGTGGTTAATATATATGACCTCTTGTCTGTTGTGGCGCACTGTGGAAGATTTAGTAGGTTATCTATGTCAAAAGAGCTTATTTTAGAAGAGGTCTTAGCCGACGGGGCTCGCCCGTGCGGCCGACTGAGTGGGTCGGAGGTTAAGATTGGGCGTGAGCCAGGTGAGGGCATTGCACTTAACCGCACCTCAGTATCGCGCGTCCACGGCGTTTTCCAGCGCATCCGCAACTACTGGTTTTACCGTGATCTCGGTAGCACTAACGGATCGTGGCGCAATGGCAAACTTATAAAGGAAGGCCATTTCGCCCTTGTACGCCCGGGAGATTATATGCAATTGGCCGACTCGGCCTTGCGATTGGCCGCGGTTGAGGCCGACAGTGGCGCTTATCCTACATTTGCTCCCAGTACTTTGATTGTGTTTTCTGGTCAGCAGTTCGCTGATGAGTTCCCACTGCCTGAGTATGGCAGAGCGTTGACGGTTGGCGGTAATCAGGCCGATCTTAAGTTGGAGGGGGCTGAGGGTGATGTCCCACGGCTTATAGTAGAACGTCGAGGCGAGAAGGTAGTAGTGGTACCTATGGGCAGCGGCCCCAGTATACAGCTTAACGAGCATGAAGTGCTGGAGACGCAGACTTTGGCAGACGGCGATGAGATTGCAGTTGGGCATTACGCGATTTTGTTTAACGACCCGCGCGCGCAACGTCAGGCCGTGGCGCAAGGTGCTCAGTTAACGCCGGTTAACTCCCTGGTGTCGGCGCGGCGCGCTGGTGATGCTATGGGAGTGGGGGCGTCAGGCACTCACACCGCTTCTATACGTGATTGGAATGCCGCGGCTGCTGAGCAGGCGGCCGGGGCTGGGTTCGATCCGAACGCCATGCGAGCGCATGTAGATGATTCAGATAATCAAACCGTTGAAAAGCGTCCGTCGGGGCGATTTACCTTTGGGCAAGGCGGTTTCGGTCATCGTGCTCAGGATGACGAGGATCCAGAGGGTACGTTGGCTATGGACCCTGCAGAGATGGAGGCGCGTTTGGCCGATTTCCATCCTTCTACTCGCTACGCTATGCAGGGGCGCGGCGCCCAGTCGCCGCTCTCGGGCCCAGAGGATAAGATTATCCTGCTGATCGGATTTCTCCTACTAGTGGCCCTCATGGCGTTAGTGGTGTGGTGGATGTTGCTCTAGGTGAGACATCTGGCGACCTCAGTCAAACGTAGAAAATAAAGAGCTCAAAAATTCAAGTTTGCTGGAGTCTCTAGTCGCCTTGGTCTTGGGCGTATACC
>CAYTNJ010000142.1:0-2777 GCA_964439155.1 uncultured Candidatus Peribacteria bacterium | reverse complement strand
GAGAATTTTTTGTTTTGCGTCTCACATGTTCTTGTGTGATGCCCTACAATGATTTTCCTCTCCTCTTTTTTCATTCGTGGATTCCGTCTCGGAAATTAAATCTCGGCTGCCCATCGAAGATCTCGTGGGTCAATACTGCCAGCTCACCAAAAAAGGGCGGAACTTCGTGTGTCTTTGTCCGTTTCATCACGACAAACGGCCGAGCATGTTGGTGTCTCCGGATAAGGGCATCGCCTACTGCTTCCCGTGCCAGAAGGGCGGCGATATTTTCAGCTTTTACCAGCTCATCGAGGGCGTCGACTTTCGTCAGGCGCTGAAAGATCTTGCCGAAAAAGCCGGCGTGACGGTCGATGAAAAGCAATTCACGCACTCCGTGAACAAGGATGAAAAAGACCGGGCGCGCTCCTGCCTGGAGGCGGCCTTGTCCTTGTATCAAAACGCGCTCTCACATGCGCCGGAAACGAAAGCGTACCTGCACTCCCGCGGCGTCACCGATGCCGAGATCGGCACGTTCGAGCTGGGCCTTGCGCCGGATTCGTTCAGCCATACGTACGAAGCACTCCTCAAGCAGGATTTCAGCCAAAGCGAACTGCTTGCGGCGGGGCTCGCCATTCGCCGCGATTTAGGTGACGGCAAAGTGTTCGACCGGTTTAGAAACCGCCTCATGTTCCCCATCCGCGACGTGCAGGGCAGGCTGATCGGCTTTGGCGGACGCACGCTCGGCAACGACGACGCCAAGTACATGAACTCCCCCGATAGCCCGCTCTACCATAAATCACTCGTGCTCTTCGGCCTGCCACAAGCCAAGCAAGCGATGCGCGATGCCAAGGAGGTGCTTATCGTGGAAGGCTACTTCGATGTGTTGGCCTGCCACCGCATGGGCTTTGTAAACGTGCTCGCCACCTGCGGCACGGCGCTCACGCCCGAGCACGCCTCCTTCCTGCGCCGCCACGTTGAAACCGTGCTGCTTTGCCTCGATCAAGACCGAGCCGGGAGAGAGGCCGCCGAGCGGGCATTTGGCCTGCTCTCGAAGGAAGGTATTGCCGTGCGTGCCATGGTGCTGCCCGACAAAGACCCGGCGGACGCGGCCGTGAGCGACCCGGAAGGTCTCAAGCAATTGCTTGCCGCGCGCGGTACGCCCTACCTGGAATATGCCTTCGCCGAAATCGGGCGCTCCGAACTACTCGATCCCATCGACCGCCGCCACGCCCTTGAACGCGTGCTTACGCTTTTGGGCTCCCTTACTACGGCCGTCGAGCGCACGCACTACCTGCCGCTCGCGGCCGCCGCCCTGCACACCACCGAGTCGGCCCTCGAGGAAGACCTGGCGGCCTACAACCGCAAGCAGCGCCCGGTCGCCCCGCCCGCCGAGATCGAACTCTCCGACAAGCAATTGTTCTCGGCGCTGGAGTTGGCGCTCGGTCTTTTCTTGCTCCACCCCAGTTGCCGGTCGCTTTTGGGCGAGCTGCTCCCTCCCGACGAAGAAGCGCCGAGCATTCTCTTTCAGGCGCTCAAGCAGGCCGCCGACGGCGAAGTGGACGTGGATATGCTCCCTCTCACCCTCGAGCAGCGCGAGCGCATTCGCATTTTGCAACTCTTCTGCGAGCAGCACGGCTTCGGCGAGTGGAATGAATCGATGGCCGCCCGCGAAATCCGCAAAAATTGCCAGAACGCCAACCACGATTCGCTCCACCGCAAGCAAAAGCAAATCACCGAAAAATTGGTAAAAGCCAAGCAAGCAGGCAGCACGGAAGATGAAAGCGCGCTTCGCTCGGAATTCATGGAATTGCTGAAACTGGCGAAATCGGCAAAGTAACGGCACCCGACCCAAAAAAAGCGCCTTTTCCTTGCACGGAACGTTTGTGTTTGCGACCATCTTTGACTACCCTACGTCCTACCAGTGCCTTTGCTCAAAGGCGCCAGCCCGTTTTTCACGCCATGGCTTCTCACCCACGTAAGTTCATCGCACAGCCGTCCGACGACGACTTGAAGAAATTTCCCGAAGCCGTAAAGCACCTCATCAAGAAAGGCCGCGAACAGAGGTACGTCACGCACCAGGAAATCATCGCCGCCGTGCCCAACGCCGAGGAAGACGTCGATTTGCTCGATGAGATCTACACCCTCTTCGTCGATCTCGGCATCGAGGTTATTGACGTGAAAGACGCCCTCATTTGGGATAAAAAAGGCAAAGGCGCACTGCCCGCTGAACCCACCGAAGACCTGGCCGAAATCGCCACCGATGACTCCGCCGGAGACGACGACGCCGAAGGAGAAGAAGGCGAAGAAGCCGACAGCGTGGCCGAAAAACTCGAAGATGACGGTGACGAAGGCGTAATGCAGATGGTCGCCACGGCGGGCATCGCCATCGACGACAAGGAAGCCTCCGACGAAGAGAAGAAGAAGCGCAAGCGCGAGCGCGAAGTCGATCTGCTCGAAATCAGCAACGACTCCGTACGCATGTACTTGTCCGAAATCGGCCGCGTGCCGCTTATCGACGCCAAAAAAGAAGTCGACCTGGCCCGCCGCATCCGCAAAGGAGACGCCGGCGCCAAGCAGCAATTGGCAGAAGCCAACCTGCGCTTGGTCGTTTCCATCGCCAAAAAGTACATCGGTCGCGGACTGTCGTTCCTCGACCTCATTCAAGAAGGCAACATCGGCCTCTTCCGCGCCGTGGAAAAATTTGACCCGGAGCGCGGCTTTAAGTTCTCGACCTACGCCACGTGGTGGATCCGCCAGGCGATCACCCGCGCCATCGCCGACCAGGCCCGCACCATCCG
>CAYTNJ010000141.1:1191-2822 GCA_964439155.1 uncultured Candidatus Peribacteria bacterium | reverse complement strand
TATTCAATCTGCTCAAACGTTAAATCTCTTTTACTCCAGTCACTCTTTTGCATGTGCTTTAAAATGCCTTCTCCAAAGAGAGAATCAGAGAGACCTTTTAAGGAGAAAGCCAAGCCTTCATCTGTAGCGTAGATAGCATGCATCAGTACTTTAGCTAGCAGCATAGTGCATCCAATCTGCATATGCTTAGCTCCTAATCGCTTAAAGAACTTAAGGTCAAACAGTGCATTATGAGCTACAAACTTTTTAGAGTTTAAAAAATTTATAAGAATATCTAAGTGTGGGTCTCGGTCTGTTCTGTCGTAGTACTCATACATATCCAGAACTAAAATTGACCTGCCAGAAAATATTTGAATTAACCTAATCCATCCCCTGTGAGGTGATAACCCTGGCTCAGGAGTGTTAGCATACATCGGGTTAGCCATCGTCTCAGTGTCGATTGCAAACACTGTATCAATCGACATAGCTCTAGTTAAAACGTCTGAAGCTTTCTCTAACGATTTAATATAATACGCAGGGTAAGTATCGTTTAAGAAAGTATAATTAAATGAGCACTCTTCCATGTAAGCCTTTAAATAGGGGAGGTTTCCCTCCCCTGTATAACCTATAGAACGTTTACAAGGCTTGATTTACCTTGAAGAGGAACAGCGCCTTTTGCTTTTGGAGCAGGAGCTGTCTTAGGAGCCTCTACACCTTTAACCGCGATAGGCTGAGCTACTGGAGCTTTGCCTACTTTTGGAGCTGCTGCAGCTGGAGCTTTAGCTGCCTTAGGTACTCCAGGAGCTTTTGGAGCTGGAACCTCTACAGCTGCACCTTCTGTAGCTGGGTTTACAGCTTCAGTAACAGGAGCTTTTGGAGCAACTTTAGCTACCACATCAGAGTCTAGAGCCATTAGAAGTTTTCCAATGTTTCTAGAGCCTCCTCCAGAGCTAGCAAACTTCACTCCATCATCCTGAACAAACCGTACAGCTATAAGCTTATACTTGAGTCCTTTGTCATGAAGGAAAGGTTGCAGATAAGGAATAACCAAGTTTCCACCTTTGAGCTCATCAGCTTCTTTTGGTAGCCACTCAGAGCCTTCCTCGTTTAACTCATTAGAGTAAGTAGCCGGCTTATCCTTGTTACGAGCTTGGATAAACCATGAGTTAGCATAGAAAGGATACTTCTCAGGGTCCTGACCATCTCCGTCTTGAAAGTATTCAACATCTGAAAACTTTGCACTTCTACCTTCGTTAAACACTGGAAGCATTTCTCCTACCATTGCTCCAAGACCTTCAGCGAACTCGTCATATCCTTCAGTTCCGTCTTTAGAGAAAATGAATGTAGCTTCATACTTAGGTTCTTGAGGCTTACCATCGTCTCCTTTTTGAGTGTTTGCTTTAGGGATAGCAAGAGCAGCCCAAGCTAAGCGACATAGAGGTCCACGAATAATTTCTCCGTAAACCATTCCGTATTTAGGGTTTTTATACATTTTATTTATTTCCTTTTTGTTTGTTTAATGTCTCTAGCGATCACAGCCATTGGATTCGCATCCGGTCTAGGATCATCTAGAGGAGCTAATTGATAAGTACCCTCAGGTTTAACCGTCATAAGAGACATAATCTTCTTACTCTGGTCTTCCCCATGAAGGT
>CAYTNJ010000141.1:491-1181 GCA_964439155.1 uncultured Candidatus Peribacteria bacterium | reverse complement strand
TTTCATAAGGGTCATCTATGCCATAGTTTGCAAGACTTTCTGCAGTGGTTTCTTCGTCTTCTTTCCACTTTCTATTTGCTCTACCTCTTACTAGTTTGAATTCAGAGTTAGTTCCACCTTTAATCATTTCAGCTAAAACAGATTTATAAACCTTAGAGAGAAAATCCTCTAAGCTATCTTTTACTTTAATAATCTTAAGTCTTTGAGCTAGCGTTAGCTGCCCTACTTCTGGAAACTCTATTGTATCTCTATCAATAATAGTTAAAGCAGTCTCTCTTTCACTGTGTCTGATGTAAGTTTCACATATTCCTTGAGCGTTACACTTCTCACACCAAGGTCCAACTTTAAATTTAAGTTTCTTTTTAACAAATATATCTTCAAAGGCTTTGTTTATTTTCTTCTCAGCTCGGTCTAATTCCTTATTAGAGTAAATAGCTTTTTTAAATCGTCTGTCTTTAGGTAGTTTTGGCTGATAAATAAACCCTACTGAGTAGTCAATGTCTTTACCTAAGCTTCTAATATACCTACGAAGACAGATTAAATAGAACTTTAACTGCCAGTTCTCCTCTGCTTCAACTTCCACATAGTTTCCATATCCCCATATAGACCATCCTGCTTGAGTTAAATTTCCATCAGCCATGGCATAGACTGGGGTTCCTTCTTTCATTCGCAAGTCAATCGCACTCGGAT
>CAYTNJ010000141.1:0-481 GCA_964439155.1 uncultured Candidatus Peribacteria bacterium | reverse complement strand
TCCAATGGTAGCTACTCGCTTAGCTCGGTCATCAATGTGAACGCTCCACCAATCCGCATAACCGTAGGAGCCTAGAGTCTCATCCATCACAAGCTTGTCTTCAATGGCGTAAACTTTACCCGTGATACTCTCGTTAAGAATCTCTTTCCAGATTGATTCTACGTAGCCAGTAGCTCCTTCAATAATCTCTTTATCATCAACTTCAGGTACTGATTCCATTGGGTCAGAGCCTGTTAGCTTATGCTTTAAGAAAGCCTCGAGCAGCTTCTCAGAGTAGTCATGTCCTGCAGTACCCTCTATAAGATGGGTCTCTTCCATCTTCACTACTTTTGGAGCAAGTGCGTAGTAACCAGTACAGTTAACAAACTTGTCTGCAGAAGAGCCTCCAAGAATGGAATGAGGTCTTTCAACTTGGGTTTCTTTTTCTTCTTTTTTACTCATTAAAAGCTCTCAAAATAATTAGGATTAAAAATTTTAACAA
>CAYTNJ010000140.1:0-2877 GCA_964439155.1 uncultured Candidatus Peribacteria bacterium | reverse complement strand
CGCGCCGTTTGAGAGCGGTACCGGGCGCATGTGGAGCGCGTTCCAGGTGTACTGGAGGGCCGGAGCCTTGGATTTATAGCGCTTTTGCTTGCGCGGATGGCGGATGAGCTGGTTGATCGTAGGCATAGGAGGCTGAGATAGTAGACAGGATTGGACGGTGAGTAAAGGTGATTCTGCGGGGCTAAAGGGCTTATTCCTCTTCTCCCTCGGCCTTGAAGCGATTGCGGTAGACCTCTCCCGTGGGGATGAGGCGGCCGATGATCACGTTCTCTTTGAGGCCGGCCAGCATATCGATTTTACGCGTGGTGGCGGCATCCACGAGAACACGGATGGTTTCTTGGAAGGAGGCACCCGACAGCCAGGAATCCGTGGCCAAAGCGACGCGGGTGATGCCGAGCAGGAGCTGCTCGAAGGTGGCACTCTTGCCCTTTTTCTTCGTGTTCTTGGCGATGGTGTCGTTCTCAAAGTCCACTTCGCCGCTATCGACGATTTCTCCCGGCAGGAACTTGGTATCGCCCGCATCGGTGACGCGTACTTTGGAGAACATCTTTCTCACGATGATTTCCAAGTGCTTATCGTTGATGGTCTGACCCTGGGAGGCGTAGATGTGCTGCACCTCGTGGACCACGTACTTCTGCACGTCATAGACGCCCTTCTTTTCGAGAAGGTCTTGCAGGTTGAAGTGGCCGAGGTTGAGCGGGTCACCCACTTGGATGCGCTGGCCGGTTTTGACCACCATGCTTTCGCGGGGGCCGAAGGTGTAGATGCGCTCCTGGGGAACGGCGTGCTTCACGCGGATTTGGCCGTCGCCGTTATGCGTCACCTTGCCGGCGCCGATGGCGCGCAGGACCGATTTGTCGTAGCGGGACTTGGCCATGACGGTTTTCTCCTCCACCTTGTCGCCCTTCTCGATGATCGACTCAAAGCCGGCGGGCAGGTGGTAGATGTCTTCACCCGGTTCTTCTTCGTTCACCACCACCGTCGTCTTGCCGCCTTGGTGCGATACTTTCACCACACCGGCGATATCGGACAGCTGGGCGGACGTGCGGGGGTTGCGTGCTTCGAACAATTCTTCGACGCGGGTGAGACCCTGCGTGATGTCGGCTCCTTCGGCGACACCTCCCATGTGGAAGGTGCGCATGGTCAGCTGCGTACCAGGTTCACCGATGCTTTGAGCGGCGATGATGCCAACCGGGGTACCGATTTTGACGGTCTTGTTGTTGCCGAGGTCGCGGCCGTAGCACCTTACGCAGATGCCGCTCAAGGTCTTGCAGGTCATAACCGAGCGCACGGACACGGAGTCGAGCTTGTGCTCGTGCATGACGTCGATCATGTCGGCGTCGATTTCTTGGTTACGCTTGAGGATCACTTTGCCATTCACCTTGATATCCTCTCCGAGTACGCGGCCGAAGATGCGGCTTTCGAACTTCTCACCGATGATCTCGGATTCTTCGACGGTGATGAGGTGGTTAGAGACACCTCCGCAGTCTTCCTCGCGGATGATGATGTCTTGCACGGCGTCGACCAAGCGGCGGGTGAGGTAGCCGGCTTCGGCGGTTTTGAGAGCGGTGTCCGACTTACCCTTGCGTCCACCGTGGGTGGCGATGAAGTACTCGAGAACGGAGAAACCTTGCTTCAAGTTGGATTGGATCGGGAGTTCGATGGTGCGGCCCGACGGGTTTGCGACGAGTCCTTTCATACCACCGAGCTGCGTGACCTGGCCCCAGTTACCACGAGCGCCGGAGTCGATGACGTAGGTGATGTCGTTTTCCGGCTGCTTCAAGAAGTCGCGCACCATGGCGTTGGAGATCAAGTTTTTGGTCTCGCTCCAAATGCGGATGGAGTGCATGTAGCGTTCATCGGCGGTGATGAAGCCCTTCCAGAAGTAGTTGTTCATTAAGCGGATCTTCTCGTTGGCTTCTTCCACGAGCACGTCGTATTCCTTCGGCACCAAGATGTCGGCCGAGGCGATGGAGATGCCGGAGACGGTGGCAAATTTGAAGCCGATATCCTTGATGCGGTCGGCGAAGAGGACAGTTTCGTCTTCTCCCACGAGCTCGAGCGCTTTGGCGATGTAGTTGGAAAGCGTCTTCTTGGTGAGCGCCTTCGTCACGCGGCCGAGGCCCGGCGGCATGATTTCTTCAAATTTGAGGCGACCGGCCGAAGTCTCCACGATTTCCTGTCCGTCTTTGGTGGGAACGCGCACTTTGATGATGGCCTGCAGGTCGATGATCTCGGATTCGAATGCCAAGAAGGCTTCGTCGGGGCAGCTGAAGATCATGCCGTCGCCCTTCTTGCCCGGGTGAACCTGGGTTAGATAGTAGCAACCAAGCACCATGTCTTGCACCGGGTTCACGATCGGTTCACCGGCGGAGGGCTTGAGCACGTTACGCGCAGAGGACATCAAGCTCTTGGCTTCCAGCTGTGCTTTTTCGGAGAGAGGCACGTGCACGGCCATTTGGTCTCCGTCGAAGTCGGCGTTGAAGGCCGTACATGCGAGCGGGTGGAGCTGGATAGCCAAACCTTCAATGAGTGTCGGCTTGAACGCCTGAATACCAAGGCGGTGAAGCGTTGGAGCGCGGTTGAGGAGTACGTACTTATCTTTGATCACTTCTTCGAGGATATCCCACACTTCCTTGGCACCATCCTGAATGAGACGCTCAGCGGCCTTCACGTTGTGTGCCAGCTCGCGGCGGATGATGGTACCAATCACGAACGGCTTGAAGAGTTTCATCGCCATTTCCTTCGGCAGACCACACTGGTTCAATTTCAAATGCGGACCAGCGACGATCACCGAACGTCCGGAATAGTCGACGCGCTTTCCGAGCCGGTTCTGGCGGAAACGTCCCTGCTTTCCTTTAAGCATGTCCGAAAGCG
>CAYTNJ010000139.1:0-2885 GCA_964439155.1 uncultured Candidatus Peribacteria bacterium | reverse complement strand
GACTCGCTGATTTAACCGCACCCAAATCAGACACTAACTTAGTAAGTGAGGGGGAGATATGAGATTCAAAGACCCGTTCGCACCCAGGTATGGAGCGTTTGACTCCAAGGATTATAGAAAGAAGTTCGCATGGCTTCCATTAACCACTCACGATGGTTATGGATTATGGCTAGAACATTACTGGGAAGCAGTATTTGGAGGGGCTAACACAAGTTTTACCAGTAGAATTAAATATCTAGAGGATAAGCTATGACCCCTCTAAGTGAGCAATCTAATGATAGTAAGGATAAGGTATGGGCGAAAATAAGATTTGAGTACCATTGTTGGCAAGCAAGGCGTCACAGTCGTAGAGTCGAACATCACCATGCTTGGATAAGGAGATTGAGGTGAACAAATCACTTGATGAATCATTCCCCATTCAATGGGTATATAAAGGTAAGAGATATGGTTTTAGCCCAAGTGCGTTCAGGAGTAGGACGCGTTGTTATCTAACCCACGTTCCTCTAACAAGAAAACATTTTCATGGGCTTCATAACCTAAGTTGCGGTGCATTAGTTATTGCTCCTCTTGACAATATAATAAGTGGCAAAGAAATGATGCATTCTATGCGTGAGAGAGGATTTGAGTTATGAAGATTCTTAACCTATACGCAGGGATTGGCTACGATATAAAGTACTATGCTACAAACAATATTATTGTCGGTCAAAAAGGAGTAAGCAATGAGTGAGCAATCTAATGATAGTAAGGATAAACTGAGATATTCAGTAACTTACGAAGTAGATAAAGACTTTTTATGTGACCAAGAAACTATTGACGAGGAGTTTAATGGTAGTTGGCAAGAGTGGCTAGACTTCTTCGCTGAGAACGAAATAGGCGAAGTTATCACTGGCATAGGCTCTGACCCACTACACATAAAGGTTATCGACTTGGAGCTTGACAAGCCGTTAGCTGACACTGACGTTGCTAATCCGCCCTCTACTCCTACCTCTACCGATACAAAGATAGAAGCTAAGACTTGCTCTATATGCAAACAGGACAAGCCTCTAAGCGACTTTAGCTATGATAAGACTAATGGTATATACAAAGCCAGATGTAAAGCCTGTGTAGCCGTTTACTATCGCACTAGATTCTACGAACAGCACACAGACAAGGTACAAGAGCAAAATGAAGTTTACCGCAAGAAGAACTGGGAACGTATCAAAGCAGCCGCATATAATCGGTATGACCCATATAAGAACAAGGCACGAGCAGCGGTGAATAATGCGGTAGCAGCAGGGAAGCTAATCAAACTACCCTGTGAAAACTGCGGTGAGGTCAAGACTGATTTTCACCATACTGACGGCTACGATAAAGCTAACTGGTTTACGGGTTCGTGGCTATGCCGCAAGCACCACGCCCAGACACATAAGGAGTTACGATGGCAGACAACGAGCTAGACAAAGCGATAGAAGAAATACTAGAAAGATTTATGTATAGTTTTACACATCTTGATGACCCGATGGATTTGAGACTAACCACCACCGCACTCAAAACCCTATTAACCTCAGAAAAGAACAAAGCTGTACTGGAAGCGAGGCAAGAGGCGGTTGACTATTTCTCTTGGAGAATAGATTGCAGCACCTTAATAAGCGAATTAGAAGGCTGGAGAGGTTGCGTCGAAATGGCGAAAGACCAGACAGAAAGACACTTCGCACTCAAATCTACTAATAAGAACAAGGAGTAAGTAATGAGCTTTAAGAAAGAATTAGCCAACGCAATACTACTAAATATGCCTGATGTACATTTTCACACAGAAGGTTTTGACGAAGCTGTAGCCTCAATCATAAACCTAGTAGATAAAGAAGTGATTGGTGAAGATGAAACATTTGATAAAGCCGACAAGAAATATCTAACTAGAAGTGAACGCACAATAGTCACAAGAAACGTGTTAAAGGCAGAAATGAGGGAGAAGATACATGCCAAAACTCTTTAACGCATTACCAGTTGAAAAAAGAATAACCTACGAAGTAGATGACAATGGGTGTTGGTTATGGACTAGGGGCTTAACTTCACATGGGTATGCTGAGATTTGGATTGATAAAAAGAGATACAAAGTACATCGCTATATGTATGAGCAAAAGTACGGAAAGATGGAAGCAGGACTTGTTTGCGACCACCTGTGCAGGGTTAGGCATTGTATAAACCCAGACCACATAGAGCAAGTTACGATTAAGGAAAACGTGCTTAGAGGTGTTGGCGTAACGTCAAGATACGGAGTTAGACAGCGAGCAATAATAAGGGAAAAACCATGAAGCCATGCACTAGATGTAAGAAAGAGAAGCCGTTTAGTGAGTTCTATAAGCACAGTGGACATTCTAGTGGTTATCAGCCAGCGTGCAAACCTTGCCATAGGGAAATAGTTAGGCAGTACTCTAAGACGGAAAGGGGTAAACAAACTGAAATCCGTAAATCACGCCGAATGACAAGTAAATACCCTGAGAAAATGCGAGCTAGAGGATTAGTTCGCTACGCTGTTAGTAGCGGTAAGCTAGCACGCCCTGAAGGTTGTGAAAAATGTTCTAGGGTATGTCAACTACAGGCACATCATCAAGATTATTCAAAACCCTATGATGTTGACTTCCTGTGCGACCCGTGCCACAAACTGATACATGGCAAATTAACTGATATGAGTTTGTTACTAACTAAAGCAGGAGATGAATAATGGGAAAGTACGTCTGCAATATACATTCTTGTAGTGGTAAATCTCCTGATGGTAAATGTCAACTCTGTGTATATGACGACATGAATCAAGACTCTTGACAATACATAATGCTTATGCTAGAATGGTAAGTACAATTAAATAAAGGGGACAACATTATGACAAAAGTAAATTTCTCGAAATGGCA
>CAYTNJ010000138.1:0-2915 GCA_964439155.1 uncultured Candidatus Peribacteria bacterium | reverse complement strand
GCAAACGATCGAACTACGATCCTGAATCGCTCGCGATGGCAATGAAGTTGATGAAGGAGAAGAAAATTGCGAACCCCGCGATCGTCGTGGATGCCAGTCATGACAACTCGATGAACGGTCACGGCAAAGACCCGGATCTGCAGAAGATCGTCCTCAATTCACTGCTCTACGGCAAAGAGGACAAACGCGAGGAGTATGACCTCGTCCGCGGCGTGATGCTGGAGAGCTTCTTGAAAGACGGCGCGCAGAAGATCACGGCGAAGACGAAGCGCGAAGAGATCGACATGGGCGGCCTTTCCACCACCGACGGCTGCATGGGATGGGAGAAGACCGAAAAACTCCTTCTGAAAACTGCCGAACGCTTAGCCGATATCCGCTAAATTTTTTTCCTCCACCCCCATGAAACCCTGCTCCCATCCCGGCCAATCCCTCGATCAGCAAACGCTCTACGCGCTCGACCGCTATTCCTTCTCCGACGGGGCCGCGCGGCACATCGCTTCGCACCGCCATGATCTGCGCGTGGCAAACGTGGGATCGATCGAGCAGGTGTTCGATGCGATGAACAAGAATGATTCCTATGGGCTCATTCCCATCGAGAACGCATCGGGAGGACTTGTGGTGCCGCATCTCGACATGATCGCGGAAAAGAACATTCGCATCGTGGGTGACATTCGTTATAAGGTGCGCATGTGTATGGGCGGCAAAGCAGGCGGAACGCACGACAGCATCACATCTTTTCATTCTCATGGAAAAGGGCTCGACCAATGCACCAAGCTGACCGGACTTTATCCCGGGGCAAAGAAAAGGGCACACAATACGACGGTCGACGCCGTGCGCTACGTGCGTTCCATTCGGGAGTACGGGCATGTGGCGCTCGCTTCCCGCGAGGCTATCGAGGCACAAGAAGGAAATGAAGTGCCGCTCGAAGTCTATGCGGCTGACGTAGCCAATCATCCGGGTGATCGCAACCGCACGAAATTTTACATCGGCGAAATCAACGGCGATCACGACGAGCCCGATCCGGAGGCCTTGAACCATGCGATGCTCATCACGCCGGAAAATAGTAGGGGGATTCTGCAGCGCCTGCTCGGCATGATCGCGAACGCGAGAGTCAACCTCACCTCCCTGCATAGTCGCAATATCGATTTGGACGAATATATGTTCTTCATTGAAATGCGTCGCGAAGGTTTGCCGGAACAATTCGAACTCCTTTCGCGACAATTGGCCATCGATCAGGATGTCAAAAACGTGCAATGGCTCGGCAGCTGGGACGAGAGTCATGACGGATGACCATTAGTGCTCCGCTATGTTTGTTCCAGGATCGATACCCTCGCCACCCTCGTCGCCATCCCTTCGGTGGACGGTCTCTCTGGGGAAAAGCTCATACTATTGGTATATACGGGCTCGTACGCGTGCACTTGACACCTTTTCTTCCTTTCCTATAATCCGGTCAACATGCGTCGCATGGACCTCATTCTCGGCCTCTCCCTCCTCCTCCTTACGGCGGAAGGGCGGCTGCGCGTGAGCTAAGAAAAGTTCCTCACGAATCGCTACCACCCTTCCAAGCCGGCCGGGTGTTTTTTGTTCCCCTCCTTTCTTCTCATGATCAGCACTACTATCGCTCACAACACGGACTCCACGGATTTGGAGGATACGGTCATCGAAGCGGATGTCCCCGATGCACACGAATCCAATCCGACCGTTTATACCCCCTGGCAAATTGTGAAAGGGAAAACCATCGAGGAGATTTTCGCGATCATCGTCAAAAATGAACGCGATCCCGCGCATCACACACTCACGCCCGAAGGCATCCGGCAGTTTCGCATGAGGTTATGGAACATCTGCGAACGTGGGGCCGAAGACCGGTACGTCCAAGCCGAACGGGAAAAGGCTCATGTCATGTTGCATGCTCTGCATCCGAAAAGACAGGAAGCATTTGGCACTGAAATACTAAATAACGCTGAATAATTTTTTCGGAGTTTCTTTGCTCTTTTCCACCACCGCATTCACACCCTGCACGGGGGATTGCCGGTTGCCGGCCGCCAGTCCCCCCTGCAGAACGCTGTCAGGGAAAACGTTTCACCGTTTCAAGAAAGGATCGCATCATGGCTAACAAGAAGCACGTGAAGATGGACATGTTCACCGAAGAGGTGATAGACAGGGATGACTTCGTCTGCGAGTCACCCTTGCATCGGACTTATCAAAAGCCGAAGCCGGCAACAAACCACTCAGACAAGGATTTGATCATGCCCGCAAACAGGCACGAGAAATTCCACCAGTGGATGGAGGATAACAATCTCGACAGAGACAACGGTCCTGGACTCGATGAGTTGTATAAGGCCTATCTTCATCTCCACAACTGCCCGAGGAAATGTACCAGCAATGGGCAGTGCGACTGCCTTCTAGAAAGCCGCCAGGAAGAAAAAGCGGCATCCTGACATCGTTCAGTAGGGGTCATTGGGGACTGTGCACGCGCTCAATCGCACAGTCCCCTCCCCTTTTCTCTCCACGCCATCTTTACCTCCCGCGGAGCTTCCTCTACGCTTCTTTCGCATGCCCGACGATTTAACTCCTCCCGCCGATCCCGCCACGCAAACCGGTTCGCCGACAGCGGCGGCCGCATCCGCGCTCACCATCCCCGATGCGGTGACACAGCAATATCCCGATTTGATCGGGCTCATCAAGGCATCCGAGAGCATGAATGATGAGGAGCGGCAGTACTGGATCAACATCTTGCCGATCATGACGCCGGAGCAGGTGGAGAATTTGCGCGGCATTTTGGCCAACGAACGCGATCAATTGGCGGCCATCGATGCAAAGTACGCCAAGGAAATCGAGAAGGTGGGCGAGGAGCAATTCCTCAAGCAAGCCGCCGACGAGCGCCGCAAAAAAGCCGAACAGCGCACGCAAGCCGA
>CAYTNJ010000137.1:0-2996 GCA_964439155.1 uncultured Candidatus Peribacteria bacterium | reverse complement strand
CCCGGCCCCTGAATGAGCACCAGGCGCTCACGCTGCAAGAGGAGGAAGGGGGCGCTTTGCAGTGGTTCACCGCGCAGGCCGTCGCGGCATTGAAGGATGAGGAAATCTACGCGAACGTGCGGGCGTATTTACTCGATATCCTTGCGGACGGCCGGTGATGTTCAAGAAATCGACGGTTCTGCGGTATTTTGGCTTTCCTAAGGGTTACGCCGAAGGGTAGACTTTACGGTAATCATGAAGTGGGACACGTTCGCCGGCCATCTGTCGCATCTGCCTCCGGGCGTGCATGCCAGAATTAAGCAAGCGTACGATCTCGGAGAAAAGGTGCACGCAGGCCAAAAACGCAAATCCGGCGAGCCCTATTTCACGCATCCCATCACGGTCGCGCAGATCATCGCCGACATGGGGGGCGACGCCGATTCCATCATCGTGGCGCTCCTCCACGACGCCGTGGAGGACACGCCCATGACCATCGAGGAGACGGGCCAGCGCTTCGGCCCCGCGGTGCAGCAACTGATCGACGGACTCACCAAGCTCTCCTCGCAGGACATTGCCCAAAAGCCGACCGTGAACGATCAGGTGGAATCGCTGCGCAAGATCTTCGCGCTCACGAAAACCGACGTGCGCATCATGGTGCTTAAACTGGCCGACCGCCTGCATAACATGCGCACCATCGCGGCGCTGTCGCCCGAGCGGCAGATCGAGTTCGCCCGCGAGACCATGGACGTGTACGTGAAGTTTGCGAGCAAGCTATGCATGCAGGACGTGCGCGACGAATTGGAGGCGCTGTGCCTGGCGGTGCTGGAACCCGAGATGTTCGCAAAGCTTTCCGCTCATCGCGATAACGCGGCCAAGCGCACGCCGGTGCTCACCAAAGCGATACGCACGCAGCTCGCCGAAAATCCCTCCTTCCAAAAGGTGCGGGTGGAGTACGAGTTTCAAACGTGGGACCGCCAGCGCGTGCAGATGCAAGCCCAGGGCGCGGCCGTCACGGGCATTCCCGGACAAACGGTGGCGATCGTCTGCGAGAGCATCGACCAGTGCTACGGCGTGCTCGGCGCGCTGCATCAGCGGTGGCGCCAGGAGATCTTGTCTTTCCAAGACTTCATCAACACCCCGGGCACCAACGGCTACCGCGGCCTGCACACCACCATTTTGCTCGAAGACGGTTCGCGCTTGCGATGCAAAATCCGCACCGAGGAGATGCACGCTTACGCCCGCAAAGGCATCACGCACTACTGCTTCGACGCCAAGGCGCAAGACGCCCTCACCTACCTTCCCTGGCTCCAGCGCATCGCCCCGCTTACGGCCGACACCAAAGACCGCAGCCAGGAATTCTGGGACAGCCTGCAAAATGACATCCTCGGCGACTCGATGGTGGTGTACAGCTCCGACAACCGCTCGGCCTCGCTACCCGCGGGTTCCACCGCGCTCGACGCGGCGATACACCTGTATATGGAAAGGGCGATGTACTTGGAGGCCATCAAGGTAAACGGCCAACTGGTGGCACTTCGTCACTCCATAGGACTGGGTGATTCCATCGAATGTTCCTTCGGCGAAACACCCACGGTATCGCGTGATTGGCTTGAGTGGGTGGGTACCAGTTTCGCCGCGGCGGAAATTCGCACGGCGCTCGTGTCGTTGCAGTCGGATACCGAGCGCGAAGAAGCGGGAAGACACATGCTCCAAAGAGTGATGCATGAGGGAAAGAAAGGATTCATCGAGGAATTCAACGAAGAGAGCCTGGTTTCCAGCCTGGAAACAATCGGGTACTCCTCCATGCACGACGTGTACCTTGCGATCGCTGACGGGCATTTGGATCCGCTCGACGCCTATATTCTTTTGTTCGACACGAAGCGCTCCGGGCAAAAAAAGCTCTGCGTCTTCCGCCTTTTCCTCGATCCCACCAACAGTGAATTGCTGGAATACGTGAATACCCTCGAGAGCAACCGCGACAGTTTTCGGGAAGTGCGCTATCGCTATCGTCCGTCGCGCAGGGGAGGCACGCTGATGCTGAAAATGTACTTAAGCTCCCAGGAACAAAACGCGGTCCTCTCGGAATTTCGCGTCCGCGGTGCCGTGGGTCTGCACTTGAGCTTCGTCAATTCCCGAGCCAAGTCGGTGCTGGGAGTGGGAGCGCTCATTCTCTTGTGGGGTCTTGATCCTGTGCTTGCGCACTTGATGCTGAACCGCCTTCCCATCTCGCCGCTGGATCTCACGTTCATGCGCTTCCTCTCTTTCACCCTGCTCAGCGGACTGGGACTCTTGTGGGTCAGCCGCCGCTCGCATCATGCGCAAGTACGCCTGCCCATTCGCGACAGGTTCTTGTGGCTTTCCGCCCTGCTGCTGCTCTGTGTCGCGGCAACCAGCTATCTTTCCCTGCAGGGAACGACCCCGCTTCGCTACACCATTCCCATGACGGCGGCCGGCGTGGTACTGGCGGGCTTGCGCAGCCGTCGCAAATGGACCTCGCTTCTTTCGTGGGTCTTCACTGCGGCGGGTATCGTCGTGCTTGTGTCTTTGTCGTCGGATTGGCCGTTGGAAAACGTACTGCTCACGCTCATGGCGGTGGCTTCGTTCTGCTTCTTCTGGATCGTCAGCGAACGCTACAAACACCGCGAGCGGGTAGCTTATCGCTCCGGACAGCACTTCTTTCTCATCTGCATGCTGTGCCTGCTGTTCCTACTGCCGCTCCTCCCGTTCACGAATCTCTTTTCTCTCTCCGCTTGGCAGGTGGGCTTGATGCTGCTGTTCGGCGTCTTCGTCGCCGGCTTCCCGTACTTCCTCACGTACTTCACGCTCTCTCAGCGCGAAATCGGCGCCGCCTCGGTCCTCTCTTTCGCGGTGATCCCCGTCACGCTCATAGCGCAGACACTCACCCTGGAATCGGTGACCTCCGTCGAAATTCTCTCCGCCGCCATCGTGATCGCCGCGTCGCTGCTGCTCATTGAGAGATCCTCTCCTTCGGAGCGGTCTGTTGGAAACCCACTTCCTCG
>CAYTNJ010000136.1:0-3010 GCA_964439155.1 uncultured Candidatus Peribacteria bacterium | reverse complement strand
GCTCTTGGGCCTGGCGGCGCTCGATGGCGTCGCCGAGCGTTCCGGAGTCCCGCGAGTGGAATCCGATCGTGGCGATCAGGATGCCAGCGACGAGGATCAGTCCGGCCGTGGCTCCATGGTTCATGCCGAGGCCCTTTTCACTTCGTGCTCCTTGGAAGAGGAGCGCGAAGGCACCGATCATGAGTGCGACGCCGGCGATTGCGAACAGCACCCAGAGGATGCCGATCGTTCCGAGGACGCTACCCCACCACATGAGTACGGTGTCACCCGCCTGCATCATGACGAGGTAGAAGAAGAACTCCGCGCCTGACGTCACTGCCACGCCCCAGAACATGGCCTGGGTGGCGAAGCGGCGGAGGCGAATGATGTTCCACTCCGCGGGATCCAGCACCTTCGGGGCGTACTCTGCGAGACGACCGCGTCGGAACATCTCTGCCGCTGCGTAGATCCCAGCAATCATCCCGATCAGCGAGAGCGCGAGCGATCCGCCGCGCGTGCTCATGCCTGGCGCGAGCATGAGGCTCGCGACCACCCACAAGGTGGAGGCCCCTACGATGTCGAGGAGCGACGTGAAGTGGGTCCACACATTGATCTCACGATGGTGGATCGGGAGCCGGGAGATCTGCCCGCCGGGCGCGAGGCTGCTTGCCTCGGCATTTCCGATCGCGAAGTTGAAGAGCCTCTGGAGGATTCCAGGCGCCTGGTCCTTCTCGGTGTCTGTGTGGCCCCTCATGGCGTCGGCAATTCCGTCCAGCGGCAGGAGCCACAGGTAGAACAGGAAGCTGAGGAGGCATGCCATCAGGAGGGGCGCGATCGCCATCACCTGACGCTCCGGTACCCAACTGAAGGGGATCAGCGTGAGCGCGGGCGCAATGATGCTGATGAGCACCGCCATGAACCACGCCACCGGCCCGAGCTTTTGATCGCCCACCGCGGTGTGGAATACGGCCGCAAGCCCAGCGTTGATGGCGAACCCCAGGATCAAGGGGATTGCCAGCGCCTTACCCGCGTCGACCGGCCCCACGAGGAGCCAGAAGAGCGTGCCGGCGAGTCCGGAGAACAGGAGCATTACGGTCTCGGACGCGAGCATCGCGGCCACGAGGCCGTAGAAGCCGAGTCCGGGAGCCCCGTGCTCGTGCGCGAGATCCCCAAAGTGCTTGGCGCGCCGTCGCCAGTTCTCTCGGCCCTCGCGGGTCAGGAACATGTCGCCGAGTCCATTTCCGAGGGCCTCGACCTTGTCGCCGAACTTGCTGTCGTTTTTTTCTGCGACCATGTCGACGAGATCGATGAAGGGTCGAAACTCGTCGATGTACTCGCGCTGGATGCGCCGCACGAGGATTCGAGTGATCTCGTCGGCTCCCTTGAAGTACTCGTCGGCGTCCGGCGCGTTTTCGGCGAAGCCGGCCCGCGCGGTCCAGGTGTCCTGGAGCTCGTCGAGGAGGGCGAAGCCGTTCGCGTACCACTCTTCGGTCTTCTCCGGTAGGTTGTCGAGAAGCCAGCGTGTCTTGAGGCCGTTGTTCTCGTAGCGCGCGCGTGTACGCCGCGCCTTCTCGATGGCGATGGTGTCTTGGGTGATCGAGGCGCCCACGAGGAGCGCGTGGAAGAGCGCCATTGCTCGCCTCTGCCACGGATCGAGCACGATCGGCTCGATCTTCTCTTCCTTGCTTCCGGTGCCGGAAGCGGCCTTGTCTTCGGCCATCTTGCCTTCCTTTGCGCCGGAGGCGCTGTGAGTGTGAGTGCCGTTGGCGTATCCCTCGAGGATTCGCCGTGCTTCTTCGAACTTTCCCTCTGCGATGAGGTCTCGTAGCTCGTCGTTGATCGCGTCGATCACGTCTGAGACGAGGCGCTTCGCGGTCTCGGACATGTGGCTCGACCTCACCGAGGCGGTGATCGCTGCCGTTGCGGTCGAGAATGCCCTTGGGGTCAGGAAGGCATCGGGGATGACGCCCAGAATCATTCCAAGCACCTTCTTCACGACGTCCGGTCCGCCCTCCACCGCTCGAGCCCAGTTCATCTTGCGGAGACTGGCGCTCATGGCGTCTTCGGCCTGGTCTGAGCCGAAACTCAGGGCCCATTCTCCTAGGAACTTTCCGGCGCGACCTCTTACGAACTGGCCGAGCGCGGCAGTGATGATGGCCATTCGGCCTCCAATTGGGTCAGCTGTTTTTGTGGATCAGGAAATCGTATCACCGGTGAGCAGAATCGCTCTCCAGTGAACAACTGAAACTATCATTAAATAACGGGAATGTCAAGGATTCCCTTGACATTGTGGGTTTTTTGGGGTAGGTTGAAATGTTCCTATCCTTGACCCTGAGAATTCGAACAAAGGAGATTCCCGTGAACTACTTTTCTCGACTGGTCCTTTTCGTGCTTTTGGTACTCTGCGTCGGCGGCAACGCTTACGCGCAGGGGCGCCCCGAGCAGGAGTGGGAATGCGCTCGTAAGATGCGACAGATGGCAGAGCGTGGGTTCATATGTGGGCTTATTAGCGTGCCGCAGAACACCCCTTGGGGCTTCTCGCGCGATACGTGTCGGCTCACCTGCAAGCCTGGCCCTTCGGCCGCTTCGCAGCAGCAGATCGTGTGGATGCCGCCGCAACAGTCGGTCTACGTTCCGGTGCAGCGCGCGCCGTACGACCAGAGCTTGGTCGACACGCGGCAGGCCGATGACGCCGCGTGGGACGCTAAGGAGCGGGAGGCCGAAGCGCTTCGAGCCCAGCTCGCTGCGCAGGCTGCCCAGGTGGAGCGCCTCACGCGCGCTACTTCGAAGGCGCCCACGCACGTTCCTACGACGTCCTCGCTTCCACCAGTGCCGGTCGCCGACGCCCTCGAGGCGCGGCGCCAGTACCAGGAGATGTGCGCCGCGCACGCCAATGATCCGGTCACGGTCGGCGACGACCGCCCGTACCTGTGTGCACGACTCGACGAGATCGCTCGGCGAGGTGGCAAGTGAGGTGGTGGCTTTGGCTCCTTCTCCTGTTTGTGCTCACGCCCTTCGCGCATGCGCAGGA
>CAYTNJ010000135.1:0-3061 GCA_964439155.1 uncultured Candidatus Peribacteria bacterium | reverse complement strand
GCGCGCAGTTCGTCCAGGGTGGGAGACTTGCCGAGTCTGCCCGGGCTGCCGCGCCTTCAGCAGCCTCGCGGGGTTGGCGCCGGTTCGGAGGACTCGACCACGGGAGCCGTATAATTCACCGTCACCGGGCCGGCGCTGCCGGGAGCCGAAGTCAGGCCGCCGTTGATCGCGAAGACGCTGTAGTAGTACGTACCGTTCGCCAAGCCCGTGTCGTCATAGGTCGTCGTGGTGTTGGCGAAGGTATCCACCAACGTGCCGTCCGAGCTGTTCGAGGGGGCGGCCACCGTGCTGCGGCGGAGCATGAACGTCTGCGTTCCTCCCGGCACGTTCCAAGAAAGCGAGACAGTTTGATCGCTGACGGAAGCCGAGAGGGTAGGTGTGGCTATTCCATCCGCAAACACGGGGACCGCCGACATGCAAAGCATCATCAGCCCCATGGCGATGGCGGTGCCGAAATGAAAACGAGGGAAGCGCACTGATGTGAAAGCGTAGACGATGTTAGATGCAGTGTACATTGACCCTGCAGGATTTAGACGGAGTGTGATGCTTGAGATTTTTTCCGGCTACTGTTGCTGGCCGACCGCTGTACCAGCTCAATGGCGTCGACTTGTTAAGCACCGACGAATGGATCGCATTGGATGCCGGTGAAATCCGGTGGGCATCGCCTATTGTTTTGACGTTTCTCCTTCCAACCGTGCAAACCCCATGATGCACGGCGCGCCCACTTGTCCTATACTCCGCGTATGACGTACGACCAATTCCAAGATTTGTGCCGACAGCGCCGCAGTATCCGCTATTTCGACGATCAGCCCGTATTGAAAGAGGAGTTGCTGAAGCTCCTGGAGCTCGCCACGCTCGCTCCCAGCATCGAGAACTTACAGCCGTGGCATTTCCATGTGGTCGTCCAAAAAGAGTTGCGCACGACGTTGATGGAGGCGAGCTGCTACGGAAATTTCATCGCCGGAGCGGCCGTATTCATCGTGGTGTCGGTCAACCGGACCTTGGTGAACAGCGCGCTCGAACCCGTTTGGAATCCCAAGGAATTGGAATACTCCTGCATGGCCGCCATGGAACACGTGTTGCTCGGCGCCACGGCCATGGGGCTGGGAAGTTGTTGGGTATCTCTCCATCACGGAAAGGCGCACGAAGTATTGGGACTGCCGCATCATGAAATCGTGGTCGGCGGCATGATGATAGGACACTACAAAAGGGGCGAAGAGAGCAATTCGAGCGGCCATCAGCGCAATCCACTGGAACAGGCGTACACGTTCCATGAGTAGCGTTTCACAGAGCCGTGCCCACCAGGCCTCTCAGCAGTATGCCGATGCTGTAGGCGATGACCGCCGTCGCCAAGCCCACCCCCACCACTTCTAACGCTCCCTGCAGCAGGCGTTCGCGCGTGACGATACTGCGGAGAATGCCGAGGAAGAGCATTGCCAACAGAGTGGAGAAAGAGGCGAAGACAAAGCCCTGCCCGAGCACGGGAAGCACGTAAGGAAGTAGCGGAATCGCGCCGAAGAGGAGAAAAGAGAGGAAGGTGGCAAGCCCGTGCATCAGCGGTTTCGCCGATGCTTGTTTCTTGAGGCCATGCTCTTCGCTCATCATGAAGTTCGCCCAGACGTCGCGATTGCCGGTGAGGACGGCCACCGCGCCTTCCAAATTCTGTCCTTGGAATCCGAGCGCTTGCAGAAAGCCTTGCACTTCCGCTCGCTCCAATGCGGGATGATCGTCGATTTCCTTTAGTTCCTCCTTGCGCAACCGTTCGTATTGGTCACGCTCGGATTTGAGCGAGAGGTACGCACCCGCCGCCATCGATACTCCGTCTGCAAAGAGATTCGCCAGTCCGAGAATGATGACCACGTAGCTCGGCAGCCCCGCCCCCACCGTTCCCGCGACCACGGCGAATGTGGTCACGATGCCGTCGTTCCCGCCATACACGATATTGTGGATGTAGGGGCCGAGGCTGTGGCCGTGCGTTTCCGACTGCTGGTGCTCCTTCAGTGCACGTTCCAGGTCGCCATCGGAGGGAAGTGATTGATTCATGGGGACGTTATTTATCCTGCATCGCTTCCTGGATGATCTTTGCGATGCGGTTTGGATGCGGCACGAGCGCAACGGCGGCCAGCTTCGTCTCGAAATAGAGCGTACCGTAGTGAAGCAGGTTAGGGAAGAATCCGTGCTTTTGCGCATCGACGGTCTTCATTTTGTCGAAGGAAACTTCCAGGATGTCTTCGTGGAAGATCATACGGTATTGCACCCGCATGAGACGGCGGTTCGTGATGATGATCTTATCCAGCGATTCACTCAAAAGCACCATGAAGAACCAATGGTGTGTGACCACGAGCAGTAAGAGCGCCGTAACGTATGCGGTATGAGACAGCCACAACGAGTGGCGCGCCGTGATCCCCGCAAGGACGAACAGGAGAACGGCGATGGCAAAAAGGCAGAGCGAGATGAGCACGGGCACGATGTATTTGACCCAGTGCTCGTCGGTCACTTTCACTACGTGCTCGCCGTGTTCGTTGCTTGTCGAGTTCATGGGTTAGAGCAAATGCGGCTGAAAAAGAAAAAGCACGGTCGTGACGACCGTCACGCCGAGCGTGAACAGAAAGTACAGCGGAAGAAGGATGCGGCCCGGCCTGCCCCACGCGCTCTGATTACCGAGATTGGCAAGCAGTAGGTGGTATTTCTCTGATTGGCTGCGGAAGATTTGGATATTCAGGAAGAGAAGGAGAAGCGACAGCGCTTGCACGATGAGGACGATCACCAGAATGATCAGTATGCCCGGTGAGCGGAAAAACTCTTGCATGCCCTCCAGCATAGCAGTCATGCATAGTGAGGACTTTGCTCAGCGCCTCAGGCACATCGATTCCCTCATCCGCAGGAAGCAGATCGGCGCGGAAAGAGTATGTTATGAATGAAAAGTGGTGATCGTCAACAAGAAGTCGCAGGGCATCGATTCCTAAATCTCAGCAAAAAATTGGACCAAATAGTGCTACAATGTGCCTTCTACCATCGTGATCATCCCATCCGAACAGATACTGGCCGCACTCAGCAGGAA
>CAYTNJ010000134.1:0-3069 GCA_964439155.1 uncultured Candidatus Peribacteria bacterium | reverse complement strand
ACCGCAGAGGTCAAGTCGTGTCTGGTCATGGGTTTACGTTCCGGCGTCCGTCTGGACCGCGTCTGGACCGCGTCTGGACCGTCTGGACCGCGCCCGTGGTGACATATAGACCGATGGACTAGACAACCCGCGTGGCATTGGTTCGGCTCACGCAGGAATTAGGGTGGGGCCGCCGCTGGGCAGGCGGGCTGTCTGGTGTCCGTCGGACTGGTTCGGCTGGGATTCCCCGGCCCGCTGACTGTTCGGGTACGGGGATGGGGTGTGGCGGCGAGGTGGTGTCACGCCAGGGCAGGCGACGGGCACGGCGGTTCGGGTAGCGTCACCGGTTGGCCCACGAATGCCCGGTCCCACTGGTCGGGCCGGTAGTGGGCCGCAACGTAATCGCTCAGCGGCCCGCACCTGGCGAGTAGCTCCGGGCGATCGGCCGGTGTGAGTTGCGGCAGCCGACGGGCTACAGCCGCGTCTAGGTAGGCCAGCACAGCCGGCGTGAGTCGGTGGTAGCAGTGGCCGGAACGCCAGACGTGCCGTTGGCCGACGCACAGGCTGGCCGGCACCTCGAATACGGCGAGGTTGCGGCGGACGAACCACACCGGATCAGGCCGCGGGCGAGGGTAGGCCAGTAACAGCGCGTGGACGGCCGGCCGGTGGCGGCGTAGCGTCTCCCGTGCATCGGCTGGCAGATCGGCCCACCCGGGCGTTAGCTTGACAGTTTGGACGGCTGGCCCGCTGGCCCACAGGTATGACCCGGTCGCATCGGCGGCGGCTAGTGCGGCTTCAAGGTCAGCGGGTAGCGCGGTCACAGGTCATCCGCCAGCGTCTTCGTCGGCACCGGCTCCGGCTCCCGCGTCTCATGCGCGAGCCGGTCATCCGGCGGGCTGTACCCAGGTATCTCGGGCAGCAGCGATATCCCGACGTACACCCATTGCCGTTCGCCTTCGACACGCGGCCGGCTGTCGGTCACTTGCGGCAGGTACGCCCGGAGCCGTTGCCCGAACTGGTTTTTCGATCCCGGCCGTTGATCGTTCTCGTCGCACCACTTCCGCCATGCGGCGTATAGCTCGTCTCGCCCTACCTTTTGCTCGTCACCTTGCCGGCAGCGGTCTAGCACGAATTCGGCCACCGGGCTACCGGCCGTTACCAGATCGGCCGCCACCGCCCGCCCGCTGGCCGTTTCCGTGAACTGCCGCTGGCGTTGCAACCTGGCCCACCCCTCAGCCGCCCAATTGAAGATTCCGGATAGCGCGGCGTCGGTCGTTAGCTGGTCGGCAAGCGTCTCGTCAGGTGCGGCCGGTTTGCGGTCGAACCGCAGCACGGACCACCGACGGGCGAATGCCCCCGCCGTGTTCGGCAGTCTGATTACCTCATTGCTGGCAAAGACTAGCCGACATGAGAGCTTGGCTTGAAGCAACGGTTTGTTCTTCCGGTCGATCATAACCGGATCTTCTGCTGATATTTTAAGCAGGTTCTGAACGACGATGCCAGCCGTATGCCCGAGTCCGTTCGACTGAGCGTCACCGACAACGGCGATTGACTTGCCGAGTAGGCCAGACAGTCCGAAATTGCTGCCGAAGTCGTGTAAGTTAGGGTTGGCTACGTTGCGATGCCCGACGAGTGCCGTTAGCACTTTCAGAATGGTCCCCTTCCCGCCTCCCGACTGGCCGACGAGCATCAACATTTTTTGCTTGCGGGTGTCCGGGCTAAGCAGGTAGCCAAACCACTCTTGGAGTAGGCCGATACTCTCGGGATCGTCGGGCCACGTCTCGGCGAGAAACGCCAGCCACCGGGCCGGTACGGCGGCCGATCGGCCCACCCGATAGCCGGTGCCAGGCGGCGCGAAGTAATCCGGCGTGTGTGGTGTCAGCCCGGCCGCGTCCCCGGCCGCATACGTGGGCATGTGTACCAGCCCGTTGGCCACCGACACGATTTCCAGCGGGTTCGGCCGCCCGCGACTGCCGCCCAGCCAAGCCGGGGCATCGTCCAGCCCAGGGACGCGGCAGTAGCCGACGAGTGCCCGCGACACCCCGGCGACGAGTTGCGGCGGCACCCCTTTGAGCGGCGGCACCGTGGCGGCCGGGTCTTTCTGCTTCGCGGCTTCCTCGATCCCACGGTGTTCTAGCGCGAGTTGCCGATAGATTGCACTGTTCAACTCGCCGTCGAAATCATCCTTCTCACGCGCGTCATACCCCGATGTCTGATAAACGTGGAACTCGTTCCGCCAGTAGACGAGCCGGCGGAAGCGGGCGAGTAGGATACGGGCAAGCCGCTGCGGGCTGTCGCTGGCCTCGTTGACGCGGGGGTCAAATGGTGGCGGCGAGGACGCGACCGGGCCAGCCGGCGGCACGTCGCCCGGCGGCGTCGGTGGCGTGCTGGTGGCCGACACCGGGCCGCAGTAGTCGGGCAGGTACGCGGGCGCTTCGGGGATGCCGGTGCCCTGGTCGCGGTCGCGGAGCCAGCCGCGCGGCTCGCGGTGATCTTTGGTCGCGGCCTCGCTCAGCTTGCGGTCAATCTCCGCGTCCGACCATGCCGGCTCGCATCGCGGGTTGAAATGTGTGTGTAGGATGTCCCGGGCGGCCGACGTGGGCAGAACGAACCCGTGAACGAGTGCAGTCGCGGCGGCGTAGAGCTTGGCCGACCCGTTGGCCCCCTGGATGCTGGGGGGGAGTGATCGCACGTAGGCGGTCGCCCGGTCGGTCAGCCGATCCCCGGCGCCCGTCCTGGGGAATCCCGTCACGGGGCCAGTGGCGGCCGACGACGACGACACCCGCCAGCCGGCCCGGATCACGCCGCCCGGGTCAAGCGATTCGACCGCCCGCAGCACGTCCGCCGCCGGATCGCACTCGCCCGGGTTCCACCCGTCGGGCACATTCAGCACCCGGCAGACGCGGTGCGGCCGGTCGGGTGTGTTCGGCCCCTTCCTGGCCCACGTCCCCGGAACCTTCATGATTCTTGAAGAATTAAACACCCGCGTGTCGATCTCGGCCGCGTCCGTGTTCAGCCGGTGGGCCAGCACCCGCAGCAGCACGGCCAGCGGGTCGGCCAGCGGGTCGGCCAGCTTGCCCCCAGGCTGGT
>CAYTNJ010000133.1:0-3096 GCA_964439155.1 uncultured Candidatus Peribacteria bacterium | reverse complement strand
GATCCCACGAGCGGCTGGAGGCGAGCACGCGCACGGAGCAATGGAACCAGCTCATGCCGGCTTTTTCGCCCATCTGCTTGAGGGCTTCTTCCTCCGGTTGCAGCATGCGCACGAAGGCGTCGCCGTGGCTGGCGCCCGGGGCTCCCGTGGAGGCCACTTTGACCATGCCGGTGATAAATCTCATCATATGTCCCAACACGGGGATTTTTTCGTACCACTTCACTTCCTGTCCCTTAAAGCGCGTGGAGGCATACTGTCTGGCGCGCTTGCCCCACTTGTTGGTGAACGACGGCTGCAGCACCAGCTGAATGGTCACCGTCTCGTCGGGCTCAAGCTTGCCAAGCACGTTGGCGATATCGTTGAGCGGGTCATCCTGCATGTGCTCGTAGGTGCGGATGGCGAACTGGTAGGGCTTTTGCAGCACCATGTTGTAGCCGACCAACTTGGACCCCTTGGTCCACACTTCGGGCGTGGGCTTTTTGGTCACCTCCGCGTCCGGGTAGAATGCCGTGATCTGCTTTTCCAAAATCGATACCAGGTTCGGCTGGGTGATCACGTAAAAACTCAACTCGCCGTGCTCCACGAACATTTCGAAGCTGAGGCCGATATAGCGGAAGATCCAGTAATGCAGCGACTGCCAAAAGGTAAGACTGCGCACTTCCCAAAGTGCGCGGAACAACTGCTCCATGATGGCGACTTTTTCCTTGAAATCTTTCTCGGTGCGCTTTTCTTGATCGATCTTGCTGTCGGAGCGCGGGAGCAACACTTTCATCGACACCAGTTTGCGCGATTGCATGTAGGCGTACGTGAAGCGCACCCATCGCTTGGCAAGGCGCCAGGTGAAAAACACCGATGCGACCGCGAGGAAAGATTCCCACGGATCATCGACGACCACCCAAAACAACGTCACCCAGATATCCGCTTTGATCACGAAGCCCGCGACTCCGATGAGGAGCCAGAGCAGGGGCCAAAAGAAGAAGCGGAGGAAGGTGACCATTGCGTAAATAGTATCTCATGATTATACCAAAAAACGGCTTTATAAGCCATGCGTCGAACGAGGGCACACGGGGCAATAGGAACATTCGTGTTTGCTTATTTTTATAAATAGTTTCTTATAATCGACTATTCATGCACCGAGCAATCCACCACCCGCACCGTCATCTCCCGCAGCCTGCCCTCCGGAGACCCCACCAGGAACGCGTATTCGCCTTCTATAGACGGCTTTAACTTGAAATCCTCACCTGGAAACACGAAATCCTGCAGCTTCACTTTTTCGCCGCCCGGATAACGCACGCCGCGGATCACAAAAGCCTTGTTGCCGGACAATGCGATATCTTCGCCGAGCGGTAACGCGTGCGGCAAGCCGGGATGTAAAAGAATATCTTTCGTGACGCGACGTTGGTATCTGCGCTCCTGCGCGCAGTCGCCCACCAAGCTCGTGTCTCCCAGGCGTTCGAACGTCGCGCGGATTTTTCCTTTCGCACGATCCGCGATGGACGTGAATGCGGCCAAACTCAAATCCATGTCGCGGCCTTCCACGTACGGCCCGCGATCGTTGATGCGCACGGTCACCGATTGTCCGTTCGCGATGTTCGTCACTTTCACGAGCGTGTTATGCGGGAAAGTGCGGTGCGCCGCCGTGAGCGCGTACATGTTGAACGCTTCGCCGAAGGCGGTGCCTTTGCCGTGGAATTTTTCGGAATACAAACTCACTTCGTGATCTTCCGTCGCAAGCTGCGTATCGAGCGTGCGTGCGAAATCGACCAGCTCTTCTTGGCTTATTTCAGCGGTTAAATCAGCTCCCGATTCCACGAGCGGAAAGCGTTCGTTCAGGCCGGAAAGATTGTCGACCGTCAGCGTATCCAAGTCGTCGACACTCCTCGTGCGGTACAACCACAGCAACGCATCCTCTTTATCCATCGCGACATCGGGGGAAAATTTGTCGCTGTCATCGTCCAAAAGTCCCCGCGCCTTCGCGTAGGTGATTTCGGGTTCCTGCGGATGACCCTTGGGCACGTCGGTAAACGGCGCCTCGCGCGTTTGCTCTGCCGGCCGGCGAATGCTCTGCCAAAGCAGCGCGAATCCGTCGGCGCGGGTGACGGACGTTTGCGCCGATGCCGCCACGGGCAGAAGGAAACAAAGCAAGACCAAAGCCATGCGCTTCATAGGCAAGAGCTTGCCGGACTATGAGCGCTTAATGCAAGCAGGTCACAGCGCTTCTATACCGTAGCCGTGCACCAGCGCCATCGCCTGTGCTGCTTGGGCTTCTCGCAGTGCCTGCAGGGTGGCGGGGCCTACGGTGCCGGCGCCCTTATCGGACGCGGACTTTACTATACCGGCGGTGAGTTGATACTTGAGGAGTGCCTCTTTGGTAAGAGCGCCGAAAGAGCCCGTGACGCGGTCGGCGGGGAGCAGGCCTTTTTGCGCGAGGAACTTTTGCAGCGCGCGCACGTCGTCGCCTTTGGAGCCTTCACTGAGAAACGACGTGACGATGCCCTTTTCCTCCTGCAAGCGCGCGACGATCTGCTGCCTGAGCAGCAAGGCCTGCGCTTTGGCGGCCACGAGCTTTGCCTTCCAGGCGATGGCCAGCCTGCCGCGCGTGAGAGGACCGATTCTTCCTGCGCCCGCAGAAGAGGCGTCGGCGATGAGGGTGTTGTCTTTTTGAAACGCCATCACGGCGTCTTTCGTTTTGTCATCGTATGCGCCGAGGGTGCGGCCATGGTAGTAGCCTAAATAGCGCAGCACCTTGCGCGCGCGCACCAGCTCGGCTTGCGAGCTTTCGGGGCCGATGAACGGCAGCAGTTCCTCGCGGTTTTTCATGCCGAGCGAAGCCTGGATATACGCCGACGTGATCTCCGTCACCGTGTCCGTGGGCTCCTTGAGGCCATGATCCTTTAAGAACGTGGCGAGCGAAGAGGACGTCACATCTCCGAAAAATCCCGTCGGGGCGACCGAAAAGTAGCCAAGCTGCTTGAGTCCTTCCTGCAGCAATGTGACCGACAAATTATTCTCGCCGACTTTGGCCGCGGGCGTAGGCACGGGTTTCGCGGAGGCGACGTAAGGATGAAGATACTCGAGGGGCGCCGGAAGATCCGT
>CAYTNJ010000132.1:0-3190 GCA_964439155.1 uncultured Candidatus Peribacteria bacterium | reverse complement strand
CGGGTCGGCCAGGGCCGCGGGCGACTTCGCCTCGGCCGGCGGCGGGACGGGCGTTGGGGCCGGCGGTGTCGGTGGGGCCGCGGCCGCCGGGGGCGGGATGTCGTTCCCGTCGGCGTCCATCCGGCCCATGTTGAGCGGGAAGAAGTAGCAGTCCCCGCCCGGGTGCGGGTTCAGGTTCTCGACCTCCCGGACCTCGTTCGGGCTCCGGACGCCGAGCAGGAGCTGTTCCTTGAATGCCTGCGTTCGCTTGACCAGGTCGGCCCGCTCAAGCCCTTCCAGTAGGTGTTCGGCGTACAGCTCCTGCCCGCCGCCGAACAGCTTGCGGTTGTACTCCTGCTCGATCTTCGTGAGCCACGGCAGGAGGGTGAACTTGATGAACCCGTCGACCTGCTCGCCGATCCCGGTCCCCCAGCTCGTCGACTTCTCGGAGTCCCCGACCATGTGGGGCGGGACGCGGTAGAGCCCGGCGATCTCCCCGCGGCTGAACTGCCGGCTCTCCAGGAGCTGGCTCGACTCCGGGTCGAGCCCGAGTTGTTGCCAGCCCGCCCCGTCCTCCAGGACCATCACGTTGAGGCTGCTGTCCTCGCCGGAGTGGATGGCCCGGAACCGCCGGCGGTACTCCATCGCCTCCTGCTCGTCCTTGAACTTCTTGCCCTTGTCGAACTTGATCGCCCCCGGCGGCCTGATGCCGCGGGTGATGAACCGCTCGGCCTCCCGGTCCTGGCTCATCCCGGCCCGGATGGAGGTCCGGGCGACCCGGACCGGGGAGTACCCGACCAGCCCGTCGAACCCGAGTCCGGGGACATGGACGACCTCCTTCGCCTCCAGCGTGCCCAGCGACTCGCCGGTCCCCCGCTGGCGGACCTCGTACGCGAGTTGCAGCCCGGTCCCGTCCCCGACCTCGGTCACGGTCACGCAGTCCGGCCCGAGGGGGTTGAGCTGCAGGACGGTCGACCCGCTCTTGTTCCACACGACCTGGGCGTAGCTGTTGCCCCAGGTGAGCAGGTGGGCGACCGACGTCTCGCGGGCGACGGCCGAGGTCATCCGCGGATTGAACGACGTGTGGAGGACGTGGTAGACCGGCAGGTCGGCCGCCCGCTGGCGGGCCCGGCCGTCCCGCTTGTACGTGATGAGCGGCAGGCTGGCGACCGTCCCGGCGATGAGCGAGACGCAGGAGTACACGGCGAGGTAGTTGAGGGCCGTGTGCTCGTTCACGACCGGGCCCGGCTCGCCCGCGTGGTTCCCGGTCGCCCAGCGGACGAACCAGGGCTCCGGGGTGGAGAGAGTGGACGTCTGCTGGGGGGCCGGCGCGTCGGCCCCGTTCCGGCCGAACACCTCCCGCGGGAGCCCGGTCATAGCCACCTCACATGATTAAGGGCTTGCTGTTGATCGGGGTTTCGGCCGGGGCCTTAATGCATTCGCCCAGGGCCATCAGGAGGGCACATATCCCGTCGATCTTGTCGGCCGACTTCCGCTTGGCCGGCATGACGTGCCCGAGCCCGTTCGTCTCGGCCGCCGCGTTCGCCGCCATCCACCGCAGACAGGCGTTGCCCCCGTGCCGGAGGGTGCCGTCCGTGAGCATCTGTTCGAGGGCCCGGCAGGGCTCGGTGTAGGTCCGCTTGGCCTGCTGGAATTCTACAACGTCGAACCCCTCGTCCATCAGGTGTTGACCCTGCGCGCGGGCGTTTGCCGGGTCCAGCATGACGGCCCTAACGTTATAAGTTCCCTGATACTCCGCGAGGGCCGCATATATGGCCTTCATGTCGGTCGAGCCGCCGGGCGTGACCTCGACCAGGCCGTCGGCGATCAGCGTGGCGATCGGGTCCTTCTGCCTCTCGCGGCGGCCGTTCTCCGGGAGCCAGAACCGGCAGACCGCCTGGTACTCGGTCGCCCCGTCCGGCCGGTCGACCGGGAACACCAGGACGAGCGCCGCCAGGTCGTCCCGCCAGCCGAAGTCGAGCCCGGCCCAGCAGTCCCGGCCCCGGAGGGCGTCCAGGTCGACCGCCCCCGCGCACCGGTCCCACAGGTCCATCGGGAGCCAGGTCTCCGACGTCTCGGTCTTCTGGTTCAGGTGGAGCCGGCGGAAGGTGTTCCGGTAGCTCGGCGAGTCCTTCGCCTTCAGGGCCTCGGCCCGGAGGTAGTCGAGGCTGACCGACACCCCGAGGTTCGGGTTCGCCTTCGCCCAGTTCCGCTCGTCCTCCCAGCTCTCGTCCGTGGCCAGCTCGTACACGACGGGCAGGAACCGGGCGTCCCGGATCACGCCGTCGCGGACCTTGCAGGCGTAGGAGTGCTTCTCGTTGCAGATCGACGGCCGGTTGAAGTCGGCCGTGGTGATCATCAGGAACAGCGGCTGGGGCCGGTTGTCGGAGGCGAACGACGTCTGGAGCACGTCCACCAGCTCGCGGTCGTGCTGGGCGTGCAGCTCGTCGATGATGACGAGGTGCGAGTTCCCCCCGTGCTTGGTGTTGCCGTCCGAGCTGATGACCTTCAGGAACGACCCGTCGGCGTGTTTGACCAGCGACTTCGTCAGCCCGTCCCCGGCGTTCCCGCCGTACACCCGGACCCGCTTGGCCAGGTCCTGATTCCGCTCGACCATCCCCCGGGCCTGGCGGAACAGGAACCCCGCCTGCTCCTTGGCGCTGGCGGCGATGTAGTCCTGCTGGCCGATCTCGGGATCGCAGTACAGGACGTACAGGCCGATCGCGGCCGCGAGGGGCGTGTTGTGGGTCGGGACCATGCCCCGGCCGGCCAGGTACAGCCGGGACGGGGAGTCGACCGCGATGCACCGGACCGGCACCGACGCGACCGGCTCGACCGCAACCACCTGGCGGGTGGTCGATCGGGTCGGCCCCTCCGGCGCCGGCTTGAGCCGGGCCGCCTTCCGAGTCAGCCGGAACACCGGGCGGTCCTGGAAGGCCCAGAACTGGATGCGGTACTTCTCACCGCAGTCTTTGCCGTAGACCGTCGCCCGGGCCGTCTTGAGCGTCGGTTTGAACCCGAGCCCCCGGGCGAGCTCTAGGAACCCGTCCCGGAGGGCCGGCGAGGTGGTGGTGAACTCGCACTGCCCGGCCTTCGAGCAGTAGCCGTCGGTGTCCATCAGGCCCTGGAGCAGGGCCATCCGCTGGGCCTCAGACCCGCGCAGATAGGGGGCCGGGATGTGCTTGTTGCCGAGCAGGCCGGCCGCCCGGAG
>CAYTNJ010000131.1:0-3235 GCA_964439155.1 uncultured Candidatus Peribacteria bacterium | reverse complement strand
GGTGGATCCGCCAGGCGATCACCCGCGCCATCGCCGACCAGGCCCGCACCATCCGTATTCCGGTGCACATGGTCGAAACCATCAACAAGTTGACCCACACGCAGCGCCGTCTCGTCCAAGAGCTCGGCCGCGAACCCACGCTCGAAGAATTGGCCGTGGAAATGGAGATGGACATCAAGAAAGTGCAGCATATTCAAAAGATCAGCCAGGACATCGTCTCGCTGGAAGCTCCCGTAGGCTCCGAGGAAGACAGCAAGCTCGGCGACTTCATCGAGGATGAAGAAGCCATCAACCCCTTCGAAGCCACCAACCGCCAGCTCAAGAAGGAGAACGTGCACGCCATGCTGGACTTCCTAACGCCCAGAGAGCGCAAGATCATCGAAATGCGCTTCGGCTTGCGCGACGGCATCGGCCACACCCTCGAAGAAGTAGGCCAGGAATTCGGCGTCACCCGCGAGCGCATCCGCCAAATCGAGGCTAAGGTTCTCCAGAAAATGCGCGACCACCCCAGGTCCCTCACCATCCGCGAATACGGCTCCCTGCCCAAGCGCGTGGGCTTCGCACCGGTACCGTCCTTCATCCACTCAAGTCTCTGCCCCAAGTGTCAGGAAGGCACACTGGTGCCTATCATCAAGGACGGCAAGAAGATCCAGAAGTGCGACCACTGCGCGGCGGAGTTTAAGGAGGAGGTGTAGCTGGAAATGCCGCGGTCCGAACGACCATGATGCCGCGGTCCGAACGACCATGATGCCGCGGTCCGAACGACCGCTCTAATAGGGGTGGGTGAAGGTTTTATTTTATTAGAGCGGACATTCCGTCCGCGGCGTTTTAGCATTCCGTCCGCGGCGCAGGATGCACATCGCCCATTTTCCTATGCTACGATAACCGCCTATGCCCGACTTCGAGCAAGAACTGGCGAAATTAAATCAGGCGCAGAGATCCGCGGTGGATACCATCGAAGGCCCCGTGATGTGTGTAGCCGGCCCCGGCACGGGCAAGACGCAAGTGGTGGCCATGCGCGTGGCCAACATCCTAAAAAAAACGCAGATGCGGCCGTCGAACATTCTCTGCCTTACCTTCTCCTCAAGCGGCGCCACCGCCATGCGCGAGCGCCTGCGGTCGCTCATCGGGGCCGATGCCTACTCGGTCACCGTCACGACCATCCACGGCTTCTGTAATGACCTAATCGGACAACACCCGAACGTGTTCGATACCTGGTCGGCGCTCGAGAACATCAGCGACGTCGAACGCTTTCGGGCGGTGAATGCCATCGTGGAATCCCTGCTGAAGGACTTGGAGTTGGTAAATAAGAAGAGCCCTTACACAAGGACAAAAGACATCATCGGTCGCATCAGCCAAGTAAAGCGGGAAGGCAAGTCCGCCGACGATTTAAAGCGGGTGGCCAAGGAGTATAGGGCGCAGATGGAGAGCAAAAGCAAAGAAGGAACGAAAGCTCACGAGAAAGACCTGCTTTCCGCCCGAAAATTCGAGGAATTCATCATTGTTTTCGAGAAATATCAGGAAATGTTGCAGCAAACGCAGAGGTACGATTACGACGACATGATCCTGCATGTAATCGCGGCATTGGAGAAGGAAGAATGGCTTCTGGCAGGGCTCCAAGAGAGATACCAATATGTGCTGGTCGATGAATTCCAAGATACCAACGGCGCCCAGTATCGCATGATCGAACTGCTCACGACGTATACGGTCGCCCAAGATCCCAATATCTTCGTCGTCGGCGATGATGATCAGGCTATTTATCGCTTTCAAGGCGCTAATCTCCAGAACATCCTCAAGTTTCACTCCCGCTTTCCTAAGGCGCCCATCATCGTGCTTACCACCAGTTATCGATCCACACAGACTATTCTGGATGCCGCCGGAAGACTGATTGCCAAGAACAGCGAGCGTCTTGTGGGAAGAATCCCGGGTTTACAAAAAGACATGCATGCCGCCTCCAAGGAGCAGGGCAAAGAACCGACGCTCTTGTTGGCCGTGAGCGATGCAATGGAGCCTTGGCTGGTTACACAGGTGGTTCAAGAGAGAATCGCCAGTGGTGTACCGCCGCAGAATATTTCCGTTTTAGCCCAGACCAATAACGAAATACCGAAGTACTACGAAGTGCTCCGCGCCAGCGGCATCCCGGTGCAGATGGAGGGGAAGCTCGATCTCCTCGCTCATCCGCTGGTCCTCCAAACCCTCTGCCTCCTCAGAGGTGCGGCTAAGCCGGAAATCACTTTAGCCCTAGCATCAGCCATTTCTTGTGAGACACTCGGTTGCCATCCCGCGGACGTGGCAAGGCTGTTCGGTTTCCTCCGGGAAACGAAAGCGGCGTCCTTCCTCGATGTTCTTCTGGCCATCGATCAGCCTGATACGCCTGCTTCCGCACTGCCTTTGGTTGATGCTTCAGCCCTGATCAAAGCCAGAAACCTCATTTTAGATATTCACCACCGCCTCGAAAGCCGGACTATTGTAGAAACCCTTGAACGCCTTCTTAAAGGAGCCGGTCTTCTGCCCGATGAAACGGTGGGACGCAGCGTAGATCCCCTCGACTTTGCGGCTTTGCAGGCATTCTTCAGTCACGTGCGCTACCGCGCGTATGAGCAGCCAGATTTCAGTTTAAGGTCTCTTTTGAGCGATATCGAAGTATACGGTAACCCCGATTACGGCAACCTGCGACTGACTTACAGCATGCCCCACATAGTCGAGAACGGGGTGAAGCTGATGACCGCGCACCAGAGCAAGGGATTGGAATTCGACGTTGTCATCCTCACGAACTTCCGTGAGGCGCATTGGGATAAACGCAGGAACCCGCCGTCGCTATCTCTCCCTGAAGATTTACTCTTCGGTTGGGAGAAGGAACAGAAATCCTACGAACAGAACCAGGACGAGCGCAGGGTCGCCTACGTGGCCATGACGAGAGCCAAGAAGGAACTGCTCTTCACTTGCCCCAGAGAAGTGACTACGGGTAACAAAGCCAAGCCCGTATCGCCTTCGGGATTCTTCGCGGAGGCAGGGCCGCTGCCCGAGCAGGAAGGCCAGGTGCAAAACCCGGAGAAGGCCTCTACCTTGCTGCTCAAGCCCATCCGAAAAATCGACGACGAGTTCGCCACGTTCCTGCGGCACCGTCTCGAAACGTTCTCTCTCTCCGTAACCGCGCTCAATCACTTCCTGGAAGATCCGCAAATGTTCCTGGCGCGCGATCTTCTACAAACACCGGACGTGAAAAACGTGGGAC
>CAYTNJ010000130.1:0-3325 GCA_964439155.1 uncultured Candidatus Peribacteria bacterium | reverse complement strand
GGAAGTCTTCGGCCTGGTACGGGATGAAATACAAGCCTGGTGCGAGGCGGAAGGGGTCAAGGATGTTGCGGAATTGACCGGCGCCATGCACCGAGAACTCCGGTCTCGTTCCATCATCTACAAGTAAACCCATGGCCATCTCTCTGCAATCAACGCTTCCTCGGACGCATCGCATCGCGTCGTTCGAACAGGTGACGCCGCAGGCGTACTTGTTCACGATCGAGGGCACCTTCGGCGCCAAGCCGGGGCAGTTCATCATGGTGTGGGAGCCGGGCCTCGACGAGATTCCTCTCTCCATCGCCGATGACGACGGGGAGAAGGTGACGATCGCGTTCTTCGTGGCGGGCAATTGCACCGAGGCGTTGTCGAACAAGAAGGTAGGGGATTTAGTCGGCCTGCGCGGCCCCTTCGGTACGCATTATCAAACCGAAGGCGCCAAGCGCATCGTGGTTGTGGCGGGCGGCCACGGTTCGGCCCCCATGTATTTCGCGGCGAAGACGGCGATGGCGCACGGCGCCCGTTTGGACATGATCGCCGGCGCCAAGACCGCCGATCAATTGCTGTTCCTCCCTTGGCTCGAAAAGCTCACACCTGCCTCGCTTACGTTCACCAGCGACGACGGATCCCGGGGCGACCGGGGTCTCGTGACGGCTCCGCTCGAAGCATTGCTTTCCACGGAAGGCAAAGACATCGACTGCGTGTTTACCTGTGGTCCGGAGCGGATGCTCGTGGCCGTCTCCAAGCTGTGCGCGGAATACGGCGTCCCCGCCCAGCTTTCCGCTTGCCGCTACTTCAAGTGCGGTTACGGCCTATGCGGCAGTTGCGTTGTGGAGCCTCTCGGCATCCGTCTGTGCCAGGAAGGACCGGTGCTCACGAACGAGGTGTTCCGGCAGATCACCGATTTCGGCGTCTTCACGCGGGACCATCTGGGCCGCGTCGAAAAAATCTAGACTTTTTTGGATACATAATTAATCAATGGATTTCTCTTTCTCTCTGTTTTTTAGATTCTAACGGGTCTGACTTGTCACTCTTTGCCAGAGAATGCTAGACAAGCCGCGGGGGATGCTTTACCATGAGGACAATCATTTCTTTCCCCATCTCACTATGACGATGATCGATGGTGATGGATGCGCCGGCAGCTGCAACTGCTAAGCACTCTATTCTCCGACTAACAAAAGGCGACCCTCGCGGCCGCCTTTTTGTTTATGGTAGGCAAAGTCAGGAAATCTTCATCTCCACCCAAAACCACTGGGGCTTCTTTTCCGGTGAAAGAGGAGGGGTCGCGGGCTTGCCCTGAAGGGGCCCCTCATCGGGGTCGACGGCCGTGACGCGCACGCGGCGTTCGTGATGAGACGCAAGAAGCGCATGAGCCATAAAGCCCATCAGGATCAAGAGAAGGCCCAATACCAGTTCCTTCGCAGCGGCCGCCGAGGCGTACTGCTGCACCACCGCCGCGCCGTGCAAACTTTCATCGCCGGCCAATGCCGTAAAGAGCGTGGCCCCGCCGCCGCTTACATTCGACTGCAACGTTTCCCATTCTCCATGGAAAGAAAGGGCGATGCCCGTTAACAATACATGAATGACGGCTAGCTTCAGGAGGTGGCGGGTTTTTGTCATTAGTTACTATAATACCATATTTTATTAATATTGCAAATAGCATCTTTTCCCTCTGCCAAATCCTCGGCTTCCCCTTACTTCTGCCGTTGCTTCGCCCAATCGCCCGGTGAAATGAGCACCGTCACGCGCAGTAGCAGGGCGGCAGCCAGCACGACGGCTGCCAGCAGGCTGATGGGGATCATGATCCCGCCCGGCCAGCGGGAGCGGTCGATCCAGCCGGAAAAGCCCATGGTCGCCACGTGCAAAAAGATGAGGAGCAGCCCTAAATACCCCGCGTGTTGCAGCTGTTGCCATCGCTCCTTTGCAAGCGGCACGAGCGACGAGAGGGAGATGATGGCGAACAGGAAGAACGCGAGCACGCCGAAGAGCATGGACAGTTCGCCCGTGAAGTTGACCGAGCCGTCTTCCTCAAAAAACCGTCCGTAGTGCGCGGGCGTGAAGAGGAGCAGGGAGATCATGGCGTGCACGGCGCCCAGGCCGAAACCGACCAGGCCCAAGAATTTGCGCGTGCCCAAATACGGCACGATGCTCTTTGGCCAGAAGCGCGCGAGGGGCCCAAACAGATAGGAGAGGGCGATGAAGAATACGGATGCGAGCGAGATCGCTTTGTTGTTGATGTAGAGCGGAAAATCTCCCCAGGGCGTGCCGCGGAACACGTGGTAGCGGAGCACCGCGTAGCCGAAGGCGACGAGCAGCAGGATGACGGTGAGGGTCCATTTGCCTTTGGCTTCGCGCTGGTCGGTCATGGGGGTCGGGGGGGAGGATCTCCCTTATGCTAGCACTGTCTGCAAGTGGGGGAACTCGGCTGCTTTTCGGACCGTTTCTCCATTGCTTTTGGCTTGGGCGAGACCATCATCGTCAGTGAGGTTCCTGTGGAAATTCGTAAAGGTGGAGATAGTGTGGCCGGCGGTTTGATCGGGTGGTCTCGGCCGATAGGCTGCCGCCGCCCCCGGCCCCACAATCACCATACCTGCCGGCATGAAGTGCATCTGATCCAGCATCGTCCCCGTTTCCGGCAGCACTTTGGCGATGATCACATCATTGGCGCCGAAGAAGCCGCGGATGGTGTCGCCTTCGTTCTGAAAGAGGCCGTTTTTGCGCATCATTTCCGCCTCCTTCGCGCCGATGACGAGGGGGGAGTACTCGATGCCGTCCTTCCGCACCGGGCGCAGGAGCGGGAAGTCCGCGGCGAAGGTCGGCGGAATGTCGGCGCGGTCGACGATCGCGTAGAAGAGCTTGGTGGTGCCCAGGTCATCGATTACCTGCAATCGACCTACCGTTTGCAGCTTCTTTGCAGTGGCGGCGTTCACGAAGTGCAGGTCGTCGAGGATCGTGCCCGTCGGTTCCAGCACGCCCACGATCAGCATTTCTTCTATACCGAAGAAGTCTTTGAGGGCATCTCCCGGGCGCGCGAACAGTTTCTCTTCGCGCATCATCCTCGCTTCGTTGGCGCCGATGAGCATGGTGCTTTCCCTTAGCAGGCGTCCGCCTTCGGCTACCGCGTATTCCTCCGGCAGTTCTTCTGTTACTAGGAACAGCTTGGGGACCGTTTCCGCGTAGGCGATGCGCACTTCTCCTTCATCGATGAAGGAGGTAGCGGCGGCTATCACTTCGGGAGTGGCAGTCCATGTTGCGTCTTCCGCCATGCGGTTGGAGCTGAACTTGGCGAAGCCCAGGAATAGTGCGGTGAACACCACCATCATCACCA
>CAYTNJ010000129.1:3056-3336 GCA_964439155.1 uncultured Candidatus Peribacteria bacterium | reverse complement strand
GATGCCGCTCGCGCCGCGCCCGCTGCCGGGCTTGGCACCGGTCGACGCGACGCCCGCAGCCGCTTCCGCACCGGCAAAAGTCACGCGGCCTTTGGGGTAGCGCACTTCACCTTTCACCGCGTAGTTGTGCCACCAGTTCGTGTCCACGCGGGCAGGCACGAAGCACACCACGAGCGCGCCGTTGTCGCGGGCTTCGGTGTAGGCTTTCTGCATCCACTGGCCGAGTTCGCGGCCATACGGCGGATTCATAAACACGCGCTCGTCCTGCCACGATTGCGTC
>CAYTNJ010000129.1:0-3046 GCA_964439155.1 uncultured Candidatus Peribacteria bacterium | reverse complement strand
TTCTTGTCAGGTGTTATTGGATTAGGCTTCATTTAGGCAGGCTATACAGCGTTCAGCATCAAAGTTTCGGGCGGAAGATTACCACCGCCACAGGGAACGGAGCGCATTCAGTTGCGCCCGCAAATTTCACTCGGCCTTTGGGATATCGCACTTCACCCTTCACGGCGTAGTTGTGCCACCAGTTCGTGTCCACGCGGGCAGGCACGAAGCACACCACTAGAGCGCCGTTGTCTCTCGCTTCCTCGTATGCCTTTTTCATCCACACGCCGATTTCGCGGCCATACGGCGGATTCATAAAGACGCGCTCATCCTGCCATGACTGCACCAGCCCGTTTTCTACCGGCGTGTAGTGCTTCACGCATTTGGCGGTTTCGTGGTGGCAGCACGGATCGAGCGTGAAATCAAATTCGAGGTCGAGGTAGTCGAACCATTCCTTTGGTGTTGCCCACGTCATGTCTTTCGACGAGGACATGACCTGTCGGCTGTGCGTTGATGCTGAACAAGCGGTTGGAGCTAACCCGGCGTCCCGTTCGGACCTGACCTTCGCAAGCTCCTGCTCGGCTTGGCCCACACGCCACGTCTCAGCGTCCCTCTCCTTCTCCGCCTTCTGGCGGGCGGCGCGTTCGAAGCAAAGAGACCTCTGCCACTCTGGCGTTGATCCGCAGACGTATTCGACGTGGTCGGGGAAACGCGGCCCGGTTGGAATGCGATTCGCCCCGCAGTGCGGGCATTTGTCTTTAGTATCCATGTCCTCGGAATCCTTGGTGGTATTCGCCTGAGTCATCGCCCGACCATCCAGGGGATGCCGCATGCGGTTTGTTCGCGTCGGCTCGCAGTCTCGAAATTTCAGACTCAAGCTCCAGAATTCGAGTTTTCATCGTGGTGATGCTAATTTCCAGAAGCTCGCAGTCTTGGCATTTGTCGGTGCTCATTCCGCCTCCTTTTCAGCCTCCGCCCGAGCCTTAGCCTCGGCATAGGTCACAACCCATGACCGCCCACCAACCTTCCATGCTGGCCGCAGCTTGTGCTTGTCCAGCCATGCGCCGACCACCTTGCGCACCTCGGTTTCCAGATCCTCGTCCTGCTCCGTGGTGGTCTCAGGTGGCCAGTTGTCGCAGACATCCAGGCAGTAGTGCTCGTGCCCATCCGCATCCATGCCGTCGATGATGTGGCTGGCATGCAGGAACTTCACCGGATCGCACGGGGCCAACTCCTCCCACACCTCGATCTCTCCTCTTAGCTCATCATCGAAGTAAGCCAGAGCGGCGTCCCACCACGTCGCGTGGCCACTGGCGGACCACGTTTCCTCGCCTGGAGCACACGCTCCCCAGCTTCCAATGGTCTCGTCGATTGGTCGTTTCATGTGGATGCCTCAGCCATCAACTCGCTCGTAGGTCTTCTCGAAGATGTCCGGCTTGCACGGATACAACTCACCGTGAACCCCTCGGATGATCCAGTCATTCCAGCTGACAAAATGTCGGCCTTCGAGTGTGACGATCTCCAGTGAGTCGGGGTCTGGCGTGGGTGCAAACATGTCCGCACGCTGGAGCGCCCCGGTTTCCCCGCGAGGCTTGTTCCAGGCAGCGTGGAGCCAGTCCGGCCAATCGCGGTTGTTCATCCTGGCCTCTTTTGTCATCTGAAACGCTTCGATGACTACGGGCTTCTTTCGGAATTTGGTGTTCACTTTGTGCCTTTCTTCATCTTCGTAATCACCCCTCGAAGCGCAGCCGTCCTGCGCCGCTCGGATTCCAAGGCATTCACGTATCTGTCGCGCGATTCTTCCGCCCACTTTTTGTCCCTGAGCAACGAGTCGTAGTTGACAGCGACTTTTTCCAATGCATCCGCGATGCGCTGGAGCGATCCGCAGTTGATGTGCTCAATGGAGGTGTTTGATGACCACTCGCGCCTCGACGTTTCACGCATGGTCACTTCGCCCCCCTCTCGTACCTTTCGGAGTCGGATCCGATGTGTTGGGATTTCATCCAAATCTGAACCTCGTTCGTTTGCCATTGTACGGCATTCGCCCGGTACGCGCGCTCGTACTGAGCCCCCTTCCTGAACCCGATCAGATACCCGATCGTCGCCCAGGCGCAGAAGCCCAACACGATAACGAAGCTGGTCGTTTTCTCTCCCATATCGTTCCCTTCACCCACCCCTATTCACCGCGTTGACAAACTTGTCGAGCCTCGCCTGCGTCCAGGCCCGCTTCCCGCGCTCGAGATGGCTCAGGTACATCGCCGAGATGCCCATCCGCTTCGCAACCAGACGCAGGCTCAAGCCTCTGTTCTCGCGCCTGATCCTGGCGGCCATCCCCGTTTCCACGTTGTCCACCGCGTATACCGCTCGCACGATCACGTTCACGCGAGGCCTCCGGGTTTCGCTGCCGGGTGGATATTCGCCACCTGCTCAATCGCCAAGTCCATGCCGCACGAGCACGGATCGTTGAAGGACCGCTCCGCCCTGCAGTGAGCGCGGTGCTTCATGAAGCTGGCCGCCTTCGCCAGCACCTTCTTCACCTCCTCCGACGGCTCCTCTCTCGGCTCAGCGTCGTTGCTCCAGCGCATCATGAAGCCGAAGCACCCGTCGCAGACGACACGCTCCACGCCCCAAACCGTGACCCGGTGCCCAAGTTGTGATGAACAGAAACCGCATTGTGACTGGCTCATTCGGTGTATCCCCCGTGGTAGTTGTTCTGGTGCCCGAGAAAACTCGGGTTGCCGGTCGGTATCGACGCCAACGAGACCGGCTTCTCGTGGCCAAGCTTCATGATCTTCCTGCATCGCGCTTCCTGGCACACCTTCGCCTTCCGGCTCGCCTGAGCGTCGCGCACGAACGGCTTCTTGCAGATGGCGCACGTGGCTGTTTCGGTGCGGCGCTTTTTCATGGCTTCGGTGGGAACGGATCACTTCCACGCCACTTCGAGGTGCTCCCACACCCACAGCAGCAGCTCGACCGCCTTCCATACGCCCAGGGGCACGAACACCACGAACTGCACCATCACGATCAGCATCACCGTGGCGATCCCGTTCCCGAACCGGCTGTACGC
>CAYTNJ010000128.1:0-3360 GCA_964439155.1 uncultured Candidatus Peribacteria bacterium | reverse complement strand
GTTTTTGGAGGAAGAGCTTAAATCTCTCGCGCAGAAGATCCCGAACTTCTTCCTGCATATCGCGCTCAGCCAGCCCGGCAAGGAATGGCACGGCCACATCGGGCGCATTCAAACGCTGCTGCCCAAAGTGGTGACGGATTTGTCGGAGCGGCAGGTGTACATTTGCGGCAATCCGGACATGACGAAGGATATGAAGGCGCATGCCATCGAGTTGGGCGTGCCGAAGGAGCGGTTGCATGTTGAAGGGTTTATCTAACGACGAGCTGCGGCTCGTCGTTGCGAGGGGTGACCATCGAGGTCTACGGAGAAGAGCTACGGCTCGTTGTTGCGGGCTTGGCTATTTGTCGATTGCGGGCTTACGTACTCCCTCTCCCCTCGCGGGAGAGGGTTAGGGGTGAGGGGGGCATGTTCATCGGTATTCGATGTTCATCCTTAAGAATGCACGCCGCGCATCTTGGGCGATGGCTTTACCTTATGTTCTTGCGGCCAAGTATGGCCGCGCTGGGATATGTGGGCGGGCGTTTTGTTTGTGTTTTTATTTCCTCAGCAACTTCACAAATTCATCAAACAAATAATTCGCATCTTCCGGTCCGGGAGAAGCCTCCGGATGAAATTGGACGGAGAAGAATTTGCCCGATTCGTGCTTGATGCCTTCCACGGTGCCGTCGTTGGCATTCTTGAACCAGACGCGCCAGCCTTTGGGCAAATCCTCGCTTACCGCGAAGCCGTGGTTTTGGGAGGTAATGATGCAGTGATGGCCTTTGCCCGGCATGCACACGCCCTTCTCGTCGCAGTCTTCATCGCGGATTTCGATGCACGGTTGGTTGGCGCCGCGGTGACCGTACTTGAGCTTGTACGTGTCGCCGGCGAGCGCGAGCAATTGATTGCCAAGACAAATGCCGAAGGTGGGAATATCTTTTTCGATCGCGCGCTTCACGGCTTTGATCGTGGGCACGCACATCTTGGGATCGCCCGGGCCGTTGCTGATGAACACGGCGTCGATCTTTCCTTTGTAGGAATCGAGATCGTAATCCCAGGGCACGCGTACGAAGCGCACTCCCCTCTTGCACAAGCTACGGATGATATTGCGCTTCATGCCGCAGTCATACGCGATCACCGTGGGCGCGTCCTTGTCGCCGTTTTCGGGCTCGTAGGTGACGGGCTCCTTGATGCTCACTTGGGCGACGAGGTTGAGAAGATTGGGATCTGCGATCTCCACGCTCTTACCTGCGAGCTTTTGCGCCGCGGCGTCATCTTGGATGATGCGCCCCAACATCACGCCGTGCTCGCGGAGTTTTTTGGTGAGCATGCGCGTATCGATGCCGGAAATGCCGGGCACGTCGTGGTGCTTGAGCCAGTTATCCAGCGAACTCACCGCCTGATGGTGGCTGAAGAACCTGCTCTCCTGCATCACGATCACCCCGCGCACGTGCACGTCTTCGCTCTCGAGCGTTTTGCTGAAGCCGTCGGGACCGATCTCTTCCGAGGGCACGCCGTAGTTGCCGATGAGCGGATAGGTGAAAACCAAGATCTGCCCGCGAAAGCTGGGATCGGTCAGGCTTTCGGGGTACCCCGCCATGTTGGTGGTAAACACCACTTCGCCATCACTGTCGCGCGCGGCGCCGAAGGATTCGCCTTGGAGTAAAGTTCCATCACTGAGTAGCAGACAAGCCATGGGTTACCTTAGAGAAGCCTTGCCCGGCGTAGCCTTGTGAAGATCTTTGTTCATCCTGGCGAGACGGGCGAAGTCGGGTATCGCGCGGCAGCATATAGGAGAGGTTTTGGCCCGGCAAAGATCTATGAGGAATAATTGACCAAATTTGCTAAATATTGTATTATATCTCTATAAAAGGGAGGATCAGGCAAGCGGGTCTTTTACAGCATGGAGCTCAGGATTTCTGAGCGAAGCTCCCACGAAGTCCGTCACCTAGTTGGTGCCGGTCACGTGGGGGATGAGTTACGCAATTTTGTTTTAGGAGTCGAAGATGCAGAAGTTCACGTTCGCGGTGGTGGCCCTGTTCGTCCTGGTCGGCACGTCTGCAGCGCAGACCGTGCCCTCGGCCAAGAAGGAAAAGGTGACGGTCAGCACGCCCGGCTATTCGGGCGGGACCGTCAAGGTTGAGATTGAAGGCGGTAGCGACAGCTACCGTCTCGAGGCTCAGAATTTGGCCCAAGAGGCCATCGCCAAGGAGAACGAGCGCCAGGCCGCCTTGCTTCGGGACCGTGTCCCGGCACAGACGGTCAGCGTTGTCCACCAGCAACAGACTGTGAAGGTCGTGATCGTGCCGGAGCCGACTTACGTCGTCGCCCCGGCCTACTACCCCGACCTGCCCCGCACCGTCGTGGTGCGCCGGTGGGTGGCTCACCCCACCTACAAGTACTCCTTCTATGCCGCCAACGGGCGCTGGTACTACTGGTACCAGAACAGTTGGGTCTACAGGCCGGCCTATCAGGTCGTCCTGGCGGACTAAAGTCTCAGATCACCTGAGACAAGCGTGGCTCGCCCCCACGCTTTTGACGTGCCTAAATGGCTAATTTGAGCCCTTTTATTGACAAATTGCAATATTTTGTTATATTTGTCAAAGCTCCTTTACACAATCGGCGCTGCGAATGTTTCGTGGTGGTTGTGAAAGGAAAAGCGAGGAGATCGAGCAATGGCTTTTCTCAGCATTCCGGGATTCTTGTGGACGGTCTTTGTGATGCTAGGTATCACACTGCTTCTGGCACACATCTCCACGTGGATCCTGATGGGCATTTTGGATATGCCCGCTGGCGCAACCGTTCCGCCCTGTGCCCACATTGTGGGCAGGAAGAGGGTGGCCTTCTGGTTTCACATCTTTTCCTGGGTGTGCCTGGTTGCCACCGGCTTCGTGATCGTGATGCATTGGGGATATGTGGACCAAGTTTCGAGCCGCTTCAGTGACGTGCGTTCGATCCAGGAAATCCAAAACAAGTTCGACAGTGACAAGACGAAGATCGAGCAGGATTACGAGCAAAAGAAAAGCAAGCTCGATCAGGACTACAACACCAAAGAAAGGGCCTTGGAGAAAAAGTACAAAGACCTGGAGGACGACGTGGCCAAGGAGCGTGCCACCTTCGAAGCCCGGGAAAGGCGAGTGAAAGAGGATGAGCAAAAGGCCCAAGAGACCCGCAAGCAACTCGACGCCGACTTGCAGAAGTTCGACGCCGACAAGAAGGCCTGGACTGACCGCAAGAAAGAGGAAATCGGCAAGAACCCGCTGGGCCGGTTCTCGCGGTGGGCCAAAGAGGCGGAAATCAACGCCACCTACAGCGAGGTCACCACCCGCTTCGAGCTGACGCTGGAAGACGAACAGTGCGCCAGCCTCGGGGATGCCATCA
>CAYTNJ010000127.1:0-3380 GCA_964439155.1 uncultured Candidatus Peribacteria bacterium | reverse complement strand
TGGTAGTGGTGTAGTAATAGTAGATATTTGTTTTCTTTTTTTGGTTTCTTTTTTTGTTTTTTTAAATAGAAATTGTTCCTTCCATGGTTGAAATTGGGAATAAGTGTTCATAACTAATTTACAAATATCGATGGATTGGTTTTTTCTCCATGTTTTTTTTTGTGAAGCCGTTTTACAAGTATCTGGATAACACAAAACAAGTTTATTACTTGATTGCTTTAATATAGAATCCAACCGAGGTACAAAAGTACAAATAGAATCTTTTAAAAAATGAACCAATTTAAATTTTTCAAGTGCAGGTACAATGGTTATATTAATACCTTGTCGTTGTTCAAGGTAAAAAAACATGTATAAAGCAACCATCATCATCTGGTTTCGAGGTGATTTACTTACTTGTTTTTCTATAACGATGTAATCAAGCATAGGATCAAGAAACACACTTGATTGACTTTTTAAAAATACAACCAAGAAATGAATTAATTTTGTAATTCCGTACTTTTTACAATTTTGAACATGTTCTAAACCATTAAAGATTAATAAATCAATACATTTCCATTCTACTATGGTTATATCTTGCCAAGATATGTTTTTTATATTATTGGTTTTTACTTGCCATTTTATATAGGCAAGGTGACGAATACCTACATCAAAACTAATACATGTTTTTATTGACATATTTCCAAAAAACGAAATGAAGGTGAAATAATTTTACTAGATATATTATAATAATTAAAGAAATCCATCACAATAATAATTACATTGTTTAAAATTAAAAAAAAAACTGTAATAAAAAAAAATAATAAAAATGCAAATGCAAAATCAACAAAGTTGTGGTGCAAATAATGTATCAACAGCAGCGTCTTTTTATACAAATAAATATACCAAATATGGTCCTAACCAATTAACACCATGGTTTTTTAGCATGCAAAATATACAATTTTTACAAGATACATTAAATAAAATCTTGACCAATTTATGCAAGGTACAAGTCATTGTACCCTTTAATGATGAAGTGATACAAGATATGTATAGTGTCATTGAAAGCAACCCTGGTTTATCTGGGTTAGGTGAAGCAGGTTTACAACAACTAAACACTATATTTTTGGAATATGAAACAAGAATTCAATACCTGAGTGTACGACATCAATTACTACAAAAACAATATTTTTTAAACCAAAACACTATCAAGACCATGCCTATTCCTCCTGATGATAATGTTCAAAAAGGAGAAGTAGTCATTGATACATCAGGGTATCAATTAACTCATCCTTTTGGTAAATACCATCAAGATTATTTAAAAACAGTATATCAGATACCAAATAATATTCAAGCAGGTGCACAAATCAATGATCCATCTGTTTATTCCGTCACTCCGCTTTAAAGTTACAATATATCAATGTATTTATTTTTTTTTTGTTTGTTTACAGTACCTTGCATTGTTTCTTTTTTTTTTCTTGTATTTAAACAATTTATAATTTGCATTTTTAAATTATTTTATTAAATCTATTTTTTTCTTTTTTTATACTTTTTACCCTTGTTTTACTTTTATTTTTTTTAAAAAAAATTTAACTAAACAAAAAATGTCTTCTTCTTCACCAGTATTATCACCAAGTGTAAATCCTACAACAGGTATAGATAATGATACAAGTGTGGTATCTTTAAATGAAGAAATTAATAATGCTTCAGGAGAAGCGATTGAATTGTTTACTGCTAAACAAGTTCTTGCAACCATTCCTTCTTGGACTATGAGTTACCCTGGCAAAAGCAACAAGTATCAAACTTGTTTCAATAGTGTGTTTTGTTCAAAATACAAGGAATTTATGAAAAACCGTGTTTTATTTAATTCGGGTAAAATTGATGATCCTATTGACAAGTTTTTGTATGCTCCTTATGGTTTAAAAGAGTTTGGAGAAGATGATGATGTTGAAGATAACAAGAATGAACCATATAAACGTGGTAAAAAATACAATGTTACCATTAATGTATCTCATGTTCCTGAAATTCATCAATTAATTGTTGCTATTGATGAATTTATTCCTTACTATGTTAGCAAACACTATTCAGAATGGATGGAGAAAAAAAAATGTCAATGGAAACCCAAAACATCTGACAAGAATATACCTTTAACTCCTGATGTGGTCAAAAGAATGTACCGTACTATCATGAACCCTGATGGAACAACTGCTAATTTTCAATTGTATGTTGATGGAGAAAGCATGATTAAAATTAAAAAAATCGTGAATGACACATTAGAAGTATACCACTTTACTTCAGATGAAATCAAACGAGCCATGGTAGATGATAAAGTTAATTCATGGATGGTGGAACAAATTAAAAAACAAATCTTTAACCGCAATATTCGTCATGTATTTAAATTTTTTGTTGGTGGTTGTTTCTTTAAACCATCATCATATGGTGCAAATGTCTATATTGTAAGTACTTCAACCATTGATCCTTCAGAACGATTACAATACATTACTACCAATAACAATGGAAAAGTTGTGAAATCCTTGACCAAGGAAGAATACATGGCTCAGTTACAACAACCATCACAAAAGCGTTCTCGTGTTACTTATGAAGAACCCGTGCACGATGAGATTGAAGATGATGTGGAATAATTCATTTCGTTACCTTAATCCATTTCATTTTTTTTTTATTTTTTATTAAAAAAAAATTCAATTGAAAATAACAAAATTATAATCATAATTATAAATAGAATATATATAATATATTAAAAAAAAAAGCAATAAAAAAATTGTCATCTAAAATATATATTTAAAAAAAAAAAGTTAATAAAAAACATTAAACAAGATTGCAAATAAATGGATAAAGAAAAAAAAAGTAAAATAATTGTAGGTATTGTGAGTTTACTATTGATTGCTGGGGTTGTTGTAACGATTGTTATTCTTACAAAACCAAAAAAAAATAACACACCTTCAGCGGCTCAATTAGCAGCCTTACGAGCATCTAGACAACAACAATCTATGAAAAAACAATCATCACAAGACCAACCAGTGCAACAAACAAATATACCTGCAGGTTTAAACCCAGGAGAAAAATGGTCTCCTTCAAGTGGTATTGTTCCTGCATCAACAGGTATAGTGAGTGGTCCTATCAGTGCAGATCAATATGCTCAAATAAATATGGCAGGACACCAAGAATATAAACCCAACGATCCTCGTTATATTCCTCAACCAACAGCATCTGGTAACGCATGTCCTCAATCCAATATTGTAGGTTCTGTTTACCCATATAATAAAAATGTTGCTGCTAATTACGATGCTAGTTATCCTAATGAATTAGGAATGAACAGTAGTATGCCTCGAGGTGGGTGTCCAACTTCTCAAACATCTGGTTACGAATTAAATATTAATCAGATT
>CAYTNJ010000126.1:992-3413 GCA_964439155.1 uncultured Candidatus Peribacteria bacterium | reverse complement strand
GATGCGCTAGCGGCCGTCTGTCGGGAGTGGCTGGGAGATGGCTAGTTTCCGCAAAGCAATCTATACCGATGCCTCCTGTTACGATCAGTCGATCGAGCGGACCCGGGTCTGCTTCGACCGATTCGATCGAGTCTCCGTCTCGTTCTCCGGCGGCAAGGATTCGACGGCCGTCCTCCAGATTGCCCTGGAGGTGGCCCGAGAGAAGGGCCGCCTGCCGCTGCGAGTGATTCACTTCGACGAGGAGGCGATCGCACCGGAAACCGAGGCCTACATTCGCCGAGTCGCCCAGAATCCCGAGGTCGCCTTCGAGTGGTTCTGCCTGCCGGTCGAGCATCGCAACGCCTGCTCGTCGAAGGAGCCCACCTGGTACCCCTGGGATCCGGACAAGAAGCACTTGTGGGTCCGTGACCTGCCGCCCGAGGCGATCACCGACTTCCCCGGCTGGGGTCGCAAGTCGATCCCCGAGGGTGCGTACCTAATGGAAGATCCCGCCCGGGGCACGAGCTGTATGCTGATGGGGATTCGGGCTGATGAATCGATGACCCGCCGCCGCGCTATCTGCACCAAGAGCGGCGACATGGCGTTCATCCAGGCGAGCGCTGACGCCAAGCATATCTTCAAAGGCTACCCGATCTATGATTGGCGAACCGCCGACGTGTGGCGGGCTCCGCATGTCATGGGCTGGGACTTCAATCGAGCCTATGAAATCATGCACCGCTACGGATTCACGTTGCACCAGCAGCGAGTCGCCCCTCCGTTCGGCGAGCAGCCGGCCGCCAGCTTGCACATGTGGAAGCGTTGCTGGCCGGACCTGTGGGCGAAGATGGTCAACCGAGTTCCTGGAGCGGCGACGGCGGCCCGCTATTTCAACTCCGAGCTATACCGGGGCGGCCAGCTCAAGGAGATCCCCGACGGATATCTGACCTGGAGGGAATATTGCATGGCGGCGGCCGCCGTAAACGCCGAGGTCGCCTCCGGAGTAAAGAGCTGCGTCAGCGCTCATCGCACCAGGACCCGAGCCCAGCTACCGGACGACGAGCCGCATCCCACTTCGGGCTACTGCTGGAAGGGGATCGCCATTATCGCCAAGGCGGGGGGCGACAAGCTGGGACGGCAAAGCCAGCGAGCCAACCAGGCGGCCCTGGTGTTTCGGCAAAAGAACAACGTCAAGAGCGAGGCTAGAGCACAGGATGAGTAGCCCAAAGTCACCGGCCAAGCGCAAGAAACCGCCCTCGAAGGATCCAATCGCTGGGAAGCGAGTAGGCATCGAGGCCCAGCCGATCAGTGGCGTTCGCTGGCTCAGCCGTGATTCGGTCACGCCGAACGACTACAACCCCAATCAGCAGCCGCCGCCCGAGTTCGCGCTGCTCAAGGTGTCGATACTCGAGGACGGCTGGACGCAGCCGATCGTCGCCTTCGACCCCGAGGACGGGACGACCCCGATCATTGTCGACGGCGAGCATCGCTGGCGATTGTCGGAGGACCGGGACGTTGCCGAGCTGACGGGCGGACTGATCCCGGTCGTGATGATGAAGGGCGACGCCGCTCATCGGATGATGAGTACCGTCCGGCACAACCGAGCCCGGGGCGAGCATGGTATTCTGCCGATGGCGGACATCGTCAGGGCCCTGCTCGAAGGCGGCCTGAGCGTTCCCGACGTCATGCACCTGATGCAGATGGAAGACGAAGAGGTCGAGCGGCTGGCTTCCCGGGCAGGGATGCCGGCAATCGGAGCCGCTAACCACGAAGAATTCAGCAAGGGATGGATACCGGAATGATCCACACATTCAGCGAGAACGGCCCGCCAGTCGAGTTCCTCGATGACGAGCATCCCAGCCGGGCCTGGAAGTGGAAGCACGAAACCCGCAGCTTCCATCGCATCGGATCGACGTTCTATGGCTATGCGTTCCTGCCGTGCAGTCTCGACTGCGGCTCCGGCCACTTCGAGGTGAAGCCGGGCCACTTCTTTGCGGTCCCTGACTGGCTCCGGATCACCGGCGGCATGGGCGTGCTGATCGAACGAGTCGGCTTCCGAGGGATGTTCCACCTCGGAGGCCCCATCGAGGACCGAGGACGCCTGGCCTATATCGACGGCTGCAACGACACGCTGTTGATCGGCCCGCTAGTCAAGGGCGATCCCTGCCTGAACCACCTACACTTCCCCGCCGGAATTCGCCAAACCTCCCACACTCACCCGACGGTTCGCATCGGCATCGTGGCGAAGGGGCGGGGTATCTGCGTGACGCCGGAGGAAACCTACGATTTGACCCCGGGCCTCTGCTGGTGTCTCCCAGTCGGCGGCGAGCATTGCTTCTTCACGGACGCCGAAACGATGGATATCATCGCATGGCACCCCGACAGCGATACGGGTCCGTGGCGAGATGATCACCCCATGGTGAACCGGACGTATGTCGGGGGGCA
>CAYTNJ010000126.1:0-982 GCA_964439155.1 uncultured Candidatus Peribacteria bacterium | reverse complement strand
GGGCAGTCAGCCGTTGGCATCGAAGAGATCCGGACCCAGGGTCCGCTCGTCCACTAGGGAAAGCCGACGATGGCGAAGTCCGGAGCGAGACGCCGCGCCGAGAAGAAAGCCAGGCGAGCCGCACTGACTCTCCAGGATCCGCCCGCCGAACCTAGGCAAGCTAGGGGGGAGGGGAGCGAGGCCGGAGTGCAGATCACCCCGAACCTATTTCGGGAGGGGGCATCGCCTAGGGAGATCAACGGCGACGCCGCTCTTGTCCGCCGTGCCATGCGGGAACGCTGGCCGGTCCCCGCCGGTTCCCCCGAGGCCCTCCGGAATCGGGTCACGCTGCGAGCCATGCAGGCCGAGGATGACCGAGCCCTGGCGAACCTGGCTCGGGTCGTCCTGGCGATGGAGGCCCAGAACCAGCGGGACGACCTGGCATACGACCCGTTCAAGGAGGCCCATCCGACCGCCGGAGCCGCCACCGCCCCAGCCCTAGTGCAGGTCGTCTTCAACCCCCCAGATAACGGCCGAGGCCCAGGATGACGTTAATCGCTCTGGTATCGCTCGTGGCGGGCGTCGCTGGGTTCGTGGTTGGATGGATGTTGGGCTACTCGAACGGCCACTGGCGGGCCTACCAGGAGCTACAGAAGCCCCCAGTCGATCCCGGCCCCTCGATGGATCCGCCCTACTGGATGCTCTGATGCCGAGAATGTCAGCCGAATACATGCGGGAGTACTACAAAAAGCGGCGAGCCCGGGGGATTTGCCGGACCTGCCCCGAGCCCCGCACGGGAACGAGCATCTATTGCGAGGCCCATCGGCTGGCCCACAATGCACGGGAGGCCCTGCGGCGGGAGAAAACCAGGGAGGCCCGCCGCAAGTACAACCGGGAATATTGGCAGCGGGTCAAGAAGCTGCGGCAGGAGCGGAGGGAAAATGAGCGACTCGCGGCAGGACTCGCCCCCGATCCTCGGCCCCCAGCCAGGCCCGCAGGCCCG
>CAYTNJ010000125.1:0-3427 GCA_964439155.1 uncultured Candidatus Peribacteria bacterium | reverse complement strand
TTCCTCTTCGGATTCCTCGGATGCTTCTTCCGCCTCGGCTTCCTTTTTCTTCGCGCTCTTGGCTTCCTCCTTCTCGGCGGTCTTTTCTTCCTGTTCCTTGCGGATGCGCTCGAGGGTTTCCTTGTCGATCGGGAGCAATGCCTTGATGGAGAGGCCGATGCGGCGCTCGTCGACGTCGATGTTGATTACCTGGGCTTCCACCTTTTGTCCGATCGTGAGGGCTTCACTGGGGTCGGCCACCTTGGTGTGCGAGATCTCGGACAAGTGCACGAGACCGTTGATGTCCTTTTCCAAGCGCAGGAAGGCGCCGTAGTCGGCGAAGCGCACCACCGTGCCGGAGACTTTCTTGCCCACGGGGTAGCGCTCGGCCACTTCTTCCCAGGGGTCTTTGGTCAGCTGCTTGATGGAGAGCGACAACTTGTCGCCGTCGACGCCGATGACCTTCACCTTCACGCGGTCGCCAAGCTCCGCGTACTCGGCCGGGTTTTTCACGTGGCCCCAGGCGATTTCGGAGATGTGCACCAAGCCTTCGAGGCCTTCGAAGGTGACGAACAAGCCGAACTTCACGATGCCGCTGACGACGCCTTCTTTCTCCGAACCGATGTGCAGCGTTTCCAAGGCTTTGGCGCGCTCTTCGGCCATGGCTTCGCGCTCGGAGACGACGATCTTGCCGGCTTCTTCATCCATGGTGACGATTTTCACCGTGAACGTGTGGCCCACGAACTTCTGCAGGCGGTTGATGATTTCGGAGGCGTCGGCGTTGTTCACGCGCGGGTAGTTCACCGGAGCCAATTGGCTTACCGGCAAGAAGGCGCGAATACCGTCGATGTTGGCGATGAGGCCACCCTTGTTGGCTTCCTGCGCCGTGAATTTCATCGTCTTTTCTCCTTCGATCAGCTGGTGGAAGCGGTCCCAGGCCTTCTTCTGGCTGGCCATACGCAAGCTCATCACCACGAGTCCTTCGTCATTTTCGTCTTCCAATACGAGAGCTGCGGCGAGGTCGCCGACTTTGAGATCTTTGAACGTGTTAAACGAATCGCGAAGTTCGCGGCCCGCGATGATGCCGGTCGCCACGCCATGAAGGTCCAAGAGGAGTTTGTTCTTGCCGCGGAATACCACGGTGCCTTCGACTAATTCGCCCGGCCTGGGGCGGAAGACGACAGGGGACTGCTTCATCAGCTCGTCCATCATGTGCGTGCTCATGCTTTTCGTTTTTGCTGCTGCGGGCATAGGGAACAGGGGGTGCAAGGGAAGGAATAAAGGGCTATCGGCCTCCTTGCACGAGCGAGGCGGATGCGCGGGAGATTATGGGCAAAACGCTCCAGAGTGTCAACCATGGTTTACGAAATCATCCGTAGCCGTTGCTCATCGTTTCCGGCCACCGGTCACAGTACGTTGTCTTCCACGTTCAAGGCCTCCATATCCGCCGGAATCTTCTGGTTCTGGCTCGTTTGGGGGTTGTAGATTTGGTAGAACAATTCCACCAAATCGCGGGTGGCAAGGCGCTTATTGTGTAGGCCGATGTTGGCCAGGCCGGCTTCGACCAGTTCCACGCGTTCGTTGAGTTGCTTGAGGGCAGGCGTGAATTCGCGGCGCCGCTGGCTGGCCATGCCGAGCGTGTCATCGGGGTGCAGCCAGGAGAACAATTGCTCGAGGGCGCTTTTCTTGCGGGTGGAGTGGTCGAGCGGAATGATCACGTAGAACCTCTTTTGCATGATGTCGGCTACTTCCAGGAGCTTTTGCATGAAGGAGACGTAGTTACGCGTCTGCTGCTGGAGCAGTGCGTTTTTGTTCTTGCCGCCAATGTCCGTGATCTGCTTTAAGTACTCGTCGATGTTCGTACGGCTGGAGCGGATGACGATTTGCAGCGGGAAAGTGATGGTGTTCAAAAATGAGCCGTAGCCCGCGATGATGCCTTGCTGCTCGGTTTCGCTCTTTAAGTTGAAGTTGATCGCCTCCACCTGCAAAATTGCGCGCAGGCCGCCGTTTTTAAGGAGGATCGTGTTGTTATGAATTTCCGCGATTTCGAGGAAGCGCTGGGTGGAAGCCAGTTTGCTGCCCTTTCGCGCGCGCACGGTGTTTTTGGGGAGCAGGCTCATGCGGGGGAGAGGTCGCGGAAGATGGAGCTATGGGCTTTGGGTTCGGCTGTGGCGGCGGGAGCGGCGATGGAGGGCGCGATGCCGTCTAAAGGCGTGCCGCCGACTATCGGGCTGGCGCTCACTTTCGATTTATCGACCGGCCCCACTACGCCTTCTGGGCTTCCCTCTTCGCCAAGGCTACGAGGGACAAGCCGCGGGGCAAGGAGAAGTTCTTCCTCGAGCGGACTCATGCCGCTGTCGAGAGAGTCGGTGATGGCTTCGAGCGGCCGTGTGTCTTTTTTAGTATTGCCCTGCGTGTGGCCGTCTTGCTGCGTCTGCGCGCTAAAGGTGCGAACATTGATCGAGATGCCGCGCCGGGGCGACCAGGTGCGAAGCGACGGCTTGTTGAAGCGTTCCACTGCCAACAAGCACAGGCGGAACATGCTCAAGTCGTTGATCTTCACGAACGCAAAGATGACGGCGATCACCGCGGGAATCCATGCGAGCACCGTCAGTACGATATTTACCGAGCCGATGGTTTTGGTGATGGTGGACCACAGCACGTAGCTGAATCCGCCGCCGAGCGCCACGATGATGATCTGTTTGAGGGTGAGAGGGCCGACGATGCGGTCCTCGATGTACACGTTTTGGGGGATTTTTATGGGGTCGATGGGCATAGTTCTAGGAATCTCTTCAGTATAGCAGAAATGCGGTTTTGAGGGAAGGCAGGTAAATGGCCAAAAGAAGCCAAGGAGTGCGATTCCTTGGCTTCTTGGCTTATTCAGTCGGTCTTAACTGAGCGACTCCATCAATACCTTCGCTTCCTTCTTTTCCACCTTCTTGGGAGTGCCCGGCAGGAATTCCAGCTTATCGTCGCCCTTTTTGATGATGCGGATGGTGTCACCCGATGCGAAGATGCCTTTGAGCACGTGCTCGGCGATGTCGTCTTCGATCTTTTCTTGGATGACTCTGCGCACGGGGCGCGCGCCGTACTCGGGGTCGAAGCCGTCCTTGGCGAGCATGGCGATCACTTTGGCGTCGATGTCGAGCGCGTAGCCCTGGAGCGCGAGCCTGCGTTCCAATTCTTCAAGGTGCATCTTCACTATTTTGCGGATGTGCAGTTGGTTCAAGGCATTGAACACGATGATGTGGTCGATGCGGTTTAAAAACTCGGGGCGCAAATGATCTTTGAGTTCCTTAAGCACTTCCTCGCGTTTTGCTTCGTATTCGTTTTCCTCGCGCTTGGCTTCTTCTTCCACTTTGAATCCGATCTTGGCGGCCTGCTGCGTCAACTTGTCCGCGCCGATGTTGGAGGTGGCGACGATGTAGAAGTTGCAAAGGTTCAGCGT
>CAYTNJ010000124.1:2490-3703 GCA_964439155.1 uncultured Candidatus Peribacteria bacterium | reverse complement strand
CCATGGTGGCGGAATGGTATACGCGCGCGACTCAAAATCGCGGTCCTGTAAGGGATTGAGGGTTCGAGTCCCTCCCATGGCACCATTCGACTTGCCATGAACCAGTACGGTTCATGGCTCGACTCATGGTTCTCGGCTCACGCCTTGAGCCGTTCTTTATGTCAGGCAATTTGGCCGTGGATGAACTTGCATGCCCCTGACTAACTTCGCAGATAGACCACGCCTTCGTATTGGAGTGATTGCCTGTTCAACTGCACGCGCAGTTTTCCTTGTTCGCTGTCTTTGCGCATGCTCTTCACGAGCATTTGATCTTCGCTTTCCACGAATCCCAGTGCCTTCGTCACTGCGTAGAACATGCTGTTGGGTACGTCGCCGAGGAAGTCGCTGAGTTCCTGCACGGCATTGCCGCGGTCTTTCGTATGGAGATTTTCTTCAATCTTCTTGATACATTCTTGGCCTTTGCCCGTGAGGTATTGCACACGTTTCTCTTTTTCCATCCTATCTTTGTCACGCATGTCGCTTCTTTCTTTCTCGGTCATGGTTTCTGGTTCTTTGGGGCTCTTTTCATCGCGGATGAAGATCACCCCGCGGAAGGTGGCGGCGCTCTTGGGGTCGGTCATGATGTGCATGGTGCCCGATGCCTTGTCGTTTTTCAGCTTCTTGCTGAACCCATAAGTGTTGTCGACTTCAAAGCCCAACACACCGATGATGATGCGCTGATAAGAGCCGGTCGGCAGTGCCTCCATGAAATCGTAGAACAGCTTTCGGTTCGTACTGGCCTCCGCGGTGCCGAGGGTTTTTTCCACGTTGGCGAGCAAGGTTTTGCCCTTGTCTCCAAGTTGCTGCTCCGTCAGCTTTTCCTCTTTCTCCTTAGGTTTAGGTGATTGCGGTTTTTCCTTAGGCTGCCCCGGTGTTTGCTCTTCGGGAGGTTTCGGCGCGTCGCTCGGTCCTGCGGACGGGTTAGCCGTGGTTTCTTGCTGTTTCCCTTTAATCATGTCGCGCACTTTCACCAGGCCGAAAGCGCCGGCTGCCGCCGCGACAGGGAGCAGGATCCACTTTCTCACGAACGATCGTTCGTCCACCGTGCCGTCGGGCTTTGTGCCGGAGAGCTTTTGCCACAGGGTTTTGAAGAGTTTGGCGATGACGGTACCGCCCAGCACCGTGCCGCCCTGGGGCTGGAACAGCTTGGACACGTCCTTCGGCGTGGCGAACC
>CAYTNJ010000124.1:0-2480 GCA_964439155.1 uncultured Candidatus Peribacteria bacterium | reverse complement strand
CGGCCGCCGTGGGAGCGTCGACGGTCTTGAGCGTGTCGACCACTTTTTCTCCCTGGTCGGTCGCTTTTTCGGCGAGCGACTTTTGATCCTCCACTGCCTTGATGGTGGCTTCGAGCGTCGTCTTGTCGCCTTCATCCACTTCCTTTCGTAAGTCTTTGAGCAGATCGCCGGTCGCTTTGCGGATGGTCTTGCGCTCACTCTCGCTCATTTGGTCCATCAGCTTAAGCGTGTCCCTCACACGGGCCAGGCGCACTTTCCATTCGTAGGGCGTGCGGCCGCCGCCGATCAAATCCTTCACGCCTTCGGCGCCGCTCTTGAGCGATGCGTCCAGACTTTGCTTGGTGATGGGGGTTTCGACGGATGTCATGGAGAAGGGGTGAATGTCAGTCGTTCTTGAACTCGGGCAGCGAGACGGTTTTGGGATCGATCTGTTCCCATACGCCGTCTTCGGGGTTCAGCTTTTCGTAGATGCGGCCGCCGATTCTGTTGGTGGTTTGATAGACGTCTTTGCCGTCGGAGAGATACCAGCGCGGAAACTCGTCGCCCAGGTTTTTCCACTGCTTGCCGTCGCTCGTTTGCTTTATCTTCGCGACGAATTCCGTCAGTTTTTGCGGGAGCGGGAGGCCCGGCGCCTTGATGCCTTCCGGCCGCTTGGAGAGCGGATTCGTGAAATTCCCGCTCACGGTTTTGTACTCGATGTGCAGCGGGAACGTTTGGTCGTAGCAGTAAAGCGTCGCGCCTTTGCGGAAATACGATACGTGCCGATCGGGTGAGGCGTTCCATTCGCCTTCCCTCGGCGCCACTTCCTCCCGGGACGAATAGGCCAGGCGAGTTTCCGACCAATGCTTCACTTTGCCGCTTTATCCGAGCCGCGCTTTCAGCTCCAGCACCACGCCCGAGCGGTCGGAGGAGGAATGTTCCGTGAAGATGAGAGAGACGGTCAGGCCGGTTTTGTCGGGGATTTTTTGCATCACTTCATCGATGGAGAGCGCGGGGCCGGTGCCGTTGAGCTGGAAGTACTTTCCTTTCTCTTCGTCGGCGAGTTTCCAGCCCGGGCCGAGCACGTTGATAGTGACGAGCGACGGATCGATCGGTTCTTTTTCCCGTTCTTTCGGCTTCTCGTCTTTGGGTTTGACGGCAGGCTTGTCGGCCGGTTTCCCTTTGTCCTTGTCGGTTCCGGGCTTGTCGCCACTGCCCGCGCCGTTGCCGCCTCCGCCCAGGCCGAAATCGCCCTTGAATCTGTTCCAGAGCCAGATGGCGCCGACGGCGGTTGCTCCGGCGAGGAGGGGATTGACGATGTATTTCTTCAATCCCGAAGGCGCGTTGGGATCAGGCTTTTCTTCGACCGGCTTTTTAGAGAAGAGCGATTTGAATTTGCTCCACAGCCTTGGCAGCAAGAACTGCCCGGCGATCACGGTGCCGGCGACGGCGCCGCCCGCGAGCAAGTACTCTTCTTTCGTATCGATCTTGCCGATGGCATCGAGCGCGTCCTTGCCTGTTTCCTTTGCTTGATCCAGGCCTTTGCCGCCAAGCTCTTTTGCTTTGTCCAAACCTTTGTCGCTCAATTCTTTCGCCTGTTCCATGAGCGTTTTCTTTTCTTCCAGGCGTTCGTTCACTTTCTTTTCCAAGGAGGCGATGTCCGCATTGACCTTCTCATCCTTCTTTTCCGTCGTTTCCTTACGCAAATCTCTCAGCAAATCGTTGCACGAAGCGCGCACCAGATCCTGTTCGCTTTTTTCCAGCTGACGCATCAGCTTCACCGCTTCGTCGATGCGCTTTAAGCGCACGTCCAGCGCGTCTTTTTCGCCGCCGCGCAGGTAGGCCTTCAGCGCCTCGGGGCCTTTGGCGGTTTCTTGTTTGAGTGTGGGGATTTCTATGGATGTTGGCATATCGGATAAGTATACCATACTTTACGTCTTCGCGGAACCTCGGGAAAAGCCAAGAAACGGCCTTGCGCTTCTCTTTCCTTGCGAGCTTGGTTCCGCGTATGATCCGCCAGCTTCCTTGCTTCTCTCATGTACGACGTCTTGATCATCGGCCTGGGCGCCGCGGGCTATACCGCGGCCGTGTACTGCGCCCGTTACAAACTGAGCACGTTCATCGTGGGCGCCGAAGAGGGTGGCATGGGCATCACCGCTGCCGACGTGGGCAACTGGCCCGGCATCGTGGATATCAAGGGTCCCGATTTGATGGAGAGCTTCAAAAATCACGCGCTCAGCTTTAAGGAATCCGTGACGCATAAGGTGTCGCGTGTAGAAAAGATGGAGAAGACCGGCGAGGGATTCAAGCTGACGCTAGATGACGGACAAGTCGTGGAAGGCAAAACCGTGATCTTCGCGACGGGGTCCAATAAGCGCCATCTCGGCGTGCCCGGCGAAGCGGAATTTTCGGGAAAGGGCGTCACATACTGCGCCACATGCGATGCGTTTTTCTACCGCAACAAAACAGTCGCCGTCATCGGCGGAGGGGATAGCGCCGTC
>CAYTNJ010000123.1:0-3703 GCA_964439155.1 uncultured Candidatus Peribacteria bacterium | reverse complement strand
GTGAAAAGCCACCCTCAACTCAAACCGCAGGTCACCTATCTCTTGCAGCATTGGAACGACCTGGAGCAACACGCGGAGCTATTGCATCAAATGAACGAAGAGCGGTCTGACCGTCTATGGGGCATGGGGAAAGAAGATCCGGATGACGATGAATTTGCGGATGTCGCCGAGGAGGCAGAGGCACAAAAGCGACTCTTGCGAAAGTTGCATGTGCTTGAGCGGGCAATGACGCCGGAGGAGGCTGATGACTCGGCTTGGGACCATCCTTTGGAATATATAGAGGAGATCGCCGAAGGACGGCGTGCAATCTTCCTATCTTCTGGTTTGCGGCCTTCGAATGATGAAAATTTTTCCAACAGCCAAAAATTTCAATTCGCTCTGCTTGAACGAATTGCCGAAAAGGGATTTACAAATTGGATGTGGTCGAAAGCAGAGAATTTTCTTCATCCGCTCCAAGATTGGTTGAAGGAAACGGGAGACAGTCGCTCCCTGAAAGCTTTGCAAGAGACGATGCAAGAGTACATGAAGCTTAAGAGAGGGAATCGCATTCCCGCTTTGCGAAATTTTCTGCTCATGCCGCATCAGTCGGAGCCGCTACAGGTGACTCAGTGCCTCCGATATTGGCAAGAAATATGGGACTTAAAGGAAAAGGTGGGAGCAGAAGTGCGGTTATATCAATCCTGGCAAGATAATGAGAGAGCAAGGGCAGCGGAGTGGATGGAGGAAGCGAAAGAAGGAAAATTTTTCTGCATAGGGGGACGGGTAGCGCATTGTTCCACGGATGAATCGCTTAGGCTTCGTCACAGCACGGCCAAGCCTCAATATAATTGGGAGAAGTTCATGCTGTCGATGGCAGTACCCCATGCCGCGCATCAAGTCGGGAAAAAGAGGGGGTGGGGCGTGCATCAGACATCGGCAATGCCGGTAGAAGGAAACGACAAATTCCGTCAAATTTTTGAGAATGGCGGGGAATTGGAAGATGAAGCAACTGGCTTCCAAGCGAGCTTTAAAATTGAAGGTGGCATACACAGCGTCATTTTCACTGAGGAAGAGGAGGAAGACCGACCAGAGGAAATAGTCGAACCAAGCGATGCAGATGCAGGAGTGCCGCTTGTCGGAGCTGGCCGCTGAACTAGCTGAGCCACTGAAGAACGGCCAATTTTCCAGCAGCTGTGATTTGACCAAAACAAAAAAAATTGTATGATAAGCATAGAGATGGCGCGAGGCGCCGTCCGATCATTCTCAACTGCGAGGATTCATACGTGCGAGACTACCAAGACTTCTTGAAGTTGGCGGTGCTGCTGATTTCCTGTCCGCCCCGAAATAGGCCACGCGACCCTAAAGTGGCGCGGGAGATTCTTCTGGATAACCACCAGCAAATCTTCCTGCCATTGGGAGAAGAGGATCGCACGGTCCTCCGCGACGGACTCGAACGCACCCTGCTTGGCGGGCATCCTACGGAGAACGCCCTGTCTTTCGTGCGGCAATTGGCAAAAGCCCAACCTGATCATTGCCGAAAGGAAGCGTACAACGCGATGGCGGTCCACTACGCCAGGGATCAAGAGCTGGAAATGTTTCATCAGCAACTCTACGTCGGCGACGATCGCGCATGGTATATGGGCCTGCTGATGCGGGAATATGGTGTAGATGATCTGTGGGACAGAGAGCTTATACTGCTCGCCACTCGCCCGTCGATCCTGCTGGAAACTGTCGAGGTGTTATATAACCTGAATAACCAGCTCGACATCTCCATCACGCCGCACTATGCCTCGGTGGCAGCGCACTGGCAGAAGCTGAGGCAGTCGCCGGCCTATCTCGATCGCGATTATCGTTCGAGTCAAAGATGGCTGAAGGATTGGCTGCAGGAGCAGACCGGCAACAAAAAACCTCGCAGAGGATGATCACCCAAGGCCGCCCTGTACCATACGTGGTGCAGAAGCGGCCTTTCCTTGTGCTAAAACGCTGACAAAAACCCGAAAAAGCGGTATGCTCTTCCCCTTTTCCTGTTACACTTCCCTTCGCGTGTCTTTCCTCGATACCCTCAACCGCCTCCTTGGTGATCCCAACCTCAAGGAGCTTAAGAAACTGCGGCCCATCCCGGCCAAGGTGCGCGCTCACCAAACGAGCGCGGCCATGCAGGCGTTGACGCTGGCGGATTTGCCGGGCAAGACCCAGGAATTCAAAGATCGCGTACAGGCCGGCGAGTCGCTCGATGCGCTTCTTCCCGAAGCCTTCGCGCTCGTCATCCGGGCGTGTGAGCTTTTGCAAGGAACCACGCTGACGATCGGCAAGCAGGAATTCACCTGGAACATGGTGCCGTTCGACGTGCAGATCATCGGTGGGGCGGCACTCCACAAAGGCTCCATCGCGGAAATGAAAACCGGTGAAGGAAAAACGCTCGTATGCACCATGCCGGTGTATCTCAACGCTCTCACGGGCAAGGGCGTGCACGTAGTCACCGTCAACGATTACTTGGCCAAGCGCGACGCCACATGGATGGGCTTGCTCTACAAGGCGCTCGGCCTGAGCGTGGGAACCATCGTGCACGGCCTCAACAACGTGCAGCGCCGCGAGGCTTACGGCTGCGACGTGACCTACGGCACCAACAACGAGTACGGCTTCGACTATCTGCGCGACAACATGGCTTCGGCCATCAAGCACCAGGTACAGCGCGGGCTCAACTATGCGATCGTCGACGAAGTCGACTCCATCCTCATCGACGAGGCGCGAACGCCGCTCATCATCAGCCAGCCGGCGGGCGAATCCACGCTCAAGTACGGGCAGTACGCTTTGCTCGTACGCAACCTGGAAGAGAACGTGCACTACAACAAGGATGAAAAGCAGAAGACGGCGGCACTGACCGACGAAGGCATCAAGAAAATGGAAGAGCTGCTCGGCGTCGACAACATCTACACCGAGAAAGGTTTTGAAGAAGTGCACCACATTGAGCAGTCGCTGCGCGCCCAGGCCATGTATCAGCGCGACGTCGACTATGTGGTAAAAGACGGCCAAATCATCATCGTCGACGAATTCACCGGCCGCCTCATGCCGGGCCGCCGCTATGGTCACGGCTTACACCAAGCCATCGAAGCCAAGGAAGGAGTAGAAGTGCAGCGCGAATCGAAGACGCTCGCCACCATCACCTTTCAAAACTACTTCCGTCTCTACAAAAAACTCGCCGGTATGACCGGTACGGCAAAAACGGAAGAAGAAGAATTCGAATCGATCTACAGGCTTCGCACCATCGTCATCCCTACGCACCGCCCGATGGTGCGTAACGACGAACCCGACGCCGTGTACCGCACCGCCAAAGGCAAGTTCCTCGCGGTGGTGCAAATGGCGAAGGAGAAGCACGCGAAAGGTCAGCCGATTCTCATCGGCACCACCTCCATTGAAAAATCCGAAGTGCTCAGCATGCTGCTCGAAAAAGAAGGCATTCCGCACGAGGTCTTGAACGCCAAAAACCACGAGCGGGAAGCCGAGATCGTCGCCAAGGCCGGCGAGAAAGGCAACGTGACCATCGCCACAAACATGGCCGGTCGCGGTACCGACATCAAATTGTCCGAAGGAGTGGCCGCCCTCGGCGGACTCGCCATACTCGGCACCGAACGCCACGAATCGCGCCGCATCGACAACCAGCTCCGCGGTCGCTCCGGACGCCAAGGCGACCCCGGCGAAAGCAGATTCTACGTATCCATGGAAG
>CAYTNJ010000122.1:1006-3718 GCA_964439155.1 uncultured Candidatus Peribacteria bacterium | reverse complement strand
CGTAGTTGGCGTCAATCTTCTGCTCAGTCATTCCCGCACCTCCGCTTGCTTTGCCTTTGATTTACACACCACAAGACGGCCCTTGAGCTTCAGTGTCTCCTGCATTCTCAGGAACGCCAGCCTCTCGATTAACTGCTCAGCTTCATTCTTCGTGCAGTTGCTGGATTCAATCAGATCGAAGATTGTCATGGCCTCATGTCTCCCCAAGGTGCCTGCTCCGATGGTGGTTCCATTCGTTGTCTCAGTTCATCGTTTTCCCTCTCCAGCCGCTCGTTCTCGCGCTGGTAGTGGGAGAGGAGGCGGATGAGTCTCTGTTCATATTTCCAGTCTGCTATCTTGTCTCCGTCGAGATAATAGTCGCAGATACGAAGTTCTTCTTCGATCTCTTCGTAGGCCTGCTCAATTTTTAACAGGACCGTTTTATCCTCTTCCGTCGGTTCCGGTATCGCGGTCATCTCTTCTTTTCCTCTCTGATTCGATCTACCACCGAGTCAACCAACTTGTGAAGCTCCTCGTTCTCCATCCGCAGCCGGGCGTTCTCGGTCAGCAACTTTTCTCCCCACTCGATGGGAATAATGCCTTTTGTCCACCCGTTGCGATCCATCAGTAAACGCTCTTCGTTGATCTTCTCGCCAATCGCTTTGATCTCATCCTCGCGGCTCATGGTCGCCTCGCTCATTGGAAATACTCCCAGTCATAAACTGCGGTCCACCACTCACTGAAACAGCACGGGCATTTCATGTGCCCGAACTCCCAAGCGACGCAGAAGTCGATTTCCGGTGCCGTGTATCCGCAGCAACCGCAGGAGATAACAGGTGGCGACTCCTTGACTCTCTTGTTTCCCATCCTCACTACCCTCCCCCCAGCGGCTTGCTGGCTCATCTCGTCACGCACGCAAACAGGTAGCCAATCGCCATCAACACAATGGCCTCGACAGTTGCAGCAGAAACACCGATAGCAATTCCGAACTTTGCCACCGTCTTCATCTCCTCGACGGTCGGCATATCCGGTTTGTCATTCGTCGCACCGCACTCAGGGCAGATATCGAAGTGCCACAAATCTCTACTGCTGCTGGCTTCGCATATCTCGCACTTCCTGTTGCCTCGCTTAGACCTCATCACGCATCCCCCAGCGGCAGCGGGCCGCGAAACGAAAACTCCTTAGCGAGATGTTCATTCGGGTTCCCGCAGAAGAACACGTAAATCTGTCCACCCTTCATCAGTCCAGCGAAGCAGCACCGCACTTCCCCGTCCTTGTTTGTTGCTTCGTAGCTCTTTCCAAGAACCAACTCCTCCGCCGGCACCTCCGGCAGTTGCCATGCGGCGGCGCGGCCTCGGGCGTAGCCAAGATGAAACGCATCATGCACAGGGTTGTATGTTGTGGTTGGCAATTTGCCCCACCGTTTTCGTTCCGCTTCTACCTTCCACGCCTGCTCTGCGTTGCTCATCGGGTGACTCCTAAAATCCAGGTCCGCCAAAAAGCCGATCACAAATCCAAATCACACATACGCCAAAGGCCAGCCCACCAAGAAATATTGCTGCGTACGTTCCCATGTTTCTCTCCTCGTGCTGACGATGGTTTGCGGTGCGGGGGTTAAGAAACCTCCAACCGCTTCAAGTGAATCTCAACCCTCGGGTCTGCCTTATCGATCATGAACTCAGGCGACGTGTGCAGAAAGCTCTTATCGTTGTTCACAACTCCCGCATCAGCGATACCGTCGAAGTAGCTCTTGAGCATCGCGATCGCGTTGTCACCGTCTCGTCCTCGCTTAACCTTGTGAAAGAACACCGCCCGAACAACCGCACCAGGCCAAGGCTTCCCGAATCTCGCAGTGTTCATGGCGTCGATTGCCGCAATCCGAGACCATTCCCGATGCTGCTTTTTCTGCTTGGCGAGCTTAGCCCAGTGCGTTCTTGAGTTTGGCGACAGGCACGCATCTGGGATCGGAAGCGTCACGACAAGTTCCATCAGCCGCCGCCTTTCTTCGTGGAGTCTTCAACTTCCTTGAACGAATTTGGGTGCATGGCGTTAATGATTCGCTTCTGAAGTACAACTGCCGCTTTCAGCTCATCCGCTCCGATGTCGCCACCTTCGCTTTCCTTGTCCATCACCCAAGAGCCGACCTGTTTCCAGAGTTGCTCCAAGGCACAGAATCGCGGCTCTTCTTCACCCCATCCAGACGGGCAGTAGTGAACCAGTTTTTCCTCGGAACCTTCGATCTCATAAACCGCACATCCGCTCTTGTGCCCACTTGTCGCGTTCTCCGCGATGGCCGCGTTAACCGCCGATTCTTCGTCGGCTCCGCCCCACACAATGAACCACGATCCATTTGTCCAGCCGTACCGATATGCAATGACGATGTAGACCTGGCTCATTTACTTCCCCTCCCCCTCGGTCGCGGTGAAGAATTCATTTACCGCCGTGTACAAATTCGGCAGGCTTTGTGCATCAAGAATGGAGGCGGCATTAAGCGCCCGCCTCAGCCTCTCCCTCGGCGTCTCGATGAACTCCACGACGGGAACACCGGATGGCGTGTCGAAGCGAATGATCTTCACAGGGCGAGCCTCCCCGTCCTCCCAGTCCTTTACGATGTGGTCAAACGCCGGGTACCAATACCCATACACACCAATCCAGAGACACGCCTTGTTTCCATCTTTTAAAAGACTTGCTGTGTAGCTCCCCACCTTCTCCTCCTCCCTTTCTTCCTCCACG
>CAYTNJ010000122.1:0-996 GCA_964439155.1 uncultured Candidatus Peribacteria bacterium | reverse complement strand
ACGGAGATGCGGACTGACTTCTCTGGGTGTAATTTCTGTTCCGGCAGCAGGTTGGATAGATGCCTTCCCATGCCAAAATCACACCCGCATGTTGTTTCGCTCGTTCGCATCACCTTCACAACCTCGCTCCTCACGGCGTGCCTCCTTTCTGAATCGTTTTTGTGACGTAGGTGATTTTTACACTTGGAATCACTTCCAGCATTGCGCCGCACCCGCCACACTCCCACTCATTAGGCACCTCGTGCTTGAACTCCCACGAGTCCCGGTTGATTCGCCCGCACTCAGGGCACGTCGCAATGCTCTCGCTCGTTCTATCTCCAACTCCCATCACACCCCTCCTTCCTGCCGCACGCGGGCCAGGGCAAAATGCAGATCGCTCACCGCCTTTGTGCCGACAACCCTAAAGTCTTTTGATACAGCCGAGTCTTCCATTAGGGATACGCCACCCAGCACTCTCTCGCACGCCTCCACCAACTCCTGCACCGCCGTCTTCACCGGCAGCACATGCACGATGACCGACTTCTCCAGGTCGATCACTCGCTTCTCGCCGGGCGGGATGTCGCGGCACAGAAATGCAGAGAGATCGTCGCTGCACAGCAACGCGCCTCCAGACGCCACCCAGTCACCTTTTTCTTTGTAAACGGCATCGAAATCGCTTTCCTCGAAGACGTAAGGCTCACCGTCTTTCTGTCTCGCACCGATCAGCATCGCTCGCTCCTTTCAAATAAGTTCTCTCTGAATTTCCTTCGCCACCGGGAACAGGCTGGACCGCTCCTCGGATAACGCTCGCTCGATTCGCTTGACGCTGATGTCGAAGTAACGCGGCTCCTTTTCAATGCCGATAAATTTCCGGCCCAATTTGACGCACGCTACTCCAGTCGTTCCAGATCCCATGAAGGGGTCAAGAATCGTCTGGTCATCAAACGGAGTCGCTTTCTCGACAAGCCACAGCATCCACTCAACAGGTTTTGGGCATGGGTGACCGTTTTCTTCCTG
>CAYTNJ010000121.1:0-3721 GCA_964439155.1 uncultured Candidatus Peribacteria bacterium | reverse complement strand
CATGAAAATCAAAATTCTCAAGAAAAACAACAAGTCCCTTTTCTCAAAGCGAGGAAGGGGGTTCTACGGGCGGGTGTTCGTCCTCGGAATCGACGACCACCATATCGTCCTCCAGCACATAAAGGGCAAGGACAGGACTCATGCAGTGCTGACCTACTTGGACATTGACATCTTCACGGAAATCAACGAAAACGAACTCCTCATTCATACAATCCAGAGGCATTACTTAAAAAAATACAGCTATGAATTGCTTTTCGTGAAAAGTTCCGTATCTTTGCCCCAGTTCTCGGAGCGGGACGGAGCATACTGGCTCGAACTGGAACCAATCGATAAACAAACGACCATAGATTTTGGGAAAGATAGCAACGAACTTAGGGCCAACGCTGGCAACGCTAAGAGGAAGGAGGGCCTACCTCGGCATGACGCAGGGGCAACTGGCAGAAAAGGCCAGAACGTCAAAGCAGACGATATGCGAGATAGAGCAGGGGAGCAGGCGCCCGAACTTATGGACGCTTCATGCAATCTGCGACAACTTGAGATTGCCTTCCTCTGACACCGACAAGGTGTTCAAGGCGTTCGGGCACCCATTACCAACAGGGTTGAGTGCAGTCGGGCTGCACATCAACGCACTCAGACGCCAAGCAGGTATCGCGCAGGGCGAAATGGCCGAAAAGGTCGGAGTCACCAGGGCCGCAATCTCGAAAGCGGAAATGGGCAAGAAAATTGTCAACGAGGTAGCGCCGCTCATCTACGACTTCTTTGAGGTACCGGTAAGCGAAAGACTCCCGCATGAAAATAACCAACATACGCAAGCTCATGCTTTCGGTGAAGCCGTTCCCGAAGGTGAACCATCACCTTGTCTCGGTCAATGACCAGGACGTTGGGGAGGTCATACAGCGCATAAAGGTGCAGACAGGGAAGATTTCCATGTATGTGCTCATGTGTATGGAGATACAGACCTCTGGCTCGCTAAGGATAGGCGAGGCTTTCACTTTCGGAAATCTTGAGTTCGAGGTGACTGGTATGAGCGAGGGCTGGTATCAGGTTTCAACACCGGAGAAAATCCAAAAGGAAGTCGAAATTTGGAACGCCAACATGGAAGTATTCACAACTGAAATTCATTGCAAATGAGAAATTATAAATCAGGCAACTACACCAAGCTCCCATTGGATTTTAATGAGTTGATGGCCTTCATCAAGACCATCGACAACCCAGAGTGGAAGTTGATGGTCGCAATCGGCACCTGCGCAGCCATGCGTGTCGGGGAGATTGTCGAACTCCAGCGGAGGGACATCGGCAAGGATACCATCACCATCCGAAAGACCAAGTGCCGGACGGGAAAGGATGGCCGCAAAAAGGACCAGTACGAGACGCAACCAATGCCAGTTTGGCTCCAAGAGATGTGCGAGAGCATCCTTCCGCTGTTGAAGCGAAAGCCGAACGAGCCTGTGTTCCAATGGCGTGGCGAAAAACTCGGACGGGGAGGGGCCAACAAGCGATTGCGGACGATATTCGATGGAGTTGACATAGGCGACCAGATTATGACGTTCCACACCCTCAGGAAGACTGCTGCAATCCACATGGACAAGTCTTCCGGCCACGACCTCAGCATCACGCAGTCCCTTCTCCGCCACAAATCAATCACCAGTACCGTGCTGTATGTTAGGAAGGATAGGGCAGCATTTGAGAACCAGTACAAACAGGCATTTGGATGAGGATAGGGAAAAAATTCATAAAGGCAACCCCATTGCCCACCGGAGAGGTCAAGGTTGGCGAACTCATCATCCCCCCGACATGCGTTCGCTACAAGTGGGCAAAAGTCACTCATGTAGGCGACAATATCGAACATATCTTTGTCGGCGATGATGTGCTTTATGACCCAGTGTTCTGCGAAAGGGGCACACTTTTGGATGATTCAGTAATCATGGTGCCAACCACTCCAAGGGCCATCAGGCGAAACGGTGAGATACTGGCCGGGGATGGCCACATCCTCATAGAAGTACCCGACAGGTGGCTTGAACTGGACATTACCCAGGGCGAAATAACCATGCTGCGGAACTTTCAGGAGTGGAATAGGACCTCGAACATCAAGCGGACGGCAAAAGTGGTCGCTGTCGGCCACGGCGTAACGGACATCAAGGTTGGCGACATGGCCTTCTTCCATTTTGAGACGTTGATGCACGACAGAGAGAGGATATTGGCGGAAGGAATTGATTGCTGGTCGGTTAGCTGCATGGAGCCGAACTGGTGCCATGCCGTTCAAAGGGATGGAGAATTGCTCGCTGTCAACGACTGGCTTCTCGTGGAGCCTGAAAAAATCCCGGCAAAAGAGATTGTGAACGGCATAATCACGCTCGAAGATGATAGTCTTAGCGAAACTGTCGGCACCATAAGGTACGGCGAGAACAGGGAGTGCAACCCACATCTGGTGGTTGGCGACAAGATAATGTTCCACTCGGACGATGCTTGGCTGAACGACTTCGGGGGAGAAAAACTTTACGTCATGCGAGCTGGAAGGCCGCTTGGAAAAATAGAACCGTAATGGCAGAATTCAAAGGAGGGGTGAACACGGCAAGGTTCAGGAACCAAAGGTTCGTCCACATGAGGGCCTACGACATCCTAAAGGGCGACATAGCTGACTCCAATAGGCTGTTCCGGTGGATGCCAGCCATGAAGGCTCTTTGGAAGGCCAAGGCTGGAATTGGCCCCAACATGGCTAGGTACATCATCTTTGTGTACGACCCGGCCAGCCCGTTCAGGCAGGAATACCCTGATGTCCCAGAAAGGAAGGAAGCGGTGGCTGCGTTCTGCGGTTTCAAGAGGAACAGCCCGTACTACCCCATGCTCGTGGAGAGCGACGGCAGCACGGTTGACACTCTTTCGACAAGGCTTATCTCTCTCGCACTGTGCGATTTCCTGCGGTTCCAGGCCAATGATGTCTGGACGAACATCGTGTCATACGAGGAGCTGTACTATGGGAACCTACGGAACATGATGATCGGCATCACTGACGGAAAGGACAAGGAGAGGATGGATGCCAGTATAGCTGCGGGAAAACTGGCAGAGTTGAACGAAAAAATCTCGGACAAACTGAAGGTATTATACATAAAGTTCACCGGGAACGACCCTGATGCAGAGGCACAGGTTAGGGAGGTTAGGCTTATGACCCCAGAGATAATCGCAGATTTTCAAGTAACGGAGGAAGACTGGACACCTGATTGGCTCGACAATGAGCCAGCCAAGGTGGTTGGGGACGAAGAAGAGTAAGTATGTACTACCAAAGAAGCAGAGACAGCACAAAAGTTGTAATCCAGGACGTAGAGTGTTGGGTTCCGCCTCCGGGATGGGTGTTCGACACTCGCCGGGGGCATCGCTGCATGGTGGAGGTTGGAATCTATTCCCGCTCCGACGACCCCAACGAGCAGTATTGGGAGATACCGCCAGAGCCCAGGGACTACAAGAACCGACGTAGGCTCGAAAGGGCAAGGCAAAAGACATCCCTTGGCCATCAAGACGTGGAACTTACCAAGTACGCAAACCAAGAGTGGTTCAGGAGGCTGAACGGGTTCTGGTTTATGAACAACGGCACACCGACGTACTTGACTGGGGATCACTACTTCTATCTTGCGCACTGGACACTGGACACCGGTCCGCCTGAGTTCCGACACACCGACCTTCAGTTGTTCTACTTTTGGGCATCTTGCGTGGAAGACCCAAGGTG
>CAYTNJ010000120.1:0-3775 GCA_964439155.1 uncultured Candidatus Peribacteria bacterium | reverse complement strand
AACGGGTGCTACCGGAGCAGGTGCGGGCGCGGGCGTTACGGGCTTGGGTTGAACCGGAGCCGGTGCCGGAACGGGCGCCGGAGCAGGAGCGGGCTTCGGCGGAACGGGAGCAACGGGTGCTACCGGAGCAGATGCGGGCGCGGGTTTCGTGTCGGCGCCGAGGCCTTTTTTCAGCCAGCCAGGGGCGTTGTTCGGATCGATGACCGGAGTTTCATCCCTCTTGAAGGTGGAAGGAGTCGACTCACGCTCGGAAATCTGCTCCTTTGCCTGCGGCGTCGGCGTGGCGGCTTTGGCCGGGTTCGGCGGGGCGATGGTCAGCGGCGGAGGGACGGCGGATGACGGACCTTTACCGACGATCTTCTCTTCCATGCCTGCAATCGTCTCGGAGAGGGGCTTTCCTTTGCGGAGCAGTTTGCCCACCAGCACCACGGCGCCGATGCCGAGCGCGAGAGCGCCCAGGAAGAGGCCGATCAGGACCAGGATCGAAGACCAGTCGATGGAAGAAGCATTGTTAGTATTCTCCGTCGAGGCCTTGCTGCTCTTGGCACTGGCGGCACTCGCATCGGATCCCGGCAGAGCGGTTACTTGGATCGACTGCATTTCGGAAGCGAGCTCGCGGCCGCTTTGCAGATCGCGGATACGCATTTGCACCGTGTACTCGCCATCGGTTGCATACGTGTGCGTAGGGCTCGTGTCCAAGCTTTCCTCGCCGTCGCCGAACGTCCACTCATAGAGGAGGGAAGACGTGGGGGCGATGCCGTCGGAAAACGCGGGGGAGAACGCGAACGTGCGGCCCTCCGTCTGCGACATCTTGATGCTCGCTTCGCCAGTCATCACTCCTTCTTCGCGGGCTTTCAATACGTCGATGGCGATGATTTCCTGGGTGAGCGCCCCGCCCTGCGTGGAGACCGTGGTTACGCGCAGGGTCTGCTTGGTGACGGGCGAGACGAACCACAAATGCAGGGGAGTCGCTTCGGTTTGAAAGAACGTGTCTTTGTTGTCGATGTCGTTGCCGGCGATGCCGTCTCCATCGGAGTCGCGCGAGGTATCCACGTCGATCGCGAGCGGCTTTAAGTCGGCGCTCACGGGATCGATGCGCAGGATTTGCTGGCCCGTTTGCATCACGGCTCTGCCGGCCAAGTCACTCTTGGGCCACGTGCTCACGAGCAAGGTGCCGCTCTGCGTAATGGCCTGAGCGCCGGTGCCCGTTTGCTGTCCGAGTTTTTCACGCGGCTTCACGGTGACGTTGATCGTGCGGCGGATGCGTTGCGACTGATCTTGCGACGTGATTTCGGCGTTGAGCAGGTACGAACCGGGCTGCACCAGGCGCACGCGGAACGTGGGCGAACGGCTGGCCTGAATGAACGTGCGGTCCTGCGTGAGGATCCACGCGAAAGTGGCAGAGCCGAGCGTGTGCACCGGGAGCAGTTCCAGAATATCGCCGACCAAAAGCTCGATGGATTCCGCGTTCGTTACAACGGATTGCGCGCTGGATTGTACGGATGCGGTGCCTTCCGCGACGCTCGCGATAGGCGAGAGCAGCAGAGAGAGTGTGAGCAGCGAGCCGAGCAGGGGGCGGAAAAAAGAAGTCATGGCTTAGTTGGAAACGTCGCGTAAGTAAACGGTCACGAGGGTGACGAGCACACGCGCGAAGAACACGATGACGAGGCCGATCAGTCCGTACATGATCATCTTCTTCGCCTGTTCCTTCTTTTCTTCTTCACCGTTGCTCAGCACCATCACGAAGCCGGCCGCGACGATCACGATCGTGGCGACGAGCCCCAAGAAATTGATGACGTTCACGAGAATGCGCGACACGGCCGAACGTACTTCGCCGCGGGCCACTCCTTGTAAGCCGGATTCGGCCTGGCCGAGACCCTGCTCCACGCCGCCGCCGTTGAACACCGGCGCACCCGGAGGCGGAAACACCTGGGCGCCCACCGAAGTGAGTGACACGTTGATTCCCAAAAAAACCGCAGCCGCCGCGCAACCGAGGCGACAAAGCAGGGGAGCCGAGCTTGACCGGAGAGTGATGTGCATTTCTTTAGTATGATAGCACAAACGCCCGTAAAGCGCTACGGTGATTCCCGTCCTTTCCCGCAGTGCATGAGACCCTCCTCCAAAGCCCTTCTCGCCTATGCCGGAGTGCCGGCTCTGCTGGTTACGGATTTGACCAATATCCGCTATATAACCGGTTTGGAATTGTCTTGGGGCATGCTGCTCGCACTGCCTAAGGGCTTTGTGCTGTACGTCGACCCCAGATACGCCGAAATGGCGCATGCCAGGGCCAAAGAGGGGATCATCGTGAAAGACGCCAAAGCCATGGAAGCCGACCTGAAGCGCCTGAAGAACTGCGGCTTTGAAGAAGAGCACGTATCGGTGGCAAGGATGCAACGATGGAAGAAAGCATTCAAGACCACGAAGTTCGTTCCCTCCGGAGAAGCCATTGGCCACTTTCGTCGGCAGAAAGACGATGACGAACTCCAATTGCTCAAGCGCGCCGAGCGCATCACCAAAGAGATGCTCCGCCGCGTGCCCTCGGCGCTGCGCAAAGGAACGACCGAGCGCGACATCGGATGGAAGCTCGAAACCTGGGCGCGCGAACTGGGCGCCGACAAGGTAGCGTTCGAACCCATCGTCGCCTTCGGCACGCACACGAGCAGGCCGCATCACCGCCCAACGATGAGGGCGCTGCGCAAAGGGGACATGGTGCAGATCGACGTGGGCGCCGTCGCCGGCGGCTACTGCGCCGACATGGCCGCCGTGTTTTTCACGGCAGCGCTCACGCCCGAGCAGGAGCGCATGTACCGCGTGATCAACGAAGCGAAGGATGCAGCACTCGATGCCATTCGTCCCGGAGCGTTGAATGCCGACTTGGACAAACTCGCACGCGACATTTTGGAAGGCCACGGCTACAAAAAAGAAGAAGCGATGCCCCACGCGCTCGGTCACGGCGTCGGCCTCGAAGTGCATGAAGGCGTCACGCTTTCTTCTCGCGGCAAAAAAGAACCGCTTCTGGAGCGCGAAGTGCTCGCCGTGGAGCCGGGAATCTATCTCCCCGGAAAATTCGGCATGCGCGAAGAGCAAATTATTACCGTTCGTTAAGGCAATGGCACTGCCGTAAAACCATCTTATTCTTAAATCAGAGCCAAAATTCTACAAAAGGAAAGTACCATCAACAATATAGTACGACACATATTTCCTTTTATTTGTCATGCAAGGTTGCGGGAAACAGAGATCGTTTCGTGGTATAGTGGTTCGATACCCCAACACCCACACCTACATGACGCTTTCCTCCTTCCATCGCGCAGCGCTCTCTCTGTGTATCGCCGGCATGGTTTTGCCTGCATTGCCCGCGGTCGCCAATGCCGAAGGACCGTATGAACAGGATTTCATTCTCACTGCGTATTATTCGCCGCTGCCGGATCAGTGTTGCTATGTGAAAGGGAATTTCGAAGCGGACAAAATTTTGAACGGTAACGGCACGCATGGAGCCGACGGCACGGCCGTGTATCCCGGGATGCTCGCTGCACCCGCAAGCTACGCGTTCGGCACCATCGTCGCCCTGCCGGGACTCGGCGTGCTCACCGTGCATGACCGCGGCGGCGCCATCAAGGAGTTGCAAGACGCACACCGCCTCGACGTATGGGCCGGCGCCGGTGAAGAAGGATTGGCCAGAGCGCTCGCCTTCGGCGTCAAACGCATCCGCGGCACCGTGTACCCGCCCGGCACGCACGCCCCCCGCACGCAACGCCATCGCGCCCCGTATCCCAGG
>CAYTNJ010000119.1:0-3800 GCA_964439155.1 uncultured Candidatus Peribacteria bacterium | reverse complement strand
GTGGGCATCATCGGCTACCCGAGCGTGGGCAAATCCACCCTCATCTCGGTGATCAGCGCCGCCAAGCCGAAGATCGCCGCGTATCCGTTCACGACCCTCATCCCCAATCTCGGCGTGGTGCTTGTGGGCGATCGCTCGTACGTGGTGTCGGATCTTCCGGGTTTGATCGAGGGCGCCAGTGAAGGCAAAGGTCTAGGTGATGCATTCCTTAAGCACATCGAGCGCTCGGGAGTGCTGCTGCACGTGCTGGATCTCAGCCGCGCACTTGCGGACGGCGGCGGCGTTGACGTGGATCTGCTGGAAAAAGACTACCGCGTGATCCGCAAAGAACTGGAGGCCTACTCCCCCACCCTCACCGCCAAGCCGGAACTGGTGATTCTCAACAAGTCCGATCTTTTGGGCAACGATACGGCACAACTGGAGAAGGAGCTGAAAAAGCGGGGCATCCCCATCTTCCTAAGCATTTCGGCTGCCACCAAGCACAACACCCAGGAGCTGACCCAAAAGCTGCTGCCCATCGTGGTGGAAGCCAGAACCACCAGGCAGGAAGCCAAGCAGGAGAACGAAGACAAGCAGCGCGAAGCCCTGCCGGTGCTGCGCCCGCACTTGGACTCGGATAAAATGGGCGCCTTCAGAGTGGAAAAACTCACCGACGGCAGCTACCGCGTAAAGGGCAAGCGCATAGAGCAATTTGCCTCCATGACCGACTTCGTCAGCCCAGGCGGCAAGATGCGCTTTCGCGACGTGGTGGGCCGCACGGGCCTGCTCAACGCCCTCAAGCGCGCCGGCTGGAAGGACGACGAGACGGCCGTGACCATCGGCGACATCCGCGTGGAGAGTTATCTCTAGGCCGTTTGCAATTCCATCGGTTGCTCCAGAGTTTGGGGCTCAAGCATTTTTTGTTTATGCTTGTCCGGCATCTGTTCGCATTTTCTGCAGATCACCGCGATTTTCTCTTGAGTTTCATATTTCAGAAGATCCAGTTGTGCCAGGTCTTCTTTGCAAAGGTTACACACTTCCTCACCCTTCCCCAATCCTACGATTTCGCCATCCAGGGATTTTTGATGGGAGACAAATCCTGCCGTGAAGTACAGACTGTCCGGTTTGGCAAACTTCATTGCTTGGTGGGGAAAGTAGTCGCGATTTTCGGCATTTTTCGTGCTTCGTCAACATGTCCGGCCTGGAATGTTCTCGGTGTTTATGTGTTGTACAACGCAATTCCTTGTATTCTCCTTAAATATTTCACGCCTTTTACAAGCGCGTAGGAATCCTTAACGGATTGGCTACGCACTTCTTTTATAGTCTTGTTATCGAACGGTAAACGTCATCCTGTTACTCACTTGGTCGCCGGAGAGCACGGATACGTCGTACTCCCCCGAGCCGTACGTCTGCTTTTCCGCCGTGCAGCGCATGCCGCGTTGCAAGTAGCAGGCACGAACGGTGCGCGCGGGAACGCGGAAGGAGAGGTGTTTGCCGTCGAGCGAGCGCAAGTGCGGGATCACGCTGTCGGCGAAGAGGACGATGTTGTTGCGACGAGCGAAGCCCGTGCCCGTGATGGTCACGCGGCTGAACTTGCCGCCGGATTCGGGACTGAGCGACGTGACCTGCAAGTCGGCTTGCGAGGAGGAAGTGCCGGCCTGGGGCACGCAGGTCCATTCATTTTTCACACACGCCGGGATGGTTCCCTGGATGCACAAGATGGCGCTGGCTCCGCAGGAATTCTCGTTCGACTCGCTCGAAGCCTGGTGATTCATGCAGGGATCCGCGAAGTAGTTGATGGGATGGCCGTCCTCGGTGCAGGTGCGGTACTCGTAGCCATCCGCGCATTCTGCGATGCAGATGTCCCTGGAAGAAGTCGACGAAGAGCCGTTTTTCACGCACTGCCATCTGCCGTCGGTATTGCACTGCGGATCATAGCCTTCCATGCAGCGTACGTTGTTGGGGCCGCAGGAGTTGGCTGCGACTGCGGTGGAGTCGGTTACCCTGGCGGCGAAGGCGGAAGTGCCGACGGTGAGAAGCGTTGCGGCGAAAATGCCGAGGGTGAGGCGAGAAGATTTCATGGCGGTTGGGGGGAAGTACATCTGTACAACGTACCACCGACGGTTTGGTTACGGGTTTGACGATTTTCTGCTATGTTTTCTTTAGTGAAGGCGCTGGGACATGGGAGCATGTCGCTTCCATCCAGACCTTTGTCATTTCGGGGGATACGAATCGTGTTGGCTATCAAACAGCTTCCACAGGTGGCCGTCCGAGGCTCCATTGTCGTAAACGCGGCAGTCCTGAAGGGCAGCAGCGTCAATATCATCGCCGTATCGCTGTTCGCAAAGGACAGGCCCGGCATGCTCTTGGCGCTGACGGAGCGCATTCTGGCTTTGGATCCGCGTCTGAGCATTGAGTGTGCCGATGGGAAAATTCATCAGAGCATCGCTTTCGTCTCATTGCTCGTTTCGTTACGTACGAATGTGCCTTACTTCCAGTCGATGCTCGAACATCTGGCGCGTGAAATTTCCGGTCCGCTGGATTGTGAAAGCATCAATCCGACCGGAAACACCATCGAGTGGGTCGTGAGAGGAGTCGATAGCCCGGGGCTGCTCGCCAGGATCTGCAAGAATCTCTACGAGAAAGGAATCAACATCCGACAGCTATCCACTGAGTCGCACATGAATGCCAAGAAGCAGTCCATCTGCCGTCTGACTTTCAAACTGACCTGCCCAGAGTCGATGCCGAACGAAGACCTTCCATCACTCACGGAAGCTCTCCATTCCATCGATCCCGAAGCCAAGTCCGTTTTCCTCCCCGACTGAACGCCGCCGATCGCCCTGCCTCGCCGTTCTGACAAAGTTCATCGTCTCCCGCCATACGGAGGCACCCCCCTCATCGCGAGGGGGAATTTTGCGTGCTTTGAGGAAGTGTATTGCAGTAATGGTGGCCCAGACCGGGCCGCCTACGTTTGTGACTCCGCCGAGCCACGGATCTGGTCATCTCGGCGTAGCAATAGGCGAAGATGGATGGTGGCCCAGACCGGGATCGAACCGGTGACACCTCCCTCTTCAGGGGAGTGCTCTACCAGCTGAGCTACCGGGCCACGCTAATACATGCTGGAAGCCGGGAGACTATAACAAAAGACCATAGAAGAAGAAAGCCGTAGATTTTTCGGAAAAAGGCCATAGAATAGCCCGGTCAAACGCATCCGTGGGGCTGTAGCTCAGCTGATAGAGCGCCGCATTCGCATTGCGGAGGCCAGGGGTTTAAATCCCCTCAGCTCCACCATTCGGGAAAAGAAACTTCGAAAATGGCATTTCGATAAAGAATTTTGTATATATAGGCGATTATAAGAGAGTTCCCAAACAAGATTCCTGACTTTGGAGGATTACAGTCGTCGAATGAAAGGAGTGGCTTTGTGTTGCGGTTTTCTTGGAGTTCCCATTTAAATATGTCTCTGTGCTTTGGCTAAATCACAGAAAGGTTTTTCAGTATCAATGAGTTCAGCAAACTCCATCGGTATAATTGGTACATCAGTGAGGCCGAGTTGTCGTATTTCTTCTCTTGCAGCATTCACGTGTGCAAAAGGTACCTGTAAGTGTGTGAACGCGTCAGGTGGAATGGTAGCTGAATGACGAGCCTCATACATACCCACTTGCTTGATAGTTAAAGGAACAGGCTTCACAACGTTTTCCTGCACACCGATGATGAGTGGATGGTTGCCTGGTATCTCACTGTACGCGTGTGACATGGACCAAAGCACTTGCAATGGAGTCTTTCCAAACTTGCCATTACTGCAAAACGATCGCATCCAGTCT
>CAYTNJ010000118.1:0-3824 GCA_964439155.1 uncultured Candidatus Peribacteria bacterium | reverse complement strand
TAAGGCATGTCCATACCGTATCGCAGGGGTGATGCGAAGGTATTGAGCCATTACAATTAATTGACATAATAATTAAATAGTTTTAAATTATTCAATAATCGACCTTTTACAGCATTTTGCCTCCACAGAACCTCCCTTTTACAAGGGGGCGGATAACCGGACTGTATCCGGCGACTTTCGCTCCTCCGGAAGGGGGATGCCGTGGAGGACAGGAAAGATGAAGACGATCGAAACCTGGGATTTGAAAGGCGGGACGCTCAAATTTCAATTGATCGGCGATGAGCTGCAGATCACCGACGGGCAAAAGACCATGCGCATCCCGCCCGGTGCCGCGCTCGAGCTACAACTGCAAAACATTCTGCCGCGCACGATCTCTCAGGACAGTCGGGGAGACTTCGATAAGTCTCGACCTTTCAAATCTCCCATCGATGGGAGATTGGTCATGGAAGTCATCCCTATCAAGACGGGAGTGGTGACGACGCATGCAGTCAGTTTCCACTGGATCAATCCGGAAAACGGGGTGGAGCTGCACGCCCCTCTGGGCCGTCGCCTGAGCAATGCCCGCGGGGGCGCCATCGAACTGTAGCCACGGCAAAAGCGATCATCCCTCGGATGATCGCTTCGTCATGCCCGCGTTACAGCGAGTTGTCACAGCATATTTCCTGAGTATGATGCATGCATGAAGCGACGTTTCACCGAAGACAGTTGGCGCAAGGAACCCTGGTTTCGTTCGCTCTGCGCGTCCATCAAATCCTGCAAGACCGAAGAAGAAATCGCCGATTTTCTGCGCGACGTGGGCACACTCTCCGAGCTGCAGGCCTGGAGTGAGCGCTTGGAAGTCGCGCGTCTTTTGGGCAAAGGTCTCAGCTATCGCCAAGTGGCTTCCATGACGGGGGCCAGCACCACTACTGTCACGCGCGTGGCCAGCTTCATCGAAAACGGCGAAGGCGGGTATCGCAAGATTTTGAACGTGCACCGGCATCATCGGATGCAGAAGCCCAAAGAGGAAAATCCGGCGCCCGCCATGCCCGTGCCAAGCGTGCCGGAAGTGGAGCGACGGATGCAGCCTGACGAACCCTTAAGGATTTCTCCGTTGCAAAAGCATTTGGATCGGCAGAAGGCGATGGAGTAGGAGCGGCAAGCGTGATACATTCATCATATGCGCACTTCCTCTTTTTTGGCGATGTTCGCCGTCTGTACGACTCTTGTAGGTTGCGGCTCTTCGACAATGTCTACCGAGACCGTGCCTCCGGATACGGCAAGCATCTACGGCGATACGTTTTCGCTGACGGACAATGGAAAACAAGCGGTACAGCCCGTCCTCGCTGCGGTCGGCCTCCCCGAACTGGCGACGCTCCGCGCATTTGGAGGAACGGGAGAGATGACGAAAAAACTCTGTGAAACCGTATATCGAACTTACAATGAGCAAAATAAAACGACGCTATCCGACGAGCGCTGCGGCTGGAACCTGCAGGCCGATACACAGACGTTCGAAGCGTATGGCAACCCACTGGTAGTGCTGCTGAAAGATTTGGACGGTCGTTATCTCTTCTTGCTTATCGACGAAGAAGGCCTGGGCGGCACGCGGATGTTCACATACGTGTACGACATCCAGAAACAAACGGGCCAAACCTTCGCTCGCGAGTCCATCTCCAACGGCGGCGGTCAGGAGATTTTCTATGAGAATGGTTTGCTTCAGTTCTACTCGCACGAAGGCCCCTGCATTCCCGAAACGGATTCCTGCGCTCCGCAAAAAGAAGCGACGTATGATCCGGCTACGGGAGCACTGACGTTTGAGCCGCAGGGCGAATAAGACGTCGCCGGATTACTGCCTCGTGCTGAGCGGATACATCACGCGATTGCCGACCCTGTAGAGGAACGTGAAGAACTTGTACCGCAACGCCTGCGTGCCGGAGAGTTTGCCTTGTTCGTGGTAGTGCTTGGCCGTCTTCCCGAACTGCTCACCCTTTCTTTTCATGGTCTCGAGCGCCGCCGGGCGTTTATCCACCACCAGGCCGAACTTGCCTTTGCCTTCCACGCACTTGGGCTCGAAGTGACGCAGGACCACCGTGCCCCCGTAGTACTTGATCGCCTCGGGCAGGTGCAGGGTGGTTAAGTACATGAGCGCCTTCCACGCGATCATCGGGGCGCCGCCGGTGTGGATGAGGGCGAAGGGCTTTGCCTTGAACTGGCCCTTTGAATGCGTCTGTGCATCCAGGCCGAACGTGCCCATCCAATCGATGAAGTTTTTCAAATGCGCCGGCACCGAGAAGTTCCACACAGGGGTGGCGATTACCACACCGTCGGCTGCCTTGATGAGCTCACGCACGTCGCGGAATTCCTTCGATGCATTGGCATCCGACTCGTAATCGGGAACCGTAAAGTGAGGGAGCGGGATAGCGCGCACGAGGAACTTGTGCACCTCGGCGCCGTCATGGGTTTTGATGCCTTCGATGTACTTGTCCGCGAGGAGCTCGCAATTGCTCGGGTCATTCATGCCCGCGACGAGGACGACGATGTTCATAGACGCGCAGCATAGCAGGGAGTGATGAAGGACCCATAAAGTATTGGCGTTCTCATCCGAATGATTCCTTCGTGTGCAAGAGTGAAGAAAAGCTGACAATCCCGGTGGTCGGAGCGACTGGGCGAATGAGCGTGAAAAAGCAGGGCGAAGGCATGAATGTGAACCCCTTTTTCGGGCACGCAAGTCGTTCTTTTCGTCACTATTGCGGTTCGAAAAACGTCCACTATATTGTGTGTTTGTTGTCCCAGTACCACTAAATGCTGTATCACGCAGCATATGGTCGTTTGCGGCCCATCGGCCGTTTTTTTCGCCCCCTTTCCACCCCTTCCGCATGAATCCCCAGAGTGCTTCCGCCCGCATGTCCGACAAGAAAAAAGAGACGCCCGATACGCTCATGGCGGAAAAATTACAGGAGGCCATGCAAAGCCGCGGCACGGAGCAGCAGGCGACGTTCTTCGGAGGCGAGGGGATGTCGGTGAAGAGGGTCTTTACGACGCCGGGTTCGGACCCGCTCGACGAAGTGACCTACGATAAGCGCACAAGCCGCATCAAGAACACGAACGGCTCGGTGGTGTTCGAAATGGAGGACGCCGAAATTCCCGCCGACTGGAGCCAGGTGGCCACCGACATCGTCGTGAGCAAGTACTTCCGCAAGGCCGGCGTGCCGCAGTACGACGCGGATGGCAATTTCCTCAAGGATGAAAAGGGCAAGGTCGTCACCGGTCCCGAGCGCACGGTGCGCCAGGTGGTGCGCCGCTTATCCGGCTGCTGGAGGTATTGGGGCGAGACGCACGGGTACTTTGCCACCACGCAGGACGCGCAAGCCTTCGAAGACGAGCTCTCTTACATGCTCGTGCACCAAATGGCGGCGCCCAATAGCCCGCAGTGGTTCAACACGGGCCTCAACACGGCCTACGGCATCACGGGTCCCGCGCAGGGCCACTATTACTGCGATCCGCAGAGCGGGGAAGTGAAGAAGAGCGCCGACGCCTATACCCACCCGCAACCCCACGCCTGCTTCATCCAATCCGTCGACGACGACATGGTGAATAACGGCGGCATCATGGACCTGTGGGTCCGCGAGGCGCGTCTCTTCAAGTTCGGATCCGGCACGGGCACCAACTTTTCGAACCTCCGCGGCAACGGCGAGCCCCTTTCCGGCGGGGGAAAAAGCTCGGGACTCATGAGCTTCCTCAAGATCGGCGATCGGGCGGCGGGCGCCATCAAGTCGGGCGGCACCACGCGCCGCGCCGCAAAAATGGTGTGTCTCGACCTCGATCACCCCGATATCGAGGAGTTC
>CAYTNJ010000117.1:0-3896 GCA_964439155.1 uncultured Candidatus Peribacteria bacterium | reverse complement strand
CTGCGACTTGAGCGACGACAATATCGCGAAGGCGAAAGCGAACTATCCCGCCGTGCGCTTTACGAAAGATATGAAGGAAATCTTCGCGGATCCCGCCGTGGAGCTGGTGCTCATCGCCACGCCCCCCGCCTCGCACTTCGCCATCACCAAGGCGGCACTCGAGAGCGGCAAGCACGTGTTCGTGGAAAAGCCGATCACGCCCAACGCCAAAGAAGGAGAAGAACTCGTGCGCATCGCGAAGGAGAACGACCGCCTGCTCTTCGTCGACCATACTTTCGTGTTCGCGCCCGCGGTGGAGTACATGGCCGACATGGCCAAGCGCGGTACGCTGGGGGACTTGCTCTATTTCGATTCGGTGCGCATCAACTTAGGATTGATCCAGCGCGACACCAACGTGCTGTGGGATTTGGCCGTGCACGACTTGAGCATCCTCTCCGCCATTCGTGACTTGAAAGACGTGAAGACCGTGTACGCCACCGGCCACGCGCACTTCGGCAGCCAGGTGGAGGACGCGCACCTGCACCTCACCTTCGATGACGCCTTCCACGCGCACGTGCACGTGAGTTGGCTCTCCCCCGTCAAAATCCGCAAGACGATCCTCGCAGGTAAAAACGCGATGGTCACCTACGACGACACCGAACCGAGCGAAAAGCTGCGCGTGCACGACCGGGGCATCGACCAAGGAATATCGCAGGCCGATCCTCTGAAGCCCGTATACCGCATCGGCGATATCCTGATCCCCGCTCTTCCGACTATCGAAACCCTCGGCAGCGAAGCCGCCCATGTACTCGCCTGCGTCCGCGGCCAAGCAGAACCGCGCGTGACGGGGGAAGACGGCGTGGCCTTGCTCCGCATCCTCGAAACCGCCGACCGTTCGCTCCAAGAAGGTCAGTCCATTTCCCTCCACGCATGACCCACTCACACTCCCCGCTCCAACGCATTGCGCCCGACGTGGTGCTCGGCAAAGACGTGATCATCCGCGACTTCGTGAATTTGTACGGCTGCCAAATCGGCGACGGCACGCGCATCGGCACGTTCGTGGAAATCCAGAAAGGCGTGAGCATCGGCAAGAACTGTAAAATCCAGAGTCACTGCTTCCTCTGCGAAGGTGTGACGATCGAAGACAATGTAATGATCGCGCACGGGGTCACTTTCACGAACGATAAAAATCCTCGCGCGACCAAGGAAGACGGCAGCCTGAAAACCGAAGCCGACTGGGAATGCCTGCCCACGAAAGTGTGCAAGAACGCGGCCATCGGCAGCGGCGCCACGATCCTCCCGGGTATCACGATCGGCGAAGGCGCATTGGTCGGAGCGGGCGCGGTGGTCACGAAAGATGTCCCACCCGGCGCCACCGTCATCGGCAATCCCGCCAAAGTAAAAGCCTAAATATGCAAATCCCTTTCCTAGATTTGCCGGCCCAATACCGCTCGCTGCGCCCCAAAGTAGACGAGGCGATGCAAGCCGTGCTCGACGCCGGCACCTACGCTTCGGGCCCGGCCGTGGAAGCATTTGAGAAAGACTTCGCCGCCTACTGCGAAGCCGAGCACTGCATCGGCGTGAACTCCGGCACGGCCGCGCTCGTATTACTGCTGCAAGCCCACGGCATCGGCCCGGGCGACGAGGTGATCACGGTGGCCAACACGTTCTTCGCCACGGCTCAGGCCATCTCGACCCTCGGCGCTCTACCCGTCCTCATCGATTGTGCAGAACGAACGGCGCTCATGGATCCGGCGCTCTTGGAACAAGCCATCACGCCGAAGACCAAGGCCATCATCCCCGTCCACCTGTACGGCCAGCCCTGCGACATGGACGCCATCAACGGCATCGCCAAAGCGAAGAATTTGCTCGTGTTCGAGGATGCCTGCCAAGCGCATGGCGCGACTTACAAAGGAAAGAAAACAGGAAGCCTGGCCGACGGTGCCGCGTTCAGTTTCTATCCGGGAAAGAATCTGGGAGCTTATGGAGAAGGCGGCGCCGTGACCACGAACGACGCCGCGATCGCCAAGCAAGTGCGCATGCTCCGCGAGCACGGATCGTCGAAGAAATATCACCACGATCTTGTAGGCTGGAATGAAAGAATGGATGGCATCCAAGGCGCGGTGCTCGGCGTGAAGCTGCCACATTTGGATGCCTGGAACGCGGCTCGCAGAAGGATCGCCGACCGCTATCGCGCCAAGCTCCCACAGACCGTGCGCCCGTTGGATCTGCAGCCGGACGCCGTCTCCGCCTGGCACCTGTTCGTCATCCGCAGCGCCGACCGCGACGCGCTGCAAGCACATCTACAAAACCAAGGCGTCCAAACCGGGATCCACTACCCGGTTCCCATTCATCTGCAACCGGCCTACGCGGATCGCGGATGGAAAGCGGGAGACTTCCCGGTCGCCGAAGCGCTCGCCAAAGAGATGCTCTCGCTCCCCATTTACGCGGAGTTGACGGACGAACAGTGCGACTACGTGTGCGAAGCGGTCGCCTCCTTCGCCAAGTAACGGCGAGCCATCGGCGGACACATCGAGTAAAGCGTCGCGAACGCGTGGCCGATGTATTGGAATTCGTAGGCGAGCGGCAGGCGCTTTCCTTTGCGAGGCACGAGCCAGATGCGACAAAGACGAAGAAGTAGACCGGCGATCGTCCGCAGCTTCCACAGGAACACCCAGCGAAACCATCGCCCCCAGCTGAGCACGCCGGCCCGCTTCACTTCCATGAAAAGGTACCGCTCGTTCTTGGCCGTGAGGGCGGAAGGCGCAGGCAGCGGCACGGGCAATTCGGCCTGCAGCATCTTTGGCACAACACCCGGCTTGAGCGATAAACGTTCATGCACGGCCTTCCCGTACCCCGTGGTTTGTGAACGATGGAACAGGCGGATTTGAATCGCGGGATACAAAGCGGAATGCATGATCGGCTGCCCGTCGACGAAGAACCGACGGAACGCCTGCCAAATACCGGGCTGATTCTTGGCCACGATGGAACGCACTTCGGCGATCATGTCGGCGTGTACATGTTCATCACCGTCGACCACGAACACCCAGTCGTATTTGGCGGCGGCGATGCTCAAATTGCGTATGGAAGCAAAGTCGACGATGCGCCCTTCCTCATTCAAGTACCGGCGATCCTGGTCCATCAGTTTCACATTCGGATACTTGGCCGCGATCTCGCGCGTACCGTCGGTGGAATAGCCGTCTTGGACGATCACCTCACTAAACTCCGTCAGGCTGTCCAAGCACTTTTGCAACCCGGCGGCATTGTTCCGGGTGACGATCTGCACGGTGCAGGGAATGAGCGTACTCATGCGCCGGTGCGGATGAAGGAATCCATTTGCTCGATCAGCGACTTGAGGCTGTGCCGCTGCTCGACGATGCGATACATCTCATCGGCGTCGATGGGCGCCTTGGCGGCGTGGGCTTTTACGAACTCCGCAACGGATTCAGACGTATCTTTCGCGGGAGCAGCGGGGATGCCAATGGCTTCTGCATTGGCCTTGGTCACCACCGGATAGCACCCACACGTCATCGCCTCCAGCATGCTTTTGTCGATGGTTTCGGAAGCCATGTTGAGGATCAACTTATGCCGCGCGTAAATGCCGGGGAGATCCTTCGACGGCACCGTGCCATGAAACATCACGCGATCGTCGAGTCCCAATTTTTCGGTAAGCATGCGCATGTTCTGCGCGTAGGCGGGCTCGGCGTCGATACCGTAAATGGCGAGCGAATACTCCGGCAGCAGCACCATCGTGGCCAGGAGAATCTGCACGCGCTTGCTGCGCGAAAGGCGGTGAACGCACAACAGCTTCTTGGAATCATCGGCCACGTTCGGTCGCTTCGGCCAGTACGCAAGATCGATGCCATGCCCTGTCACGACCTTCTTTGCCCTGACTTGCCCTGAGCTTGTCGAAGGGT
>CAYTNJ010000116.1:3417-3939 GCA_964439155.1 uncultured Candidatus Peribacteria bacterium | reverse complement strand
GCGTGGTGTACATCGTGCAGCCGTGGCCCGGAAACTGCCTCCAGTTGCCGCTCGACATCTACCTCTCTCACGTTCACATCGGCGTAGCACACCTATCAGCGGAAGTGATCGACCAGGCCCGCGCGGTCACAGCCGCCGAGTTGTTCGCGGTCGGACCCATGACGCGACGACGAACGGTGCTGCGTGGCATCTTCGGATTCGCCAGCCCGCACGACGTGGACTGCGTGAGTGCGGCGGTGATCGTCACCAACGCCGCCGGCCACTGGTGCCCATGCCCCCGCACACCTAAAGGACTACTCGCATGGCTCAGCAGCCACCCACAGTTCTCCAGCAGATCGCCCAGCTCACTTCCAGATTCCCCATGTCGGCGGCTGACAAGAACGCTGCAATCGCTCTGGCATTCCGCGACGTTGATCTTGAGGCGATCGCGGCCGTCCATGCCGCCCTCGACATCGCCATCCCCCTTCACGCATGGAACGCGGCGCACGCTACCCCACGTTGCATATGGCGCAGCGGCTGGCG
>CAYTNJ010000116.1:0-3407 GCA_964439155.1 uncultured Candidatus Peribacteria bacterium | reverse complement strand
CTTGATCAGGTACTCATAGGCGTCGCCCAGAATGTCCGCGTTTACGTTCCTGTTGCCGAAAGGCAACTTGGAGAAGTGCTCGATCAGGTCCTTGAGCAAGGCATCCGACAGCCGCTCCTTGTTCGACCACTGGGCATCGCCGAACACGCCGTAGAGCAGGGCCGGCACGACGTGGTTGACTCGCTCGCCTCCATCATCGCAAACAAGACCAAGAAACCTGAATGACCACCGAGATCGGCCGTCCAGACACCAGCAACACGCTGGCGGCAGGAACGATCAGCAGGGCGTTCGACGAGGCGTACGAGACAAAGCGCAAGACCCGCGAACGCATCAATCAGATCGTCAAGCAGGTACACCCCGGCCTGTGGTGGCGAGAGGACGGCCAGCAGCCCGATCAAGACTTGGGGCAGGTCAAGCAGGTGGTCGGCATGTACGGGCTTGCCAGCATCCGCGGCAAGATTCTCGACTCCACCCTGCCCATCGGCCAGAACCCGATCCGCTTCGACTTGTGCTGCCCGCCCGGACACACCTACTCGAAAGAGCAGCTCGATGAAGCGGGCAAGTACCTTGACGCGCAGGCGTTCAAACTCTGGGACTTGATGCAGTCGGCACGCGCGACCGAACGAGCGTTCTCATCCGGCCGCGGGTTTATGTCATCGGCAGGCACCGCCATCGACTTCTCGCTCTGTCACGGCGATGCGTGCGTGTGGGGACAGAAAGACTTGCTCTACGAGGTGATGCGGCCCGAGCAATGGGCCAGCGCGCGTGACGGCCAGGGCAACGAGCTTGCCATCTACCTTCGCCGCCAATTCGACCCCAAGACGCTTGGCGCCAAAGCGATCGCCGAGATCAAGCTCCCTGACGGCTGGCTGGACAAGCCGACGTTTCAGCGGATGGTCTGGATTTACACGCGCTACGTCTGGGATCAGGGCAAGTGGAAGCAGACCGACGAGTGCAACGGCAACACCATCTTCACCGACGAGCACGAGGAAGCGCGTATCTACACGCTCCCGTGGTACTTCATCCCCGGCGACCAGAACGGCCGTCCGTTCTTTGAGACGATCTACGGCAAGCTGTTTGAGCTGGCCCACATCAACGCCTGCCTCAGCGATATCACGAACCAGATGGGTGATCTCAAGATCATCCTCGACCAGAACACCACCATCCGGCCCGCCAGAATGGTCGGCCCGGCAGGTTCAATCATCACCGGCGGCAACGTCCGCGACGGCAAGGCTCAGGACGTTGGCGTTATCAGCGTCAGCAAGCATCAGGACTTCGTAGCCCTCAGCAACCGGGCCGAGGTGCTGGAGAAGGACATTTCCAAGGCGCTCGGGCTTGAGCTTGAACTCATGCCCAACAAGGATCGCACCACGAGCCGCCACGTTGACGAGGTGGTAAGCCGCTTGAACGCCATGACTGGCGGGCAGGTGCTCTCATTCTCCGAGACGTTCACTAACAAGAGCATCCGCTGCGCCGTCGATATCGCCATTGCCGAGAAGCTCTTTGACCCAATCCCTGATGGTCTTGCGGAGATCGTGAAGTGGATGAACGTCCGCCTCACCGCCGGTCCCGCGGCAATGGCACGGGTCCGCAACGTTCAGAACACCGTCGCGTGGGTACAGACCGTCGCCGGCTTGAGTCAGGCCCAGTTGCCCGACGACCTCGACAAGACGGGTATCGCGCTTGGGCTTGCCGACGACATGGGCCTCAACCTCCACAAGCATCGCTATACGCCCGAGCAGGTTGAGGCGATGAAGCAGCGAGAGGTGAACCGCCAGGCTGAGGCTGAGGCGGCTGTCAATGCGTCAAAGGCGCTGTCCGAAGCTGCCGCTCCCGGCATCGTCGGCGCGCCACAGTAAGGAGTTTGCGTCATGCCAGAAGGAAGTATCGGGGGAAAGTACAAGACCATCGACGATGCCGACAAGGGAATCGCTGAGTTGGAGGCGACGCTCGCCAAACTCACCAGCGAACGCGACAAGGCCAACAACGAGATCGCGGAACTCAAGAAGCCCAAGCCGCCGGCCTACACCGACGAGAAGGGCTTTGAGCAGCACTTCAACGGCAAGATCGACCTCGCCGGCATCGCCCAGCGTGCGATGAGCAAGAAGGAGTTTGACCCGAAGGACATGGCCGCGATCGGCGAGTTGCTCAAAGAAGGCGACCCGGCGTTCATCGGCAAGGTGTTCACCGAACTCCGCGTCGGCCACGAGGTCGGCGTCATCGCCAAGGCTCAGCAGGCGGCGATGGCGAAGCTGGGCGGCGAGAAGCAGGTGAGCGAGATGATGGAGTGGCACAAGAAAGCCAATCCCGATCAGCACGAGAATCTCATCAAACAGTGGAACACCGCGACCTCCGCCGAGGACGCGGCCAAGAAACTGTTTGCAGACTACACCCTCTCCAAGTCGCCGCGTTCGCCGGGCGAGACGGCGACGACATTCAACGGCACGCCGCCGGGCGGGTTTACGTCTGTCGCAGAGATCAGGGCCGCACGCGCCGCGTCACAGCAGGCGTACGGGCCGGACTACTACAAGCGTGACACCGCGCTCCTCAACAAACTCGCACAGACGCCCGACGCGCTCAAGAACGCACCGATCAGCTGAGAAAGGGACCAATGTACACAGAAACCGAAGCACTCAACATCCTTCTGTCGTCCAAGTGCTCGATGAAGCCTGTGCTCATCGACGGCAAGAACGTCGTCCGCTTGTTCGACCACGACGACAAGATGATCCACGAGATCAAGGGCGACGGCTCCGATCAGGAGGCTCTCAAGTGGCTCGTGGAGAACAGGGGCGCCAAGTCCCGCGTCATCGGTGACGACGAGGCGAAGGACATCCGCCTGAGCGAAGTGGAATCGCAGCTTGCGGCCACCAACGCACGGCTTGAGGCGATCGTCGCCGCGAGCCAGCCGGCGCCAGAGACGGAGGCCGAGAAGCCGCGGCGAGGCAAGCGCGCGGCCCAGCCGGACCCGGTTCTCACCGACGACGGAGCCTGATTACTCACCAGAACAATCGGCGACGGCACACACAACTTACCCCCGTCCGCCGTATCACGCGCCTGCCCTAACGGGCACGCCGTGGTTTTCGCTCTCCCGCCCTTGCTCCGCACACGCGGACCCGGTGGTGGCTGAGCACACACGCAGTTCGCCGTGCCCTTCCAGTGGAAGGGGACCGCGCGCGACACGCGCCCGTTCCCAATCAAACCACCACCGAAGGAAATCAATCATGTTTTCAGTCATTCAGAACACGCAGGCCGCTACCGCGTCCGGCTCCAGCCCCACCACGACCATGCAGGAGCAGTTCCGCGAGCAGGTCATTCAGGCGTACGACAACGTGGCCGTTCTCTCCAAGATGAACGGCTTGTTCCACAGCGAGCAGGCCCAGCCCGGCAAGAACAGTGTGGTCTACCCG
>CAYTNJ010000115.1:0-4000 GCA_964439155.1 uncultured Candidatus Peribacteria bacterium | reverse complement strand
CTCCGCCAGCCCATGCCGGTGTGGACGATGAAGGCCTGCATCTTGACACTCTGCGCCTTCCTTTTTTCGTTCTTGCTCGCCCTATTCTTGTTGCATTCCTTCTTCGCGGAAGGCTTCTACCTGTCGATCCTCGTCCTCCTGCAACCGCTGACGGTCGGTCTCGCCTGGCTCCTCTTCCTGCCCATCGATCGAAAGATGAAAGCCAACGTGTTCGCCGCCGCGAAACGTCTCCGCGAGAAACATCCTGACCGCCTAATCATCGCCGTCGCGGGTAGTGTGGGAAAGACTACGACGAAGGAGCTGATCGGCGCCGTTCTCAAAGACAAGAATCCACTCGTAACACCGGAGCACGTGAATACCGAGATGGGCGTGGCGCAGTGGATGCTTAGGACGATCGGCAAAGAAGCGGATTCCGGCGGTCCCATCGTCATAGAGATGGGTGCTTATTCCCGCGGAGAAATCGCGCTGCTCTGCTCGTTTGTGCAACCGCAAGTCGGCGTGATCACGGCCCTGGGATCGGACCACCTGGCACTGTTTGGGTCAGAGAGCGCGATCGTCGATGCCAATGGAGAGTTGATCGCCGCACTTCCGTCCGATGGCCATGCCTTCATTCAGACAGCAACCGAAGGCGGGAGCATTCTCGCCGACCGTGCGACCTGCGCCGTCACGCGCATCAGCCAGGGCGATGACACCCATGAAGGCGCGGAAGCGATCACGGAAACCGACGACGGGCTCTCCTTTACGAATCGAGGAACGCGCTTCGCGGCGCCGCTGCATGGCAAACATCACGTCTTAAACCTGCTTACCGCCATCGCCGTCGGCCGCCACCTTGGCATCGCCGACCAGACGATCGCCAAACATCTCCAAACCCTGCGTAAACCCGAGAACACTTTCGCGTTCAAAAAAGAACACGGCGTCACCCTCGTGAACGACACCTATAACGCCAGCCGCTTGAGCATGACGGCCGCTCTCGCCTGGGCAAACGCGCGACCGGAGCGCCCGCGCATCCTCCTCACCGCCGGCCTGATGGAACTGGGCAGAGAAGAGTCGACGATCTTGAAGGAAATGGGCCGGCTTGCCATGGGCACCGTCGAGCGCGTCGTCTTTACGACCGATACCGGTCGCAAAGCGTTTGAAGAAGGCTTCGGCTCCCCGGTGGAATTCCTACACAACGACACGGCAAAAGTTTCTCCTGGCAGCCTGCTCCTCTGTATCGGGCGAATGCCCGCATCAGCCATCTCCCGTCTTCTCCCGTAATTTTTAATTTTTCATTTTCAATTTGCGTCCTATCCACCACACCTTCGCGCCCCTTGCCGACAAACGCCAATGCCTCCTGGCGCTCAAGCTGCTGTGCCGTCCGTGGAGATGGAAGAGCGGCCCTGAGCAAATCCTGCTCGAAGGCGTACTCTCGCTGACTTTCGGCGGTAAGGCAACGCTGTTCGCCTCCGGCCGCCAGGCGCTCCTTGCAGGGTTGCAAGCCGCAGGCATCGGTGAAGGAGATGAAGTGATTGTGCAAGCCTACACGTGCGTGGTGGTGCCAAACGCCGTCGAAGCCGCAGGCGCCAAGACCGTGTTCGCCGATATCGACCGAGACACGCTCAATTTGAATATGGACGAAGTGCGAGCGGCAATCACCCCGCGCACCAAGGCCATCGTCTGCCAGCACACCTTCGGCATCCCGGCGGATTCCGGGAGCCTGCGGGAGATTTGCGACGAGAAAAAGATCCTCTTCATCGAAGACTGCGCGCACATCCTGCCCGATGACCGCGGGCCCAAAGAGATCGGCAAGCTCGGCGACATGCTCATCTTCAGCTTCGGCCGGGACAAAGCGATTTCGGGCGTGGCGGGAGGCGCTTTGATCATCCGGGGCAAAGCCGCGACTTTCACTGCATCCGAACCGCAGCACGATCTCTCGCTCTTCACGATCAAACGTCTGCTCCTTTACCCGCTCTTCTACGCCAAGGGAAAGCTGCTGTACGCAATCGGCCTTGGCAAAATCTCGCTGTGGTTGCTCGCCAAACTGCATCTCCTGCTACCCATCACCAATGCCGAGGAAAAGCGCGGCATCATGCATCGCACACTCGAGCGCATGCCCAACGCCTGCGCCGCGCTCGCGCTCGACCAATGGCACCGCCTGCGCAGCATCAACGACCATCGGCGCATGCTCACGTCGTTTTATCGCAAGGAAGGCACCAAGCGCGGCTGGTGGACGGACGAGCCCGACTCTCCCCTGCCCTCCGAAATCCGCGACGATCTGCCGCTGCAGAAGTTCCCGCTCTTTCTGCTCAACGCCGACGGTATTCGCGCACAGCTGAAGCGAAAGAACATCCACCTCGACGACGGCTGGACGGGCTGCGTCATCTGCCCGCGCTCGGTCACCTTCGATACCGGCTATGTGCCCGGCTCGGACCCCCAGGCCGAGGCACTCTGCGAGAAAATCCTGTCACTCCCCACGCACCCGACCATGACCATTAGGCAGGCGGAGCGGTTGGTGGGAGAATTGGAGAGCTTCCTCAAACCCAAAGCATGAGCATCACCGTCCAAGTCGCCACCGATGAGCACGCCTGGGAAGCCTTCATCCGCTCCGAGCGCTTTCGCCCGTTCCTGCAGAGCTGGACGATGGGAGAGGTGTACCGCTCTGTCGGCCAAGAGCCCGTGCGCCTGGAGGCCCGGGAAGGAAACGAGATCGTGGGCATCTGCCAGGCCATCGTGGTGCCCGCGCGCAGAGGCAGGCATTTGATGGTGCAGTACGGCCCCATCCTGCGCTCGGACAGCGCCCTGGAGCCGCTGCTCGAAGCACTCAAAGACGTAGCGCGTAAGCAGAAGTGCTCCTTCATTCGCATGAGTCCCTTTTGGGAAGAGAAAGACGCGCTCGCGGCTTCGCTGCAGCAAGGAACGCTCCCCTCCCCGCTGCACCTGCTTTCGGAATACACCTGGTACATCCCGCTGCGCCTGCCCGATTTGTGGGAGAGCGGCAAAGAAGGATCTACCGTGCGCACGGAAGAAGACATCCTGGCCGACCTGCGCAAGACCACGCGCAACTTGGTGCGCCGCGCGGAGAAAGAAGGCGTGACGGTGGCGGCATCGGCGGATCCCATGAAGGACTTGGACATCTACTTCGAGTTGCAGGAGGAAACCTTCAAGCGCCATAAGTTCGTCCCTTACCGCGCGTCATTCATCCGGGCGCAGGTGAAACACTTTGCGCCGTTGGGACAAGCCTTCGTGTACATCGCGCGTTACCAGGGCGAGCCCGTGGCGGCCTCTGTGCACATGAGTTACGGTGGTGTTACCAGCTATCACCACGGCGCGAGCACGCACCGGCACGCGAAGATTCCCGCGAGCTACCTGCTGCAATGGACGGCCATTCGCGAAGCGCTCCACCGCGGAGACTCGATCTACAACTTCTGGGGCATCGCCCCGCGCAGGCAAAACGAGAACGGCGACGAGGTGATCATCAATCCCAAGCATCCCTTCGCCGGGGTAACCACCTTCAAAACGGGCTTCGGCGGAAAGCCGCTCCCGCTCATACACTGCTGCGACCTGCCGATCACGGGCTCCTACAAGCTGACTCGCGCCTTTGAGTTCGTGCGCAAGTGGAAGCGAGGATTTTAAGGCAACCTTACGCAAAAGGCGGATTTCTGCTATACTGAACGCGTATGGCGCCCGCCGACCCCAACGGCATGGACAAGGCTTCGCACCCCGAAACGGTGGAGGAAAAAATGGACGTGATCATCCAACATTTGCACCGCATGGACCGCCGGGATCGCATCCGCACGTACGGCGCGATGCTCCATTCGGTACTGGCCATCATCCCCATGATCTTTTTCGTGTGGAGTGCTTGGTACGTGTACGCCCACGGCGACGAGCTCCTCGCGAAGATCGCCTCCCAAGCCGCAAGCCAAGCCGCCAGTTATTCGACCGGAAGCATGGATGCCTTGTACAAGCAGTTCCAAGATTACCTACCGGGCCAGCAACAAGGCGATGAAGACTTTAAAGTGCG
>CAYTNJ010000114.1:0-4057 GCA_964439155.1 uncultured Candidatus Peribacteria bacterium | reverse complement strand
TTTAGCAACAACAGAACAACTAAGACTTACACATACTGATGGCACAATAGATACCAGATTTACAGTCGACAGTTCTGGTAATTTAACTCTAGATGCATCAACCGATGGTACAGGTTCTGAAACGCTAACACTAACTGGGTTCGGAACTTTATCAGCTACAGATCTAACAACAATAACCGGAGCTGCAACTGCAATAGATTTCACTGAATTTGATGTGGCGGCTGCAACAGGATCTGTAACAATTAATGATGGCGGAGACTTAGGAAGCCTTAATGTTGAAGGTACTATTCTTGATATTGATTCACTAGATTTTGCAGCTGCTGGAGCTATAAATACAAATGACTGGGATGTTTCAGCAACTGGAGATTTAACAGGAATAGGTGCAATAACAGCAGATGGGACAATAACAGCTACTGGATTAGGAACGGGCACAGATAATACAGTATTAATTCTTAACGCAAGTAATCAAATCACAACGGATGAAATTGATTCTAGAGTTTGGGGTTCAACCTTAGTAGACAGTACTGCAACAACTAATTACGTTCCATATATGACCGATGATAATACCATGGCTAACTCAGGGCTATATTATTCAGGTGGAAATTTTGGTATTGGCAACACTGCCCCATCAACTACGCTGTACATCAATGGAACCTTCACAGCATCATCATCTGTGAATACCAGTTCCTATCTACTCTCGAGCGTAGCAAGTTTGGGTTACTCTGGCACAGAATTAAGATTAGGGTCAGCATCATACTGGCAATCACAATCTTTATATACAAATGGTAGTAGAAGATTAACGATTGACTCTACCGGTAATGTTGGTATAGGAACAACAGTCCCATCTACTACCCTAGATGTTGCAGGTGGTTTCTTACTTGGTAATGGGAGTGCCACAGGACAAATAAACACCTCCGACTGGGATATTTCATCAACTGGAGATCTAACAGGTATTGGGGCAATAACAGCAAATGGGGCGTATACCACATCAACAGGAACAGCTACAGCAATAGATTTAACAAGATCTACAGCTGGACAATGGATGGGCTTTAATGATGGAACGGATTCGTGGGGACTATACAATACTGCAGGATCACCAGAAGGTGTAGTAACTGCAAACACTGGCGCACTATCAATGGATACAAGTAATGGAACCTTATATGTAAAAACAGATGATGGCGATGCAACAGGATGGATAAACTTAGCAACTGGAGGTTCAAGCCCATGGACTGATGGAACAGGAATATCCTATCTTACAGATACAGCTGAGGATATGGTAATTGGAAGTGATGATGCAGATTTGGTTGCGCCACTTTCATTTGATACATCTGCAAATCTATTAAGACTAGGTGATGGTGTTAGCGATGCAAATGATCCAAGCATTACATTCTACGCATCAGATGCCACCGATAGCGGAACCTTATCTTATGCAGACGCAGATGCATTCACATTTACTGGTGGCGACATTAATCTTGCTGCTGGAGAAGTATATCAACTAGGAGGCACGCAAGTCATAAACCTAAGTAGTACTGCTACTGGTTCAATATTCTTTGGTGATGGAGGTACAGGTGTAGGAGCAAATGACGACTACAATACATCACTAGGCATTGGAGCACTAGCAGGATTAAATAACACCACTGGTCTAAGAAATACAGCACTTGGATACAATGCACTTAACATAAATACATCCGGTGATGATAATGTGGCACTTGGATATGCAGTACTTGACCACAATACCTCTGGACTGGCAAATATTGGCATAGGTTATAACGCACTAACAGCAAATACCGATGGGCACGACAACGTTGCGATTGGATACGCAGCGCTTGATGCAATTAGTTCAGGCCAGTCTGGTAACATCGCTATAGGTACGAATGCACTTGGAACTACATCTTCAACAAGTGGCTGGAACGTTGCGATTGGTTGGGGCGCATTAGACTCACATACAAACGGTATTAGTTCAAGTGGATACAACACTGCAGTGGGTACTGTTGCAGGAGATAAAGTCAGCAGCGGTGTGAATAACACACTACTTGGTAGCTATGCGGGAGCAGGTGTTACGACAGGTTCTCAAAATGTTTTTATAGGACGTGATACAGGGGGTTATGTTTCAGCAGGTGAAATAACAGGAGCATCTAATATTGGTATAGGAACTGATGTTGCCAAAACAGGCGTTACACTAAGCGGTTCTTATAACCTCATGATCGGAGCCACTACTGGAAGTAATATTACAACAGGAAACAACAACATATTGCTAGGAAAATCCTCAGGTCAAGCTCTATCAACTGGTACATACAACGTTATTCTTGGAACAGATGCTGGTTATTACCTGTCTTCGGCTAGTGACGGTAATATATTAATTGGCCGTGATGCTGGAGGACTTTTAGCATCAGATGATGATTACAGCGTAATGATTGGTTACCAAGCAGGCGCACAAGAAACAAACGGTGGAAAACTATATATTGAAAATACAAATGCAACAGCAACAGGAGCATTAATCTATGGTGACTTCAACAGCAATATAGTAACAGTTAACGGGAGTCTAGGTATTGGTACTACAGCTCCAACCACAGCACTAGACGTAGCTGGCGGGTTTTTACTTGGTAATGGAGGTGCCACAGGTCAAATAAATACCTCCGATTGGGATATTTCAACAACCGGGGACATGACAGGAATAGGATCAATTACAACTAATGGAACTTATGCAGCCTCTACAGGAACTTCAAACGCGATAGCACTAACTAGATCATCCACAGGACAATGGATGGGTTTTAATGATGGAACAGATTCGTGGGGACTATACAACACAGCAGGATCCCCCGAAGGCGCATTAACGGCAAACACTGGAGCCCTTTCCATGGATACAACTAACGGCACACTTTATGTGAAAACGGATGATGGGGATGCAACCGGATGGACAAACTTAGCAACAGGAGGCACTACTCTTTGGACTGATGCGGGACCATATATTTATGCAGATAATGCACCAAGTACAGTGATAACAGATGGAGGCTTTATAGGTATTGGTACAACCGCTCCCAACAGCGAATTACAAGTCGCAGGTACTACACCACAAATCTGGTTGGGCGACGGTGGTGCCGAAGATACATCACTAATATTTGATGGCAACTCACAAGATTTTTACTTTGCACAAAGTAACTTAATGAACGATTTAATAATAGGCACCGGTTCCACAATAGGGACAAATGCACTATTCACTTTTGAAAACGGGGGTAACATGGGTATAGGAACAACAACACCAGCAGCATCTTTACATATATTTGATACAACTGAACAACTAAGGATTGGCTACGATAATAATAACTACATGTCATTCACCCTAGACAGCACCGGTAACTTGACCTTTGCAGATACAGGCACTAATGTAGCAACCTTTGGGGCAACTCAAGCATCTTTTGAAGTACCTACAAGCTTTAACGCTACAGGAGATGTGAGTATCGCAAACGATATACAGTTTACAAATCAAACAGCCTCCTATATAAAGTCCTACGGTCCATTAAGCATTGAGTCTGGAGAAACTTTTGAGAGCAATAACCTTACATTAACAACCTATGGTACAGGTAACTTAGTAGCAAACTTGGGTACAGGCACAACAAATCCAAACTCATTCATGCCAAGCGTAGACGGTGCATTTGATATTGGAACCTCTGCCTACAGGTGGAGAAATGTTTATGCAACAAACGGAACAATCCAAACTTCCGACGTCACATTAAAGAACAATATAGAAGGTTTGAAATATGGCATCACCGAAATTATGCAATTAAATCCCGTAACTTATAACTGGATCGATAGGCCAGAAGAGGGCACAAAAGTAGGTTTGCTGGCACAAGAGTTAGCCGAGGTAATACCCGAAGCGGTAGCAATACCAGTAGATAATGTAGGATATTGGGGCGTAAGGTACAGTGACTTAATTCCAGTATTAATAAAAGGTATACAGGAACAGCAGGTACAGATAGATGCACTGCAAGAAGAACTAGATACCACCGACACAAACGAATCTTCAATGAGTCAAACAGAGGAAGCAAACTTAATATTA
>CAYTNJ010000113.1:0-4092 GCA_964439155.1 uncultured Candidatus Peribacteria bacterium | reverse complement strand
CGAAGGGTACTGCGGCAGGCTCTGCGGTGTCGCGCAGAAGAGTCTCTTGCCATACCAACCCAACAGCCGCAGGCCCCACTGCATCTTGTAGTGGGTATACCAGAGATAGACGGGCGTCCTTTTGGGAATCCAAATCCAAGCCCCCAATCCTCCCCACACGGGCGACATGTGGATGAATACCCGGTCGTACTTGAGGGTGAGCAGCAGCTTCCAAAACCGAAACACCTGGCGCAGTTTGCCGTACCCTTTCTCTTTCCCCATCGAGTAGACCTTGAACGGCATCGGCCCCTCGCCCAGCACGCTCACGGTCAAATCCCTGCGATCTTCCAAACAAATCACCGACACGTCATAGCCCTTCGCAACGAACGCCCGCGCCCACAACACGCCGAAGGCATCCTGCCCGTGGAGCTTTTGGGTGATGAAGAGGAGGCGCATGGCCATAGATTATAGCGTCTGCAAAAACTGCGCATACGCCCGAATCGCCTCCTTCCGCTCAAACCGATCAACGATCTTCGTGGCCTCCGATCCAAGCTTGGTCCGTAATGCCGCGTCATCCAGCAACGATTTGATCGCGAGCATGAGGTTCTCCTTGGATCCGTCGACGAACATCCCGTTTTCCCGATCGCGAATCACGTCGGGCATCACGCCCACCTTGGTGGCGAGCACCGGTAGTCCCATGATCATCGCCTCCAACGCGATGCGCGGACCGCCCTCGCTCTTGGAATGCATCACGAACATTTTGGCAGGAGCGATCTCGGCAGCCACATCTTCGCGCGAGGCCTGCCATCCGGCGAACGTAATACGGTCGGCGGCATGCAGGGTACGAACCAGTTTCTGCGCCTTCGCCAACTGCGATCCGTCGCCCACGATTCTCAGCGTCACCCCGGGCAAAGCGGCCACGGCTTCGATGGTTTCCAGCACGCCTTTGTTCGGCTCCAGCCGCGCGCAAAACGCGACGTCCACTTTCTTCTGCGCTTTCAGCGCCAAGCCGGCAAATGCGGCATCGAGATAGAACGACGAGACGACGCGCAGTTTGTCCTCTTTGATCCCCCACGACTGCAACAGGTCCGCGACCTCTTCATTCACCACGCGCACCTTGTCGAAACGGTTAAGCTCCAGCGGCAACCACGAACGCGACATCCTGTACCCGATCCGCTCCACAAACGACGCCGCGACTGGGTGACCCACGATGTGATGAATCTCGGCGGCCGCTTTGATGCCAGTGAGTTTTTTGAGACGCAACGCCCCGATGCCGTTATAGAACGGCGGATACTCATGCACGGTCATCGCGTCATGATGATGCTCGTCATAAAGTTCCTTCCCCTTCTGCGCAATCCATTGCGGCTGCTTCCAGAGAGGCCAGGGGGAGGGATGGAAAAAGACGTTCTCGAAATGGCAGGTAGTACTGTCCTCTGTCCACTGTCCACTGTGCTCTGCGCGTGGGCAGATCACATCGATACGCTCCCAATGCTTCGAAAATTCCTCAAGCGTATACCAAAACGCCCCCCGCTTTCCGGCAAGAATGGCTCGGTCGCCCGAGATCATGAGGAGCTTCACGCTTATAGCGTAGCAAAGATGCACTGGGGAGTCTGCTACCCAAATGCCGCGGGCCGAACGCCCGCTCTGATAATGCTTATAATAAACTCCTGAACAACCCCAAATGCTCCTCGCAAATGGTCTCCCAGGTTCTCACGGGCAACGGGGCGGATGCCCTGGCGGCCAGTTGCGGGTAGGTATCGATCGCCGCTTCTATGGCTCGCTCGATGTTCTGCGGCGTCCTGAGCGGCCGCAGCATGGCGCCCTCGGCGAGCATGGTGCTTAAGCCCGTCTCTTCGGTAAGCAGCACCGGCAATCCCACCGACCTGGCCTCGAGCGCGGTATTGGGGCTGATGTCGGTGAAAGACGGCAGGACCAGCAAGTCATGATCGGCAAACAGCCGCTGCTTATCGACACCATGAACGGGCGGATGAAAGGCGATGCGATCGCGCGCCTCGCGCGGGAAGTCGCCGATTTGATAGTGCAACGCCTCCGACAGCGGACCGTCGCCGGCGAGCGTGAGACGCACCGAAGGCATGTCGCGCACGGCCTCCAAAAGCGCGGGAATGTTTTTAAATCCCACGAAGCGCCCGAGGTACAGCAGACGGAAAACATCGTGCTTCTCATGCGGCATCGGCGTGCCCGCGGGCAGCGCATTCTCGATGACGCTGTGCAGCGGCAACCGGGTGTACGATCTCTCGTACAGTTCCTGCTGAAACGCCGTGGAGAACACCAGGTGATCGAACGTTCTCAGTAAACCGTTCATCGCCCCGTGGAACCACGTGCGCGACGCATACCAATCGCGCAGGCTGGAGACTCCGCCTCCGTCGGTATACCGCTCCCAGCGAAAATCCCCGCCCAGGCGAAGAATGCGCTTGGGGCCTTTGAGATGCGACAAAAAGAGCGGCACCCCACAGCTGATCGATGAGAACGCATACACGATGTCCGCATCCTTCCCCACTTCACGCAGCACCTTGGCATAGCGCATCCAACGAAGGAGCGGCCCGCCCTTTTTTGACACATAAACAATATTCCATGCCGTCCCATCCTGTCCTCTGTCCTCTGTCCTCTGTCCTCTGTCCCCTTGGTCATACGTCACCACAGTCACCGACTTCGCGTGCTTCACCAGCTGCTCAGCGAGTTTCTCCACATACGTCGCCGGCCCCCCGATCTGCGGAGGATAAATGCCGGTGGCGAGCACGATGCGCATGGGAGAGAGTGTAAGACGAAAGCGGATGGACGGAGAGCCTAGAACTGGACTTGGCAAAAATCCATGGCAATATGCGCCCCCGTTCTTTTCCATCATACCCTCCCCGCGCCCGGCGCTTTGGTAAACCGAGCATCTGGCGGGGAGAGGACACAGCGTCCGATCCAGGCATTTCAAGGTACGGAGGTCCGTATGAATACCGCAGTGAAACGCATTTCCGTGGACGACTTTCCGCCGCTCGTCAAAAAGACGGGGCAGTATGTCTACACTCAAGAGGGCCACAAGGCGACGCTCAGATCGGTGACTGTCGCCGCCAGCCGCCACGACCAGGAGGAGATCACGGTCACGGTCACGAAACAGAATCCGCAGACGGACCGGATCGAGTACCAGGTGATCTTCACCTACGCGAAAAAGGGCAACCGCGACGTGTTCGTGTGCTTCCTCAGGAACGAAGGGCTCAGCACTATCCGCTGGCAAGCCCCTTGGAGCAGGCTCACGGAAACGGAGCTCCGCGAACTCTCGTTGGCCCTGCGATCCTCGGAATCGGAACTCGAGGAACTCCGAGATAAGCTGCCCATGCAAAACATCTGACGCCCCTCTCTTCATCGCCCATATCCTTCGTGGATATGAGGCTCCTCGCATTCGTCACTTAGACGCATGCGGGGTTCGCCGTGCCTCAAGAAAACTTCTTCCTATACCACTCCACCGTCCGCTTCAAACCCTCTTCAAATCCGACTTTGGGCTTCCATCCCAGCTCGCGCGTGTTCGACGAATCCAAGGCGTAACGCCAGTCATGCCCCGGGCGATCTGCCACGAAGCTGATCAAGCTCTCCGGCTTGCCGAGAATGTTCAAAATCATTTTCGCTACCGCAATGTTTTCCCTCTCCTCATCGGCCGACACGTTGAAGAAGTGGTGCTCGCTAAACGCCCAGTCGGTCGCCAAGATCGTCTCCAACGCATCGCAATGATCTTCCACGAACAGCCAGTCGCGCTTGTTCTTGCCCTGAGCGTAGAGCGGAATTTTCTCGTCCTTCAACGCGTGGCGGATGATCGTCGGAATCAACTTTTCCTGCGCCTGGTGCGGGCCGAAGTTATTGGTGCAACGCGAGACGGCGCACGGCATGTTGTACGTGCGCATCGCAGCCATGAGGAGCATTTCACCCGCCGCCTTGCTGGCCGCATACGGGGAACTCGGGATCAAAGGATCTTCCACGCGTCGCGGACGATCTTCGTCGGTTAAATCGCCATACACTTCGTCGGTGGAGACATGCAGCCACTTCACTTCCGGATTCGCGCGGCAAACTTCGATGAGGCTCTGAACTCCCAAAATCTTGGAATGCAGACAGGGC
>CAYTNJ010000112.1:0-4106 GCA_964439155.1 uncultured Candidatus Peribacteria bacterium | reverse complement strand
CTCCATCTTCATCGATTCATCCGCAGAAACCTCTTCGAGTTCCTTCTTCGTCGGCTTCTTGCCGTCGAAGATCTCGATGAATTCTTCCACCGACATCGTTTCCTTATCCATAAGTACCTCGTGGAGCTTTTTGAGCTTGTCCATGTGGTCGCTCAGGAATTTTTTGGCGCGCTTGTACTGTTCCAGGATGGTGTCGCGCACGAACTCGTCGATCTTCTGGGCGGTTTGCTCGGAGAAGTTGCGGCTCATGCCCAAGTCCACGCCAAGCGAGCCAGAGCCCTGCTGCTCGCCGTAGGAGACCGCGCCGAGCTCCAGACCCATACCGTAGCGCATGGCCATGTTGCGGGCGATTTGCGTGGCGCGCTCGATATCGTTGCTGGCACCCGTGGTGATATCGCCGAAGACCAGTTCTTCCGCGGCGCGTCCGCCGAGCAGGCCGCAGATTTCATCGAGGAACTTCTTTTTACTGGAGGTGTAGCGCTCTTCATCCGGCAGGAACCAGGTGATGCCGAGGGCAGACCCGCGCGAGACGATGGAGATTTTGTGCAGCTTGTCGGACTCCTTGCACAGGTGACCCACGATAGCGTGACCGAGTTCGTGGTAAGAGGTGATTTCCTTTTCGCGCTGAATCAGCTTGCGGGTCTTTTTTTCCGGGCCGATCGCCACTTTTTCGAAGGCGTCGACCAAATCTTTCTGCGTCAGCGCCGAGTGGCCGCGCTTGGCGGCGAAGATGGCGGCTTCGTTCATGATGTTTTCCAAATCGGCACCCGTTACACCCACCGATTGCTGGGCGATGGTGCGCAGCGTCACGCCCTTGGCGAGCTTCTTGTTGCGGGCGTGTACTTTGAGGATCTGCTCGCGGGCTTCGAGGTCGGGCTTGTCGAGGAACACCCTGCGGTCGAAGCGTCCCGGGCGCAGGAGGGCTGCGTCGAGAACGTCCGGGCGATTGGTGGCGGCCATGACGATGACGTTGGTGCCTTGCTCAAAGCCGTCCATTTCGGTGAGGATCTGGGTAAGCGTCTGCTCGCGTTCGTCGTGGCCTCCGCCGAATCCGGCGCCGCCGCGCTGGCGGCCGACAGCGTCGATTTCATCGATGAAGATGATGCAGGGAGCGTTGCGCTTGGCGCGGATGAACAAGTCGCGCACGCGGGATGCACCCACGCCCACGAACATCTCCACGAATTCCGAGCCCGCGATCGAGAAGAAGGGCACGCCGGCTTCTCCCGCCACCGCGCGGGCCATGAGGGTTTTGCCCGTGCCCGGAGGACCCACGAGGAGCACGCCCTTGGGGATTTTGGCGCCGATCTCGATGTATTTCTTGGGAAACTTCAAAAAGTCGACCACTTCCACCAACTCTTCCTTCGCCTCGTCGGAGCCGGCCACGTCTTTGAATCTCGTGCGCACTTGCTTGGCATCCGCGATGCGGGCTTTCGATTTGCCAAAGGACATCGCGTTGTTCTGGCTGCGGGCGATGCCGCGGAAGAGCCAGACAATGCCGCCGATGATCAGCATAAAGAACAGCAGATCCGGCAGCACCGCGAGCAACATGTTGGTGGCTTCGCGGTTTTCGATCTCCACCACCGTCGGATTTTCGGGGTCGTTCCATCCAAGCTGGCTCACGGTGTCGAGTGCTTCCTTATACGACTGCACGGAGGCGCCGGTAGCCGTGATGGCGTAGACCTTGTTATCGCGGACGAGGATTTTGTCGAACCTGCGCTCCTGGTAGCCGCGGGTGATTTGACTGATCGATACCTCCTGCGCGTTTTCAAACTGTGCATCCTCTTCGCGCTGCGGGAGCGTGAGATAATAGAACGAGAGGAAGAGGAGGCTGCCGAACAGCAAAATGCTCAGGAGCAATTGCTGGCGGTTTCCCGATGGTCTGCGCGGGGAGATGGGCACTTAAGGGGATGATACCGTTCGTCCGGGCGGACGTCACGGCTAAACAAGGGTTTTTTCAGTGACGGAAGAGGGCTTTAGCGGGCCGACGTGGCCGCCGAAGCAGCCGCCCTGACCGAGGTCTTCGCGCTTGCCGCAGCGGATCCGGCGGGAGCGGCGTTATCGATCTGCACGGGTACTACGTCGAGGATCACGTTCTGATCGGGATCGTACAGAATGGCGCGCGAGGTGGTGACGATGAGGAAGTCGCCGTTCTCGGCCTTGTTGTAGAAGGCGTTGCGCTCGCGCAGCTGGGCCACGTCCACGATGGCGGCCACGGTGGGCTCCACGCCCTCGGGGATTTCGATGAGCTTGCGCACTTTTTCCACGATCTCCTTCGCCTTCTCCTGGTTTTGCTGCGGGTTACCCTGCAACGTTTCCATCTGCACGGAGAGTTGCTTCAATTTCGCCTCGGCGCCTCTCCACTGCGTGAAGACTGCCACGAGGAGAACGGCAAGGACGATGACGCCAGCTGGCAAAAGCATTTTCTTTCTGTTCATCATATCGTTGCCGGACATGGAGAATGCGGAGGATTCCATCGGGAGATTGGGGGAAAGGCAAACACAACGTTCAGTGAGAAAGAGTAGAGCAAACGGCGGGTTCGGCGCAAGCTCTCAGCGTTTTACTCCGTCGACGGACGACAACTTCCATCCCGGCGCGATGCCGTGCTCTTTCACCGACCCGGCCTGTATCTCCAACGCGAATTTCGCGGGCTTTAGCGAAGCATAAGTCATGCATGGGTCCGCCTCACACGGCAGCATAGTGTGCGTAGATACCGCTTCTCCTTCGCCATCAAAGAACACGATGTCGAGCGGAATAAGCGTGTGCTTCATCCAGAACGATAACTCCTGCTCTGCATCGAACACGAACAACATGCCGCCGTCCGGCTCGAGATCTTCGCGAAACATCAATCCGCGCGCCCTCTCATCCGCGGTATCCGCTATTTCCACGTGCAGCGTCATCTCTTTTCCCTGCGGGTCGGAAAGGCCCAGCGTCACTTGTTCGGGCAGCGGTAGTTCCTCGGGCCGAATGGCCGCCGGCTGACAGGCGACCAGCATCGTGAAAGCCGAGAGAAGCAGGGGAAATGCTTTCATGCGCCGCGCAATGCTTGAATCGCTTTAGCCCGGTCCTCGGCGCCGAACACGGCACTGCCCGCCACCAGGTTATCGCATCCCGCCTCGCGGCAAGCGGGTGCGTTTTTCTCGTTGATCCCGCCGTCCATTTGAATCATTAAATGGGGATATGCGGCGCGAAGTGCGCGTACTTTATCGAGCACCGAAGGCACGAAGGCCTGCCCCCCGAAACCGGGCTGTACCGACATGACCAAAACCAGATCCACGTCGCCGATCACGTCTTCGATGTCTTTGATGTCGGTGGTGGGATTGATGGCGATGCCCGCCGTCGCTTGTCCGGCTTTTATGGCTTGGATCAGGACTCTTCGCGAATTGCTATCCCGCACTGCTTCGGCGTGGAAAGTGATGTTGGCCACGTTCAGCGCGAGGAATTCTTTGATACGGTCGGCGGGGTTGAGCACCATCAAATGAATGTCGAGCGGGAGCTTGGTCTTTAGGCATTTCACGACTGGTGCGCCGAAACTTAAGTTCGGGACAAAGTGTCCGTCCATTACATCGATCTGCAGCCAATCCGCAGAGGATTCGACGGATTCCACTTCGCGTTGGAGATTGCCAAGGTCGGCCGAGAGGATGGAAGGCGCAATAATCATAAGCACACGCTATTAGAGCGGGCGTTCGGCCCGCGGAATTATAAGGCAGGTTCGATGTCCTTCACTCGACGCTCATGACGACCGCCTTCGAATGGCGTCTCCAAGAACACGTCGACCATTTGCTTCGCAAGCTCCGGATCGGTGAAGCGTCCGCCCATGCTCAGCACATTCGCATCATTATGAGCGCGGGCCAGTTTTGCGATCTCAACGGAATACCCGAGGGCCGCACGGATGCCTGGCACTTTGTTGGCGGCGATCTGCTCGCCGTTGCCGCTGCCGCCGAAAATGAAACCGGGAATGCCTTTGTCGAGCACGACTTTGCAGCCTTCGCGCATGATCGCGGGATAATCGACCGATTCTTCGGAGAACGTTCCTAAGTCGATTACTTCGATGCCTTTGCTTTGAAGATGCGCTTTTACGGCTTCTTTCAGCGCAAATCCCGCATGAT
>CAYTNJ010000111.1:0-4203 GCA_964439155.1 uncultured Candidatus Peribacteria bacterium | reverse complement strand
TTCTTGCACTTACCGCCTCGTCCGCGCCGTCACGCGCGGCAACGGCATTGAGGGCGAAGACGTGACGCATACCGTGCGCACGATCGACTCGCTCCCGCTGTCGCTGACCGTGGAGCAGAAGATCGAGGGCGAGTGGCCGCGGTTTTTGGAGATCGGCGGCGAGGTGTATCTGTCTAAGGCCGGACTGGAGCGCATCAATGCGGGGCTTGAAGAAGATGACCGCTTCGCGAATCCTCGCAATGCGGCTGCCGGTTCGGTGCGCCAGTTGGATCCCGCGATCGCCGCGCAGCGCGACCTGCGCATGTACTGCTATTCCCTCTCGCCGGTGACGGCCGATACGCTGGGCATCAAGCTGCAGTCGGACATTCTGGAATTCTTCCGCAAGCACGACGTGCCGATCCAGACGGATTTTCTCTTGATGTCGTCGTTGGAAGAAATTGAGAAGGTGTATGCCAAAGTCGGCAAGGAGCGCGACAAGTTGCCGTTCGACATCGCTGGTCTCGTGTTTAAGGTGAATGACCGCAGACTGCAGCGAGAATTGGGATCGACCGCTAAAGCTCCCCGTTGGGCACGCGCTTACAAGTTCCCCGCTGAGCGCAAAACGGCGCAGGTAGTGTCGATCGATTTACAAGTTGGACGAACCGGAGCCGTGACGCCCGTGGCGAATCTGACGCCGGTGCAGTTGGCCGGGACGACGGTGGTGCGCGCGACGCTGCACAATGCGGATGAGATCGAGCGCCTGGACGTGCGCGTCGGCGACACGGTGATCGTGCGCAAGGCGGGCGACATCATTCCGGAGGTGATGGAAGTGCTGACGAACTTGCGACCCGATGGCGCGAAGCCGTTCAAATTCCCGGAGACGTGCCCGCGCTGCGATTCCAAGCTGGAACGCGAAGACGGAGAAGTGGCTCACCGCTGCATCAATCGCCAGTGCCCGGCCGTGATTCAAGAGAGCCTGGAGCACTTCGCCTCCCGCTACGCGTTCAACATCGAAGGCCTGGGCACGGAGACGGTGGAAGTACTGCTCGCATCGGGGCTGATCAAAGACGCCGCGGACTTTTTCATGCTCAAGCCGGAACAATTGCTGGTGCTTCCCCTCTTCAAGGAAAAGAAAACCGAGAACCTGCTCACCGCGATCCAAAAGGCGAAGCAGGTGTCGCTCGATCGCTTCCTCTACGGCCTGGGCATCCGCCACGTCGGCCGCGAGACGGCGGAAGATCTCGCGCGCGGCATCGACTGGCCGGCCGGGAAGACGCTGGAGATTACGAGGACGATCCCCGGCATGCAGGCGGGACTCTTCGGCGAGGAGACGGAGACGATCACCGTCCACGGCATCACCCCAGAGGACATTTTGAAGACGATGACCGACATGCAGGAAGAAGCAATCGCGACGATCGAGGGCATCGGCGGAGTCGTAGCCGGCGCGCTGCTGCACTGGTTCTCGGAAGCGCACAATAAGTATCTGCTCCAAAAACTGACCAAAGCCGGCGTCGTCTGTCTCAAACCGAGCGCCTCCCGTGTGCCGCAGATCTTTAAAGGAATGACGTTTGTGCTGACCGGCACGTTGCCGACTTTGGGGCGGGAGGAAGCCAAAGAGATGATCAAGGACAGAGGCGGATCGGTGAGCGGATCAGTGAGCAAGAAGACCAGCTATGTATTGGTCGGAGAGGACAGCGGCAGCAAGGCCGATCGCGCGAAAGACTTGGGCGTGCCGATGATTGATGAGGAGCAGTTCAAGCAGATGGTGAAGGGGTGATTGTTGTATCGTTACAAAACACAAACACCATCATCAGCCTATGTACATCAGCGCGGGCTTCCTACCCGCGACCCATAAGGCGAAGACATGACCTAAGATGGACCATGTTCGGACACATCTCCGGTGACCGCGGGTAGGAAACCCGCGCTATGGGTGCTGGGTGAAGGCAGGAGCTTAACTAGGAGTACCATCCTGACATGAACTCCTCCCTCCATCGTCTTAGCACTCGCATGACTTCCTTCTGGCCTCGTATGACGGCGATCGCCGTCGCCGTCCTCATCATCGGCGCTCTCGTGTTTTCCCAGGTGTCCGCTTACAGGTCGGAAACGGCTTGGCCGCTGGAACGGTCGGGGGCGCGGGAGAAACTTTTGACGTTCGGTTTGCATGTGACGCCGGACCCGGAGACCAACCCCATCGATCCTCCCGAACGCTTTACCGGGTTTCACTCGGCGCTGGATCTGGAAATTTTGAAAGGCGAGGAGAACAAAGACGTTCCCGTGTACGCGGTGTGCGCAGGCGAAGTGGTGACGGCGGCCTATGCCGAGGGCTACGGCGGCGTCATCGTGCATCGCTGTACGCTCGACGGACAGCCGGTGACGGTGTTGTACGGCCATATAAGCCGGGAATCGTTCACGGTGAAGCCGGGCGATACGGTGACCAAAGGACAAAAACTCGCTTCGCTTGCCGCAGGGAGAACCGTGGATAGCGGCGAAAACCGCAAGCATTTGCATTTGGGCATTCACAAGGGGGAAGCGACCGACATGCTGGGGTATGTGCAGGAGGAAGCGGCGCTGAAGGATTTCATCGATCCGCAGAGCGTGCTGCCCTGATACGAAAAACCCCGCACCTGGATGGGAGCGGGGTCTTGATCGACGACCAGAATCTCGGCGGAACGTAGTGGAGACGGATTAGTTCTTTGCCGTGCCCAGATCGAAGGTGATGCTGAGGGTGGTTTGAGCAGGTACGGTGTTCGTTTCGGGATCGTAGATGCTGTAGCCGCCGTAGTACCCGCCGTCCGGGGAGGTGTAGAACGACATGCTGTTTACCTTGTTCAGCTTGGTGCCGAGGATCGATTCGTAGAACTCTTTCTTCTCCTGGATCTGTTCCATGAGTTCCTTCTTCTGTTCACGGGCGTACTTGGCCACGTAGATCAGGCGCACGTCCCAGTTGACGGTGCAGCCCATGTCCTCGATCGCTTCGCTGATTTTCTGGCTGGCCGCGGGCTTTACCTCGCGCACCGAGAACGACACGTTGCCGGTGAAGGTCTGCGTGCCGCCCATCATCGGGTCCATGTAGGCGGGGTACAGGGTCGGGCTGCCGCTGAGGCGCACTTTGCCGTCGGTGCCGACGATGGTTTTGATCTGGGCAAGCTTCTTCGTGATGTCCGCGCGCGCGTCGGGGCGGCTTTGGGCGGTCTGCATTTCGCAGAGCACGCCGAGGCCGATGTAGTCGGGCGTGGCGTCGTGCATGACGGTGGCGTCCACCGAGAACATGCCGTTGGGAGAAGGCTCAAGGCCTTCCGCGCCGGCGGCGAGGGCCGCGGGTGCGCCGAGAGCGGCAAGGGAGAGGGCGACTCCCAGGGTGATGGAAGAAAAACGCATAAATGTGTAGGGGGAAAAGAGAAAACCGGATTGGGAGCGTACAACCGCGCATGGCGGCGCACAAGAATCCGTCTGCTTGTTTAACGAGCGAGCGGAAAAAACGTTACAAGCATTTTGCCGGACGCGCTTCGCCGCCGCGTTTGCTCTATACTGCGCCGCATGACTCCGCGCGATCCCCTGCGCCTTTGCCTTGCCGTCCTGGCACTCGGATGGATCGTCGCCCTCGGCATATTTCTGTTTCACGACGTCAAAACCAACCCGCAGTACGACACGCAAGTGATCAACTACGCCTACGATATGGCTTTCGCCGTGAAGAACATGCACCCGGTCGACTTTCTTTCGCACTCGCGGAAATATCCTCTCCTGTACGTGGCCCCGTTCGCCGTAGTGTACGCCCCGATTTTTCTGACGAACGGACCGCCGGTGCCGGCGTTGATTCACTTTCTCGGGCGTTTGCTTACGGCCGCGACGGGAGCGGGCACGGTGTTCGTGCTTTGGCGCATCGCCAAACGCCTGCGTGTTCCGCCGCTTCCCGCGGTGGCGCTGTTGCTCTCAAGCGTCCTCTTCTTTTTGTTTTCCACGGCCATTCGCCCGCACGTGCCGCTCACGTTTTGGACCACGCTGACGCTGCTGCTGTCGCTATGCTACGACGATGACCGCACTTGGAAAAAGGGCTTTCTCGCGTTCGGCGCGGCGGTGATCGCGGCGGGCACGCTGCAAAACGGCTTCCTCGCTTTTGTGTTTCCGCTGTGGGCGCAGTGGGGAGGCAGCGTGACGAGGCGCTCGGCCCTCTCTTTAGCACTCGCCCCCATCGCGGCACTCGGCATCACGATTCTCCTCGCTTAT
>CAYTNJ010000110.1:0-4318 GCA_964439155.1 uncultured Candidatus Peribacteria bacterium | reverse complement strand
GGCCAAATAAATCTTCTCCACCCCGAAGGCGTCTCCCGTTCTAAAAAACGACCCCACGTTCCACAGCGATCGAACGTTGTGGGCGAGTAAACGGAGATGACGCTTTTTGGCCATGGTCAGACTTTCATCACTTCTTCCTCCTTCTGCTTGCGGCTCTCTTCGATTTTCTCGTTGTACTTATCCACCTCGCGCTGCAAAAAATCGGAGAGGGTCTGCTTCACGTCGTCTTCTTTGATCTCCTTGATCTCGTCGTGCACCTTCTGGCGGTGCTGGCGGATGGAGATGCGGGCTTCCTCGCAGAGGGTGTGCACGATTTTCTTGAGTTGCTCGCGGCGCTCTTCCGTCATCGGCGGCAGGTTCAGGCGGATGACGTTGCCGTCGTTCACCGGGTTGATGCCCAAGTTCGATTGTTGAATCGCTTTCTCCACGGCGCCGAGGATTGATTTATCCCACGGCTGAATGACGATGGAGCGCGCGTCTTGCACGCTGATGCCGGCGATCGTGTTCAATTTGGAGCGCTGTCCGTAGGCATCCACTTCGACGTGCTCCACGATGGCGGCGTTGGCGCGGCCCGTTTGGAGCTTGCTGAATTCGGTATGCAAAAACGCGAGCACTTTGTCGGCTTCCTGGATGAATGAGGCGATGCGGGGGTCAGTCATAGGTGCACTGAGAATAAGGAATGAAGCCAAAATATGCAACAACAAGAAGTGTCATGGTGAGCCCGTCGAACCATGGCACGGCAAGTGTCGCCCTTCGACGAGCTCAGGGTGACACGTTTATTTCCTAAGCATGCACCAGCGTGCCGATGTCTTCGCCCTTGGCGGCCTTGAGCAAATTGCCTTCTCCCGCGAAATCGAACACGCGGATGGGCAGGTTTTGGTCTAGGCAAAGGCTGAAGGCGGCTTGGTCCATCACGTCCAAATGCTTGTCGATCGCTTCCTGGAACGTGAGGTGATCGTACTTCTTTGCATCGGTGTGCTTGAAAGGATCTTTGTCATACACGCCGTCCACCTTGGTGGCTTTGAGCAGCAGCTGGCAGGAAAGTTCGAGTGCGCGAAGGGCGGCTGCGGAATCGGTGGTGAAGTAGGGATTTCCGGTGCCTCCGGCGCAGATGACGACGCGGCCTTTTTCGAGATGACGGATCGCTTTGCGCGGAATGTAGGCTTCGGCCAATTGCGGCACGTGAATGGCGGAGAGCACGCGCGTGTGGCAGCCGTGCGATTCGAGGGCGGCTTGGAGGGCGACCGCGTTCATGATCGTGGCAAGCATGCCCATGGCGTCGCTGGCCGTGCGTTCGATACCGGTGCCGGTGGTGTCGCGGTAGCGCCAAATGTTGCCGCCGCCGACCACGATGGCCAGCTCGTATCCTGCTTTGGGCAGCGCGGAAATCCTCTCGGCGACTTCGTAGAGGGTCGGCTGATGAATGCCGTTGCCTTTGCCCTCCTTGGAGAGCGCTTCGCCGGAGAGTTTGAGCATGATGCGCTTGGTCATACGGTGGGGGGAGAAGCGGAAGGCGGCGTGGGAGGAACGATGGAAGAGACGGTATGCACGGGCTCAGCGGGAGACGAAGGTTGCGCGGGCGCGGCGGAAGGAGCGGGCTGCGTGGGCGCGGCAGCCGGCTTCGGCTTTTGCATGGATTTCTGAAGGTCATGCCACGCTTTGGCGGCAATGTCGGTCACCGATTTCCACCCTTTGCGCACGCCGTCTTTGTCACCCCGGGCCAGCGCGCCGATCAGCGGCAACTCGCGCCAAGATCCCTGCGCGGCGTTGAGAAATCCCAGCACGGCCAGGCCGAGTACGATGAGCTCCAAAAAGCGACCGATGAAGGGCACGAACCAGAGCAGCACGCTCGCTGCGAACAGCACCATGCCTTGCTTCGCATGAAAGCGGACGAAGGGCGAATTCTTGCGCGCGAAGAAGACGAACACCGAGAGAATCCAAATGTAGCCGAGCGCCGCGATGTCCTTGTTCTCCTCGACATCCTTCAAGGCATCGGGAATAGGCGCCTGGCCCCCCGATGCGTCGGAAGCGGCTGCAGATGCTACGGAAGTCTGCTGTTCGTCCATCTCCCCTATTATACCACGAGAAAAGACGGATAGATACCCAGAAACCCACGGTGGACCCAGGTGAAAAGTCGAGAGGAATTTGACAAAATACGATTATATGACTAATTTTGCATTCATGAACATCCCACACCCTAAGTCCAGGATCGTTCGTTCACAGCAGTGAGTAGTCCTTCCTCCACGCGAGCCGCCGCGAAATGGCGATTGGCGGGGAGGAAGGCGGACTTCCGAACGACAAAAGGTCTGACATGCATTCCTCAAAACCGACAATTTCACCAGGAGAAAGAGAGATCATGGACAACGTCAAACGGATAACGCTCATGAAGTGCCTCGGGGCATTCAATTTCAGCGCGGCGGTATTTGTGCCATTTCTGCTAAGCGTGGGCATTGAAAGCAAAGGCTCGGTGTTCCTGCTCGAAGCGGTGTTCATGGCGGCATGGGGGGCGTCCTCCTTCGTCATGGGCAAGGCATCGCATCGAATGTCGTGCACGGCCATCATCCGCATCGGCTGCGTTTTATTGTTCTCAGGATTCGCTCTGTACGCGATTTCCACGAACATTGGGATGTGCCTCGCGGCCGAAATCATCCTCGGCATGGGAGTTGCTTGCCATGTCGGACCGATGGATGCGTTAACGACCGATACGCTGCAATCGCAGGGAAAATGGGCGACCAGACGAAAAGTGGGATTACGACAATCGGCCCTCTACCAATTCGGCGCCGCGTTGAGCAGCGTCGCAGGAGGAACGATGGCGCAGTTCAGCACGGAGATAAACGCCTGGATGAACCTTCATCTCCAAAACCTGTTCGGCACCGCGGTCGAAAACGCAGGGATGCGACTGATCATCGTCGCCACGTTGGTGCCGCTGAGCATGGCGTTTTGCCTGACCCTCGGTATGAAAGATCCTCCGCGTAAAAGAGGTAACGTTTCGACGTCGATCAGGAAAACGATGATGGATCTCGCGTCTTGCCCGGCAAGAATGGCATTGGTCATCCTTGGAGCCGGACTGTTTACGCTCCTCGTCTGTGGCGTGTGGTGCATGCAGCTTTTCCAACAACAAAGAGGATTTTCGATGATGGCCATGGGAGGATGGAACGCCGGAACCATGCTGCTTTGCGGCTTGGCGATGTTCTGGGTGGAATCCATGGAACATCAGGACGATGAACAAAAGTCGATCAGCGACATATCGCTGCTCGCCGGCATCGCGCTCGCGGTGACGTTCTCACTTGGCTTGGCTGCGATCATCGCCCAGGATTGGGTGGTGGTTTGCTTCTTGATAGTGCGCGTGGCTGTATCGATGAGCATGCCCGTCACGGGCGAGCTGATCACGCGTTTCACCACCAAGGAAAACCGGGTGACGGTGATAGGCGTGCAGGGCTCGGTGCAACGCTTTCTCTTCGCCGGCATCGGCTGGCCGATCATGCTGGCGCTCGAGATTCACGAACTCTCCACGGTACTCCTGGGCATGGCGCTCACGGCGGCGGCGATTCTCAGCTTCGCGCTCGCGTTGCTTGCAACAAGCTGGACACGCATTCCGCCCAAGCACCACGACCCCGATGAGGAAAAGGAAATTCCTCCCGCTCTGCCGGACACGATGTTAGTTTTGGAAGCCACTCACTGAAACCTTAGGGCCGCAGACGATCACGATGATTGCCTGCGGCCCGCTTTTGCATGCGAAACAGGGGTATTCCATGAGCCGATAGAACAGAAAATATGGCTTATGTAAGAGAAAAAACGCTAGAGGTAAAAAATATTCCATTCGGCGCTATTTCTAAACTGAACATTATCTGTTTTACTGGAAGCACTTTCCCAATTGTTCATGCGCTTCGCACTTCCTCTCACGACAGTCACGATCCTCGGATGTTTCGCCATCGGCACAGTCTCGGCTGATGAAGCACCGCTCCTTGGACAGAAAGAAATCGAACTTTTCCATAGCATCCAAAAAACCATCGAAGCACAACCTACAAAATCCGCCCCCATGGAACTCCCGAGTACGTACAAAAATGACAAATGGGGCATTAGCGTTTCCACCCCAAAAGGATGGTCTCCTACGGAAAACGTCAAGACATCGACTAAATTGGACGCGACAATCAACGCACCTAAAACGGAGCCCTGGTTCACCATTAAAGCAAGAACCATGGCGAAATCCCTGACCTTTGCGGACATCGATCCGTATTTCAATCGCATTTCACAACTTGAAGACAGCCTTCCTATTTCGGATTGGTACATTCCTTCACTGGGATACATCGAACGGTCG
>CAYTNJ010000109.1:0-4333 GCA_964439155.1 uncultured Candidatus Peribacteria bacterium | reverse complement strand
AAAACCTGGTTTTAGGCTATACTAAGGGGAAACCCACATGTTTCACCTCACCCTCAACAAACAGGCCCCAAAGCCGCAGAAAGGCTCCATCCTGCGCAAAGCCGCGCGGCAGATGTTGCTGTTGTCGGTGACGGTGGTGCTGGTGCTCACGTGCATCGCGTTTCTCGCGGCGCGCAGTTTGCTGTTGCAAAAGGTGTTGGCGCAGCTGTCGTCGTCGGCGTCGTTCGCGGAAGACCGCATCGAGCAGGCGACGCACACGGCGCGCGTGAGTTCGTCGTTGCTCTCGGCTCATCCTCGCGTGCAAGGCGCCCTGCGCGGCAAAGACGTCGACGGCTTTGGCGAGTGGTTTAACGCTCTGCAAACCGAACAGCAAACGCTGCTGGGCCTCGCGGTGTATGCGAAAGACGGCAAGGCGCTCGCGCAGGCGGGCCAGGTGCCATCGGCGGTCGATCTCCCCAAGGCGGGGTTGTCTCTCGTCATCGGTGATCACGGATGGCAAGCCTACGACGTCGCCGTGCCCGTGCGCGGAGAAGGTGTCCTGCAAGGCACGCTGGTGGCGCGCTATGCCGCCGCCGATCTGCTGGTACCGCTCCTCGCCTCGCTCCCCTCGTTGGGGCAGTCCGCCGATCTGCTCATCGGCATCGAACGCGATTCGCGTCTCATCTTGCTGCATCCCGCCGCCGATGCCGCGCAATCGTACGCGGTGATTCTCGGCAACGTGGGCGAGCAGTACGCCTTCGATCTGCCGCTTGCGCGCGCCGTGAAAGGCGAAGAAGGCGCGGGCGAAGCCGAAGACCACAAGGGCACGGTCGTACTGGGTGCCCACCGTTGGATTCCCTCCGTGGGCGCGGGCCTCTTCATCCAAGTCGATAAAAGCGAAGCGCTCAAGGGCGTGCAATTGCTGCTGCGCACGTTCGTGGCCGCCGGCATCGCGCTCTGTCTCTTCTCCGCTCTCCTCGCTTTTTTCCTCTCCCGCGAACTCACGAAGCCGCTGCGCACCCTCGCGGACAAAGTGCGCGATCTCGCCCCGGGTCACTGGGACTACGCGCGTAATATCGCTAGCGGCGACGAAGTGGAAGTGCTCGACTCCGTCGTGGGCGACATGGCAGAGCGATTGCAGGCCGTCTACGAAAACTTGGAAAGCGAAGTGCGAAGTCGCACCGAGGAACTGCGCGCGCAGTACGTTTTCGACCGTACCGTGCTCGAAGCCATCGGTCATGGCGTGATGGCAGTGGGCAAAGACGGCCGCATCAGCGCCGTAAACCCCGCATGTGAAATCTTGCTCGGCACCACGCATGAAGAACTGCTCGGCTCCCTCCCGCCAGAGGTGGCGGTGATGCTGACGGAGGGTCAAAAGCCTCTCGCACGCCATCCGCTCACGCAGTGCCTCATGGGCACCCCTTTCCACCCCGAACCGGGACAGAAACTGAGCATCAAATGCAAGAACAACACCTATCTGCCAGTGATGTTGCTCGCGGCACCCTTAAGCGAGGAAGGCGTTCCCTTCGGTGCCGTGATGGTGTTCCAGGACGTGCGCGACGAGCGCCGGCTGGATGAAATCAAATCCGAATTCGTCACGCTCGCCTCGCACCAACTGCGCACCCCGCTTTCGATCCTTCGCTGGCAGGTGGATATTCTCAAAGAGAACGCCGCCAAGATGGAAGAAGACGGCCGCACGGCGGTGGGAGAAATAGAACAGGCGTCGCTGCGCATGGCCAACCTGCTCAACGCCCTCTTGCAGGTGGTGCAGCTGGAAGGAGGCGCGCTCACGCCGGATATCGCCAGCGTGGAAGTAAGCTCGGTGGTGCGCGGCATGGTAAGCGAACTCAAAGACATCATGGCCAGGCGCAAAATCACCTGCCGACTGCTGCTGCCCGACAAAGAATTGCGCATTCAAAGCGACGCCGCCCTCCTCGGTATCGTGGTGCAGAACCTGCTTACCAACGCGGTAAAATATTCACGCGAAAACGCGGTGATCGAGGTGCAGGTCATCGAGCAAGCCGAAGGTATCTGCGTCATCGTGCGCGACGCAGGTCTTGGCATCCCCGAGCGTGAGCAGAGCAAATTGTTCCAAAAATTCTTCCGCGCCCGTAACATCAAAACCGTGGATACCGACGGCAGCGGTCTCGGCCTGTACATCCTCAAAATGATCGTCGACGGACTCCAGGGCACCATCAACTTTCACAGCAAAGAAGGCCAGGGCAGCGAGTTTACGGTGTGCTTGCCGAAGAGCGTAAAGCGCGGACCCGAGAAAAAGGCTTAAGCGTCCCACTCGGTAAAGACTGCTCCGTCGATCGCATACTCGATGCCCGTGATGCCCGGCAGCGCCTTGAGCGTATCCTCAATGGCCACTTTCACCTGCCCCTGCCGCGCGGCCGCGCTGTTGAGAATAGCGAGCGCCCCCGGTTCGAAGTTCGCGGTGGCCAAGCCGTCCTTCACGGTCACGTCGATGTACGTGTCCTTCAAGCGCGAAAGATCGGGCGTGGTACGCGCGCCATCCGCATACTCCTCGTCCGTCGGTCCTTCAAACAACAGGCGAAGCGCCGTATCGGCCATGTTCGAAGATTCACGCACCTCCCGCGTCATCGGCTTGGAGGCCTCTCCGCTCGCGGTATCCAAATCGTTTTGATCGTAAAACGCCAGCGTCACCATTTGCGTCCGGCCGTCTTCCTCGACTCCTCTCTTGCTCTGCAAATACCCGAACACCAGGGAGGCAAGGACGACGATGACCAGTGCGGGAAGAAAGCGGCGCATGTCCCTTCAGCAAAACACGGAAACGCGCCGGGAACAAGGAAATGGGGTCTTTTATCTTTCGGCAACAGCCGCCGAGCCGTATCATCGCCGGATTTCCGAGATAAATTGCGGGCAGGAAAAATCCACCGCTCGGTCCTTATCCAAAGCATCCGCCGACAACAATGGCCCTAATTCGACCGGATCCAAGACCCGAGCGCGATATTCGTTTGCCACATATTTGCTCTCGGCTTCCAGGACAACGCCATGCGCGGCGGCGATGCGGCGGGCTTCTTCGGTGGGAACATCTGTCCGGAACCGAACGATGATCTCGTCGGTCAGTATCTGCTGCAGGCGCGATTGCACGTCTACGAGAACCTGCGTGAAAAATCGCATGTCCCCGCCAAGTTGTTGCAAAATACGGTCGCGCAAGACATCCGTGAGTGATTCTGGCAGACGAACGAATAACACGCCGGGCCCCTCTTCCACTGTCCCGCCCTCCAGCGCTTCCAAGGCCTTCCTGACCTGCAACATTTTCTCTTCAAGACAGCCCGCGGCATAAAGTCCTTCCGCTAACTCGGCTTCGTAGCGATGCTCGCCGTGTCCGTAAGCGATGCGTGGAGCCGTCATGGACGGGTCATGCTCTGAAGGCCGGCCGGGGTAGATCTCTTGCGTCATGCGAACAACAGGAGATGGTACAGGATGTCAGGCATGGCGGAAATTAAGAGGCAGTCGAGCCGCCGAATTGATCTGCTATCAACTAAGATTCTCGGATCCTACTCAAGAAGAAAATCGATTTTTCGAAGTCTTTTTTGGAGAAGATGCCGCCTGATTATCGACAGGTCGGACTAGGGCATTCGATCGACCAAAGCGCATCTTATTTTGAATGAAAACCCCCACGATCCCTCCGACCAGATAATGGACGACAAGCACCGGCAAGGCCACGTTAAGGATATAGCTCGCAGTTTGGGAGTAGTCGGAAATTCCGCTTATGTACGCTAATCCACTTATGGCATAAATAAGAGGAAGAGCAAGAACGTAGCCGGGAAAATCAAGAAATGGCAACGACATGCCGCACATTCCACTCCAATCCACTTGAGAGCAATCGTTGGCTTCCATTAGAGAAATGGCAGCTGGCCATAGAGATAGCAACACACCTCCGACGTGGAAGGATGTACGCCTAAAAAGAGGAAGAAAAGCTATGTGCATACGGAGCGCATCATACAGAAAGGAAAAGCCACAAAAAAAGAGGCCGAAGCCTCTTCTCTATCCTGCCCTCCTGTACGCCGGGTTCTGTCTAGCATTGCTCCGAAGAGCGTTGCAGAGATGATCATCTCTCTAGGCCCACGATTGCTCGGGGGCTCAACCCCACTACGCTCTTGCGAGCTTCGCGGGGTGTATAGCGGAGGAGTGTCGGCGCGACGGAACCATCGCGTTAGCCCGAATCACCCAAATCCTCCTTGCTTCACCATGAGTTTGCCGACTTTAGGCTTTGGGGCCGCAGTCCTCGGTCGATTCCGAGGCGTTTCAATTCCCACTGAAGGGCGTCGTCTCTGTGGCACTGGTCCTACCGCGCCTTTACCGAATATATGGCACGGCGACG
>CAYTNJ010000108.1:0-4346 GCA_964439155.1 uncultured Candidatus Peribacteria bacterium | reverse complement strand
CTGCGTCGCATGGCGCTTGGGGGCACCTGGCTGCCTGGCCTCTGTTTGGAGCTTTTGCAGGTGTCGCTGGATGTCAGCTCCCGCCGAGTGCTCGTGCATGCAGAAGGCGGTCGTGGGTGACTTGACGAGCGACCACCTAGTGGCAACTGTCTCCCAGAACCGGTTCCAAGCGCCGGGCTTGCAGACGATCCAGACGCGGCGGATGTCCTTGCCGCTGTTGTTGGGTAGGTCTGCGTACTCGAAAAAATTGATGCCGATCAGAGACACGGCGGCCTTGATGACCGGCTCGGGAGTATGTTCGTCGATGACGAAGTAATACCCTCCGCAGAAGTCATCCTCGACTCCTTTGAGCGGCCGGAGTGTGACCAGGGACGAGGACTCGATATTCGACAGGACATAGAATTCAGGCATTCCTTCTCCTTTGAAAAGTCACGACCCGGCGCAATATGCGCCAGCCATCGCGAGTGCCCCGCAAGACTGAATATGCTCAATCCTCCGAGGCGCTCGCGAAGAGCCCTTTGACCTTGTAAGCAACGTCGATGCGAAGAATCGCACGCAGCGTTTAGCTGCATTAGCAAATTTAACAATATTTAAGTATTTTGTCAATCTACCGCGCTTTGCGCCATTCCTCCAGTATTTTACGCTCCTCGCGACTTAACTTCTTGGGCACATCCACGAGCACTTCGACGTAGTGGTCGCCCATGCGGCTGGAGCTTAGCACCGGCATGCCCTTGTGTTTGATGCGCAGCACCTGGCCCGGCTGCGTGCCTTCGGGGATGGAGAGGGTAACTTTTCCGTGCACCGTTTCCACCGGGAGTTCCATGCCGAGGATGGCATCGAGCGCGTGGATGCTCACTTGCGAGCGGATGTCGGCGCCGTCGCGTTCGAATCTTTCATCTGGGCGCACGCGGACGACCACGTACAAATCTCCGGCGGGGGCGCCGCGCCTGCCCGCGTCACCTTCGCCGTTGATGCGCAGCGTTTGTCCGTCGTCGATGCCGGCGGGAACATTGACCGTGAGTTCCACCTTCGCATTCACTCTGCCTTCGCCGCCGCATTCGTCGCACGGTTGCTCGGGAATGCGTCCGGAGCCGCGGCAGTCGGGACAAACCGACCGCTGCTGGATTTGCCCGAAGAACGATTGGGCGACTCTGGTGACTTGGCCCGTTCCTTTGCAGGTATCGCAGGTTTTCAGCTTGCTGCCTTCCTTCGTGCCCTGTCCTTTGCAGAGGTCACACGCTTTTAATTTGCGCAGCGATAATGTGAGGCGATTCTCTTTGATGACGTCTTGAAGATCGAGCGTGATGTCCGTCTCGCGATCTTGTCCGCGGTCGGGTTGCGGCCGTCCTCCTCCTCCGCCGCCTCCGCCGAAAAAGTTTTGGAAGATGTCGGCAAAGTCGCCCATGTTGGCGCCTCCGCCACTGAAGTTGGAAAAATCGAATCCTCCCGTGTTCGGGCCACCACCCGGTCCACCAGCGGCGCCGAACCGGTCGTACATTTTTTTCTTCTCCGGATCGTTGAGCGCCTCGTAAGCCTGATTGATCTCCTTGAATTTTTCTTCCGCCGCTTTGTCGCCCTTGTGCTTGTCGGGGTGCCATTCTTTGCTCATGGCGCGATAGGCTTTTTTGATGTCCTCGGGGGAGGCATCTTTGCTTAACCCTAAAACGGCGTAAAAGTCTTTGGCCATGCACCGATTATAGGGACTTAGAGGACTTAGAAGAAACAGAAGATTCAGAAGAGAAACGCTCATTCCTCTTAGTCTTCTGAGTCCTTTACGCCTTGTGTTTCCTGGTGGCCAGTTAGAGCGTTTTCTGCTACAATGATCCGATGCCCTCCTTTTTCCACAAACACCTCCACGGATGGCTTGGATCTATGACTTTTGGCCTTGGGGCCTTGAGCGCTTTCGTAGTATTCGCCGCGGCATGGCAGGGATGGAAGCAGGGCGAAACGGTGCAGGGATTGCTGGTGCGCAAAACGCCCCAGGAGCAGCAGTGGAGAGTGTTCGATGAAGCGGAAGTCTCAAGCGGCGCCACCATTCCCGCCAATACGAACGTGGTGTTTCATCTTCCCTCCGGCTACGGCCGGATTTCACGCGACGTGCTGTTCGGGCTTAAAGACAAACAAGTGCGCTACTGGGGCTACTGCTTTAAACAGAACTACGACGCAGCGGTCGCGGCACAACGCCAAGGGCTGCGCGGCCTCGTGTATTTATCGAAGAAGGAACAAGACGTGCAAGACGGCATCGCCTTGGCCCAACAACCGAGATTCTCGCTGTCGCGCTTGCCGACCAAAGAAGAACTGAAGGGCGCCGCGCCCACGCCCGCCGTGCGCGCGCAGATCAGCACGTTCGAGGGCGGGATGCTGTGCTACGTCATGAGCGAATCCTCGCTCAGCTTCGGCTTGGACCCGGACCAGGATCGCCTGAATGATTCGCTCGAAAGCGAAATCGGCACCAATACGATCGTCTCCGACACCGATGCCGACGGCATTTTGGACGGCGTGGAGCATGCGACCGGCACCGACCCCCTGCGCCGCGATACCGACGGTGACGGCCTCATCGACGGCGTCGAGGACAAAGACTGGGACGGCAAATGGGAGAAGACCGAAACCGATCCGCGCAAGAAAGACAGCGACCGCGACGACCTGTGCGACGGCTTTTGCCGGGTGAGACTCGCACGCGGCCGCGAAGCATTCGTGGGCGAAGACCGCAACTTAAACGGCATCATCGACAAAGGAGAAACCGACCCGCTGCTGGAAGACACCGACGGCGACGGCATTGTGGATTTCCAAGAATTCTTGAACTGCCTCTCAAGCGACAGTGACGGATGCTGATCCGTCTCCGTCCGTCGCTGCGGCGCCGAGACTACGCCGAGATTGTCAAAAATACATCTATCAACTATAATACTATGATGCCCATCAAGACCCTCCTCTCGGCAGCCGTGATGACGATCGGCATGTTGTTGCCCATCGGCGCCGCCGCGTATACGCCTCCGGAGGAAGCGCTCTTCGAGAACGATATTTCGGACGGTTTTTTGGCGCCGCCCACGAGCCGCGAGATCCAGGCGCGCGTAGATGAACAAAACCGCCTGCGCCGCGAACGCCGCGAGGCGGAGCAGCAGGCGACCTTCGGCGGACATGCCGCCGCTCCCGCGGAACCGGATGATGCAGATTTCACCTTCAGCGGCACGAACGACCCCAACGAAGACGAACGCGACTTGGAAGACATTTTGAAAGATTTGGATGAAACGCTCCAGAATTTACAAACCCAAGACTCCTCGACGGCGCAAACCGCGGAAGAACGAAGGGAAGAGCGCCTCGCCAGGCTTGAGGAAGAGCGCCTGCACGGCGCGGCCACCGACGTGATGGTGTATGGCGACGATGCCCTGCACAGCGGTGCGCCCTTGGCCGATACGGGACCGGGCACGTGGCTGGCCGCCGCGATCATCGCAGTGGCGACGGCGTGGACGATGCTGAGGGCGGGGAACCCGTCTACGTCCGGCTACGCCGAGACTACGCCGAGGTAATTTATTGAAAATGAAGTATGGGGGAGATAGTGTACTCCCGTGCACCCTCTTTCGTTCACCGGCAAGCGGTGGATCTTTGCCGACGGCTGCGACATTCTTTCGCCTTTGCAGGCCGATGCTTTGGCGACGCTGCATGAACGCTTGCGACAGGAGCGGCAACTGGCGGACCCTTTTTCGATGACGCTCGATCCTTACGTCCCCTATGACCCGACGGTGTTTCCCGATGCCCACAAAGCGGCCGAGCGCGTGCGGGCCGCGGTGAAGAGCGGCGAGAAGATCGCGCTGTTCGGCGACTACGATTGCGACGGCATTACGTCTTCGGCGCAGATGGTGCGCTACTTCCGCAGGCACGATGCCCAGTGCCTGGTTCTGCTGCCCGACCGCGCGCGTGACGGGTACGGCCTCAAGCCCTGGGCGATCGAGCGTTGCAAGGAAGCGGGCATAACCCTGCTCATCACGGTGGATACCGGCATCATCGCCACGGAAGCGATCGATCTTGCGTCAACGTACGGCATCGACGTCATCATTTTGGATCACCATCACTGCCCCGGTTCTCCGCCGCCCGCGTATGCGATTTTGCATCCCGCGTTCGCGCCCGATTATCCCGAGCCCTATCCGGCTGCGGCGGGCGTGGTGTTTCGCTTTTTACATGCACTCGAGCAGCGCCCGTGGGAAGACCGCGATACCGACTTGGCGCTAGCCACCGTGGGCACGATCGCGGATTTGGTGCCGCTTAGGGGCTGGAACCGCCGTCTGGTGCAAGACGGCTTGGCCGCAATCAACGCGGGGAGAATACACGGTCCGCTCGGCCATATGTTCGCG
>CAYTNJ010000107.1:0-4383 GCA_964439155.1 uncultured Candidatus Peribacteria bacterium | reverse complement strand
TGGATTTTTTCGACCAAGGAGCGGATGTCGTCGATGCCGCGGTTGCTGGCCGCGTCGATTTCGGTCAAGTCGACCAAGTTGCCTTCCTCGGCGGCTTTGATGATCAGCTGTTTCAATTTGTCGTCCTCGATGCCCTGCGTAAGGAGCGACTTCGCCAAAATGCGTGCGACTGAGGTTTTGCCCGTCCCGCGCGACCCGGCGAACAGATAAGCATGCGCCGTTTTGCCCTGGGCCACCGAGCGTTCGAGTGTTTCGACCACGTGCCGCTGGCCCACGACGTCGTCGAAGGAGAGGGGGCGGTAATCGCGGTAGAGAGACATGATAGGAGTATAGGGATTTACGAGTGGAAAGTGGACAGATGACAGAGGACAGTAAATGTTAAGTATTTTTTACTGTCCACTGTCCACTGTCATCTGTACTCTAGGCTCATGAAACACTCTCTTTTTGCAGCAGCAGTCTTATCTCTCGCTCTCGTCGCGTGCGTCGACAAGACCGGCCTTTCCGCTGACACCACCCGAACCCAACATCCGCAAACCGGCGGCAATGCCGCGGTGATCGTGTGGGAGTTCGCCGACTTGCAATGCCCCGCTTGCCGCGCCGCCCACGCGGCTTTGCTTAAGCCCCTCGTGGAAAAATACGGCACCCAGATTCGTTACGATTACCGTCACTTCCCGTTGCGCTCCATCCACCGCTATGCCTTGGAGGCCGCCGAGGGCGCCGAGTGCGCCGCCGATCAGGGCAAGTTCTGGGACTTCCTGGATTTGAATTACACGAACCAGGACAAATTGAACTCCGACACCATTCGTGAGTGGGCGGAGCAGCTTAACTTGGATATGCCGCTGTTCGAGCGGTGCATGAAATCACATATCAAGCGCGACGTGATTTTGGCCGATTACGCCGAAGGGCAAAAACTGGGAGTGGCCGGTACGCCGACGTTTTTGGTGAACGGCGTCAGGGTAGAATCGGACCTAACCGCGATCAGCGCCGCCATCGACGCCGCCGCCGCGCAGCTGCGCCAGCGTCTGTAGTCCATCCATACGCGTCTTTTCTATCGCACCGCTTGCTGCAACTGGGCGCCCTTCGACGGGCTCAGGGTGACAGCGCCTTATCGCACCGCTTGCTGCAACTGGGCGAATCCATGCAGGCGGTGCAATTTGGCGTCCCACAAGACAGCCGTGCGCCAATCGCCGGTGCGGCCCGCGGGCACGCTCAGTTTTTGCGCGCCGAAGGGACTGGCGATTCCTAAATCAAGATCATCCGGACCGGGGAAAGGCACGTCGCGCGGGTCGAGGGCTGTCGAGAGGTATAGGTGCAGCTCTATACCGGGTGTTACGAAGAACTCCGGGCCGGTCCACGCGGCATCCGTTTCTATCAACACCTTGCCCACGGCTTCTTCTTTGATGGGCAGGAAGGTGCCGGTCTTGCCTCGCAGTTGGCGCTGCTTCACTTCTTGGGTCTTGGCGAGCGCGTCCGCTTTCATTTTCTCCGCGTCTGTGCCGGCGGATCCCTCCAAGCCGGGGTCCTTCTGGATTTGCAGGTCGACGATCTGCTCGATGAGATTGTCGTAGAAGTACTCCGCATACAGGGGATTTTCCACCGTGTTGGCGGGCATCGATTGCGCGATGGGGGAGCAGGCGGAGAGGAATGCGGAGCCGAAGAGCAGGGGAATGGCGAAGCGGTACTTCATGGCAAATCGAAGGGAAAATACAGAGGCAAAGTGTAAGGGATTTCCGGGATTTAGACAACGTTTAGGCGGCTTTTTTGGCTTCCTTCTGCGTGGATTCAGAGATCTCTCCACCGAGCGTAAAGCGCATGCCGTACTTCTCCAGTAACAGAGCGTCTTTTTTGAGGGAGCGCTGCGCCCGGATGACATCGGCGTGCTGCACGGCATCGATGGGAGGCCTGATCGCCGCGTTGAGCCCGGAAGCGGGATCGTCTTTTTTGCCCTGAATGATGGCGAAGGTTTTACGCTGTGATTCTTCGTCGGGTTCGGTGTCGAACACCTGCGCTTCGATCGGCGCGGGCGGGATGATCGGCTGTTCGAAGGATAATGCTACGTCGTCTTCCTTGTCTTCTCTTGCCCCGCGAAGCTCAGAAAGCGTAGTGGGGTCATCACCTGCCTCGGCGAAGTCCCTTGCTTCGGCGTAGTCCTCAGACGTAGACGAGGCAGACGTAGACGGGTCTTCTGTCACTTCCTCGGTCCGAGTGACGCGCTGCACTTCCACTTTCGGCTGTTCTTCTTCCGTCTCCTTCGCTTGGGTGTCTGTCAGCACGCCCCGTTGGCGCAGCTGCGTCGTGGTATCCAGCATCGCGCTCACGCAGCGCAAGTGCGCCCCATTGCTCTCGGGTTCCAGGCCGTCGGCTTCCAAGGCCATGCGGGTGAGGCCTTGCACGGCCATCGGCAATTTGGACACGGTGTCGCGCATGCTGCGGAGCACGTCTTTGGGGTCGCGCCGGTCTTCCATTTGGAGCACGCCTTCCTCGCGCGCGTCGAGCAGGCGTTCGAGGGTGGCGAAGCGGGGATCGTCGCCGAAGCGGGCGAGGGCATCTTCCAAGAGCTTGCGCGCGACCACATCGGATTCCTGGTCCACTTCGCGGTGGATGCCTTCGAGTGCTTTCGTCTTCCCATCTTGTTCGCCTTTCAGCGCCTGGATGCGCGCTTCGGTGGCGGAAAGATAGGCGTTGCGCTCGGCGTAGCCCAAGCCGATGAAGGCTTTGCGCGGGAGGACGCTGATGAGCAAACCTCGTTCTTTCGTCAGTGCGTCGAGTTCCATCAGTTTGTTCGTCTCCAGCACCCAATCGCGATAGTAACTTTCCAGCGTCACATCGACGTAGGTTTTCAAGCGTTCCAGATTCGGCTCTTCGTGAATGCCTCTCAAAGCATCGTCGATTTTCCGAGGGTCCAAGAGACCTTCTGCCGCAGCTCCTTTTAAGAGGAATTTCGCTTTCAAGTGACAGCGCTCGCGCGGCTCTAATTCGGCGAATACCGCATTCTTTGCTTTCTCGAACATCGCGAGTTGCTCGGGATATTTGGCATTCTTGAATGCTTCGCTGTCGAAGACGTTGAGTTCGGGGACTTTCGAGGAATCCAGTTTCGCTCTCTTTGCCGTGCTCTGAAGATCTTTGATGTTGCTCTTCAGTTGGCGCCAGTTTTTGGCTAACTCCACAAGTTCCATCGCTTGTTCCCGTCGCAATCGCTCGCGTGCGTCGGCCCAGGTTTCGTTGCCTTTGCGTTCCTTCATACGCTGCTGCCAACGCTTCTTACTGGCCTCGCTCTGCTCACCGTCTTTCGCCAGCTTCACCCGCATGAGGTAATCCTCGCCGAAGGAGAGGGTTTGATTCACGAACGTGCGTGCGTGGCTCTTCATCTCCTGTAACCATTTCATTTTCTCTTTATGATCTTTGGCTTCCTTTATGGCGTCTTCTTCCATGGCTTTCATGTAGTCGTTTACGTCTTTGTCGGCCATGGCGCTTTTCCCCGTCATCGCTGCGGACGAAAGCATCACCAAACACTCCATGCGCACCCGTTCACGCATCGATTCTTGCTGCCTTTCCTCCGTATTCGTGGTTTTTGGCTCTACCAAAGCGGAATCCGTCTGGCCGTCGATGACGCTTTTGGCGGTCGGCATGGACCAGGGATTGTAGCCGACATCACCTTCTTGGCAATTTGCTTGGATGGCTTTTTGCGGTTCTCTGCTATCCTTTCTTGGTCCTACCACACTTAACCATGATTTTGTCAGACCGCGACATTCGCAAAGCCATCGAATCGGGCCGGGTGAAGATCGATACCGCGCAGCCGGAGCTGTTCATGCACATCCACGCATCGAGCATGGATTTGCGCCTGGGCAACACCTTCAAGCTGTACGAACATAGCAAATTCGCCATCTTAGACCCCAAAAAGCCGGAGTCGTTCATCGGCAACATGCGCACCATCACCGTGCCGGACAATGACCCGTTCATCGTCCAACCGGGAGAATTCGTCCTGGGTGTGACCCGCGAGAGCATCACGGTGCCCGATGACTTAGTCGTCCGCGTGGAAGGCCGTAGCTCCCTTGGTCGCCTCGGCATCATCGTCCACTCTACGGCCGGCTTCGTCGACCCGGGCTTCTCGGGCACGATCACGCTCGAAATCAGCAACTTAAACCGCCTCCCGGTCGCCCTGTACCCGGGCATGCGCGTCTGCCAGCTGGCCTTCGAGCAGATGACCAGCCCTGCCGAAATGCCGTATAACCTCAAGCCGGGCAGCAAGTATCAGAATCAGATTCTGCCGGAGGAGAGCCGTTTGAGCGCGGATACGGAGTTCTTGCCGGCGAAAGCGCTCTAAACAGGGTTGTATTTCGGCTTGGGAGCCTTACAATTCGGCGTACATCCGGTATTTCCATT
>CAYTNJ010000106.1:2233-4401 GCA_964439155.1 uncultured Candidatus Peribacteria bacterium | reverse complement strand
TCTCCCTGCCTAGCCCCGCTCGCCAGCTCTTTTCGAATACTTAAAACCTGCCGCTCTGTTAGTTTTACGTTCCAGTGCTTCGATCCGTCTTGCATTCTTTTTTTTACCTTAGCATCTAAAAGATTATCTTTTTGGGTGCCAGCAAAAAGGTGGTTAGGGTTTACACAAGCAGTATTATCGCAGGTGTGGCAAACCACGACCGACCTATCTTTTATTTTTTTTATAATGCCGAAATAAAAAGCCGATAACCTATGTGGCTGGTAAGTAACGTAATTTAAACTTATGCACGGGTATTTAAGCTTATTTTTTGGTTTTGTTTTCCAAACCCAACACTTAGAGGTGGGGTCAACGGTATAGCTGGCATGAAACCTATCGTACAAAGAACTATACTGGTTTTTCCGTTGACCCATTTTCCCCCCTATTTATGCTTGCGGTAACTCAGCTGGAGCTTCTGGTTTTTGAACCATCAATGCAGCCCCAACCTTGTAAACCAAGTAGCCTGCGGTTCCATTCCATGCAAGCTTTGTCTCTTCGCCTACGAGGTTATAGCCCTCTATTGCTACCACCAGTTGAGGCAATCTCGCGGCGATCTCAGGCAAACTTTTACCAAGTCGCACGTCCTCAATTACTGCGGCGATAAGGTCCACCATTTCGCTACTTTCCTTGCCTAGGTTTACTGTTTTAACGACTGATTCCATCTTTATTTCCTTTCCGTGAAATAAGGGCCGCCACTATGACCACCCCAGATATTATTAAATCAAACGTAGATGCAGCCTTAACCTTATCTGTCCTGCCAAGCCAGCGCTCTAGAATTAAATTCAAAACCCAGCACGCAGCTACTATTGCAGTATAGATGTTTGCATTGCCTATGCATCCTTGCATCCACCTAGTATAGCTTGTGGGTCTTATTGTTTACAATATCGTAAATTGTTCTTCTGCTGATGTATGGGAATAGTCTTCTTATTTCTACCTGTTTCAACCCAGAAACATATAATCTTCGTACCTCTGCCACAACCGCGGGGCTTGCTATTCTCCATGCGCCACCGCGCCCAGGCCTAGGCCCCAGCTCTTTCCTGGTTATTCCATACAAAATACCTTGAATTACTCTCTTGCCAACATGGGGAAACCTTTTCTCTACATCTAGCGTTCGGGCTCCGGCTGCGGCCATTTTAATCATTTCTCTGGCTTCAGAATCATTGACCTTCGATCGGCTCCTACCATTTCTGATGCAATCCAACCTATTATCCCTATATGTGCCAGCATAAAGATGGTCTGGGTTAAGGCAGGCCGGATTATCGCATTTGTGACAAACTAGAACCTTTTCATCTAAGGTCTTTATTTTTCCATATAAGAATGCTGAAACTCTATGTGCAGAATAAGTTTTTCCCCTAACGCTTATTTGCCCATACCCAAAGAGATGTGTGTGTTTTTTAATAAACAACCAACAACCAGTCGTTGGCTCCGGCATATAATATTCTTCAAGAAACCTTTGTTTTCCTTTACCTGGTATTGGTGTCATGCCCGCCCTTATACAACATAGCGACAGCCAAGCAGAATAAAAAAGCGGTTGGAGCAAACCTCATAGGAAAGTTAGCAAGAGAATTGACTAATAGGGACACAAAAACGCCAGACCATACAGCGTTATTGTTATACAGACTGCGAATAATAAAGAGTCCAAAAGATCCAAAAGTTAGTACCCCACCCTCAAATAGTAATTGCAGCCAGTCACTATGTACTTGAGCATACAACTCGTGATAATTAATATTCCAGCGGCTGTCTATTCCTAACCATGCGCCAGGACCCCACCCAGAGGGGCGTTGCAGGAAGGCTTCCCATGCGGCCTTCCAGGGCAACATTCTTCCATTTATGTTAAACATATCGTGGTTCGGCAATATAGAAACCAGTGTCATAAAACAAAAAGATGCCAAGAACATCGGCACCATAATGCTTAAGCTGCGCCAAGTGTACTTAAACCAGAAATAGGTAGTTACCCCAGTCAGCATCGCAGCAATGGTCATGGAAGAATCACAAGCCAGGCAAACAAGAACAACTAAGGCCGCCTCCCACTTACTCCATTTAACCAGAGCAATAGGCAATAAAGCCGCGATGAAAGCTCCCATAAGCGTCGCATTGCTTAAATTACCAAATGGTTTTCCAAGGCACTCGAA
>CAYTNJ010000106.1:1487-2199 GCA_964439155.1 uncultured Candidatus Peribacteria bacterium | reverse complement strand
GTAGTATTGGGTCGCCATAAGCCCGGCCTGAAACCAGAACGTCAAACGCAAACCTAGCAGCACTAGCTTTTCATTCTTAACGCACTCTCTAGCCACCGCCAGGAATAGCGGCGGTAGCACGACGGGCATAATACCGTAGAGCTGCGTTAAGTCGCGCCACCATAGGAAGAACCACCATGCATACGCGCACGCGAGGCTCCAATGGAAATGCCTTCGCAGCCACTCGCATACGACAAACGCGCACGGGATTAGGAATAAGAATAGCTTACCGTCCCTATAAGGGTCCGGCGGAATACCAGCGATTAAATTGATGGCTAGAAAACTACTTACTACGAGTATAAATCTTGTAGATGCGATCGTCCATACGTTGGAGGACTTTGCCTTGCTCGTCCACTTTTTGATTAAGGGTACTGTATTTCTCATCAACCAAGCTTAGGATGCGCTTTTCTCGCACGTCAATATCTGCGTTCGATGCCATGGTAGAAAAGAACCATAACGCAGCCGAGAGGCCCGTTACAAATATGAAACCAGCTAAGCTTAGATCCCAGATCATGGGCTTAAGCCGTGTCATCGCCTAGCCCTTCTTAGCCTTAATCGCGGCTAAGTCCGCATAGGCAGTGGCCCGAAGAGAGGCAACATCAGTAGGCACCGGCACGCCTACCTCTTGCTCCATAACCCAGAGCCAATCGGGAGATTTTAAATAAGCTACAGC
>CAYTNJ010000106.1:0-1477 GCA_964439155.1 uncultured Candidatus Peribacteria bacterium | reverse complement strand
TGCCATCGCCTAGCCCTTGTTCTCAAACTCTAAAACAACATCTGCCGCAGCCTGCATCGCCTGCTGCAACCCAGTAGGCATCGCCAAGCCAAATTCTTTTACCGCCGCGACATACCAAATATTTCCACGTAGAAAATCAATAGCCACAAACAATCGCGACTCATCTTTCTTTGCGATAGCCGCCAGGTGCTCGGGCTTTGCCTCCGCAAGCTTTACCAGGCTACCGTCGCCACCGACGGCCATTTTTCCCAGCTCAATATCCTGGGGAAGCGGCCCCTTTTTAGAAGTATCCCATAGGATTTTAGACTTGAAATTATAATCCCCGGTATCATCCAAGGAAATTACCACCTGCTCGCCGGTTTCTAATTCTACTAAAAGCTGCTTAGCCATTATTCCCCCACCCTAGTAATGCGCACCTGGTTTAGGTAATTAAATGTGCTCGTGTCGCAAGTAGATGATGTATTACCCTGCACTCTGATTACATCACCGATTACAAACCTTGTGGTGGCGTTTGCTTTTCTAGCTACGCCGTCATCATTACTATTTCCGTTTTGAACATCGATAATCTGTGTTTGCGTCAAAGAAGCAATATCAGTCGAAAGGCCAGTAGAGTTTAACGTAAGCCCTGCTCGGCCTGCTCCACCCGAGTAGGCAACAGAGGAATGCACGCTATATACGCCATCGCATGTAATGGTCCAAGTATCACCATTGGTCGATGAGCTGGAATATGTAGGTGCGCAGGCGCCAGCGTTTCTTTGAACCGTGGTGAAATAAACCACGGATGTATTGGTAGAAGCCTTCCCGCTACAGCCAGTTACCCAGTGCTCACCAGGAGTTAACGAGCTACCGCCAGAAGAGGATGCACTAACCCATGCCGGGCCGCTACCGCTAACCGTCAACACATAACCACTAGTGCCAAGCCCTAGGCGTATATTATCCGTACCGTTGTAGTAGATCAAATCGCCAGCAGTAGTGGTCGGGGCGAGAGCATCAAAGGCCGCCGTTTGCGTAGACTGCCCAGTACCACCGCTGCCTATAGGTAACTGGCCAGAAACGTCCGTACCTAGGGCAACAGAACCATAACCAGGTATGGTGCCGCCCTTTAAGACTTGGCTTCCAGTACCCACGGCTACTTGGCTTAGCGCGCTAGTACCGGTGCCAAATAAAATGGCTGACGGCGATACCGTAGCTAGCCCCGTACCACCCTTAGATACAGGCAATGTTCCAGTAAAGAGAGAGCCGCTCAGATTCTCGGCGCCCGAGTGGAGCTGCTCCATAGAAGATACGCCGGCAGACCCACTTACGTAGGCCTTACCGTCGCTCTTGACGAAGATATTGGAATAGTTTGCAGGCGGAGAAGGAGTGACTTGGTCCGACTGCTTAAATTGAACTATCCCAGCATCTACCTTGCGAATAGGCGCGGCTTCTGCCGACCCAAGTGAAACTGCCATCAATAGCAGGAATAATTTTTTCATCC
>CAYTNJ010000105.1:0-4535 GCA_964439155.1 uncultured Candidatus Peribacteria bacterium | reverse complement strand
TTGCCGGTGTAGTAGTGCTCGCCGGGGATCTGCTCTCTCCAGGGCAAGGAAACCGTCATGCCTTCGATCTCGAGCGTGACCCAGTTGGGGTCGGTCTTCGTGACGGTGGCGGTGAGCAGTTCGTTCTCGCGGTCTTTGAATTTCTCGTACAAGCTCATGCGCTCGGCCTCCTGCAACTTCTGCAAGATGACCTGCTTGGCGGCCTGGGCGGCGATGCGGCCGTACTCGTCGGGCGTCACGTCGATCTCGATTTCATCGCCCACCTCCACGTCGCGCTTGATCTTCTTCGCTTCGGCAACACCGATTTCGAAGTTCTCGTTCTCCACTTCCTCCACCACTTCTTTTACCAGCAAAATCTGCGGCTGATCGCGCGACTCATCGAGCACCACGCGGATTTCCTGCTCTTTATTACCAAAGTCCTTGCGGTAGGCGGTGGCGATGGCTTGCTTCACGGCCTCAAGCACCTGCTCGGCGCTCACGTTCTTTTCGGAACAGATCTGGTTCAAGGCGGCTAAGAATGATGCGCGCATGTTCAGGAAGGGTAGGAAGTCTCCCTCTCCCTCCGGGAGAGGGTTAGGGGTGAGGGGTGAGGGGCTGAGCGATCTCTCGGAAAACCCACCGTCCTAAGAAATAGGACAGTGCTGATTACCAGGATCAAAACTCTGCGCCCACTATAAAGAATCCGCCCGCAGAAGGCAAGGAAATGCGTTAGGTTAATTAGACAAAATGTTTAGAAAAGTTTACTTCTCAATAATTGAATGAACAAATGAACGGCTTATAACTCGGTTTCAAGACGACGGCGCTTATCCGGAGCGCGTGGGACTATGGTAAGCGAGGGAAAAGTACTGCCGCCGCCATGGGTATGGCGATCGTGTTGAAAGGTGAACATTCCGGAGGAAACAGCCGGTGTTTTGGTGCAGCGCAATTTAGAAGGCTGGCCACACCCCGCTTTAGTGCAGGCAAAAGCAACGTTCATTCGCGTAGCTGCTTCTTGGATGAGTACAGCAAGACGCCGATTCGCCTCGAAAGATCCCTCATTCCGACCTTCCAAAGTTCCGAGCCACTGTTCAAAGCGCTCACGCAAAGGAAGCAACGCTTGGTCGATTTCTTCCAGGAATGCCGGCGTTAAGTCGGGAGTTTCGGGCATAAGAATTAGTCATCACCAAGGCGTTCATACTGTTCTTGAGCCTGTGGAATTATGGAAACAATTGTAAGTTCAGGAACCGCGCTTCCGCCTCCATGCGTTGTGCCGCTGGAATGTCCGAATTGAAAATATTTCTCCCCCTCTTTCTTACCCGCCACGCATCTTAATCTCGCTGGCTCCCCGCATTTCACGCAAGTAAAAAGAACACGCAGAGTATCTGCGGTAGTTTGAATACGGGTGGCCAATGCGCGAGCGGCTTCTGCCGATTCACTATTTTGTCCCTTAAGAGCTCTAAGCCATCCTTGAAAGCGCTCGCGAAAAGGAATCAAAGCGGTTTCGATTTCCTCAAGAAACATCGGTGGAAGATCTGGAGTTTCTGGCATCGGATTAGGGGAAGCAGAAGAATGTCGCGCACGGCCATCCGGCGCAGGTTCCGTAAGCAAAAGTTTGGGGATCTTTGCCGTACCGGTGTGTGTTCCGCCCGAATGAGCAAAGGTGAACATGCCTGTTTTCATCGTTCTATTCGATACACATTTAAAACGCGCGGGCTGTTCGCAGCGAGTGCAGCGGAATGCGATGCGCAGAGCATCTGCATTTTCTTGAATCAATGCTGCCAGTCGGTGGTTTGCTTCAAGACTGTTCTCATTCGTCCCCTCAAGTGTTAGCAGCCACTCCTGAAACTCCTGTCGCATGGGATTCAGCAAGGTATCGATGCGGTCTAAAAACCCCTGTGCTCGGTCATGAGATTCCATAAAGGAGAGGAATCCTAAACTATATTTAGATTCTGTCCATTACCCTTGGCTCTCTTCCTTCAACCCCCGCACGAACGCCCTCGCATGTTTCCCTCGCATGGTCGGTAAAAGCCCAAGAACTTGATAAGCTGCGTACTTCCACCCCTTTGGCAGGCGATCAAAATCCGGGTGAAGTTGGGAAAACACCCTGGCGGATCGGCCAAGCGTTTCCATGCGCCTTAAAGAATCGTCGAGGGTGAGCGCATGGTGGTGCACCGCCTTTGCCGTTGGGGCATAGAATAGGCGCACGCCCCGTTCTTTCAGGCGCAGGCCCCACTCGATATCTTCCCAGCCGTACAGGCTTACGTCTTCACGGAAAGGAACCCTCTTGGCGATGGATGTGGGCACGCTTAAGTGGCTGGCGTACACAAAGCGATGCTGCACCTCCTGCGACACGAAATCCTCCTCGTACTCCGCGAGCATCTTGTAGCCGAACTGCCAGCCCGTTTCGTCGAGCCAGCGCATGACGGGCGTTTGTTCCAAGGCGGGATCCCACACGGTTTGCCCGAGCACGGCCACGTCGATCTCGTTCGTATACTGCAGCGCCGCGTGGGCCAATTGATGTTCCTCGCAGGCTGCGCGGTCCAAAAAAATGTCGTCGTTGATGAACATGCACACCTCTCTTCGCGCCTTTTCCACCCCGCGGTTGCGTGCCGTTCCCTGCTGGCTTTTGGGAATTTCCAGATAGTCCACGGGCATCGCCCAAGTACGGGAGCGCAGCATCTCCGCAGTCTCCTTGTCCGGCCCGTCGCTCACCACGATCACCTCCAATTCCTCGCGAATGGTCTGGTTCGAAAGATGCTCCAGACACGAGCGCAGAATTTGGGCCCGCCTATGCGTGGGGATGACAATACTAACCCCGGGCTGTTCCAGCATATGCGGTAGTTTAGCGGATAAAATGGCACAAGACCGTCATTTGGAGCAAAAATGTCGGCCTTTTGCGCTTGCATCGGGCCAAAACGCCGCCGCGAACCAAGGTGGTTCATGGCTCGCCGTCTGCTACTGTTTCCCCATGCGCGTCTTCTTCCTCGATCTCGCCAGCGGCTTTGGTCTCCTCGCGTGCGTCGACGCCGAAAATGTTCTCAGTTCAAAACCCGTCGACCGTCGTCTCCCCGATGGCGAACTTTTGCCATTGGCGGAAGCGGCTCTCAAGGATGCAGGCTGGACGTGGAAAGATGTCGAAGCCATCGCAAGTGTCAGCGGCCCCGGCGGTTTCATGGGGCTCAAAATGGGCGCGGCGTTTGCAAACGCGCTTTCCTCGTCGCTCAAAGTTCCCTCGTCGTCGATCCATCTCAGTGATCTCTGTCACGCTCGAACGTCCGAAAAAGATTTCCTGTGGATCCACTCCACGAAAAAACTCGAAGTCTTCGTCCGCGGATTTGGAGAGTTTGCAGAACAATTTCCCGAAGCGATTCATATCGGTTTTGATGAACTTCTAAAAGAGCTTCCGGCCGCTCCTCTCGTCGGAGAACTAATTGATGATCATCGATCGGCTTTGCTCAAGGTGGGCTGCACCGAGGTTCAGTTGAAGCCGGTGACAGACGTATTGCCGGAAGTGCTCTCGCAGCTTTCCTACAAGAAGCAGACTGTTTTGCCGTGGTATGGCAGAGAAGGGTAAAGCCCGGCTTCGCTTGCGAGCTACGCCGAGGCACCCGGCATATCGTCCATGGATTTGGGAGGGAAACCTCGGCGTAGTTTCTTGCCTCAGCAAGAACGTAGCCGGGTGGTATGGGCGGGAAGGGTGATTAGAAGATACGAATAATTACAAAAGATTGACGTAAGTTTAAGTAAATGTTATTAATAGGAAACTATGCCAGACATCCTAGAAAGTTTCCCTGAGGACGAAGGCGGTGAAAGAAAAGATCGCATCCCTCCCAGGGAGGATAATGGTACTTCCGAAATTATTGGAAGACTGAGAAAGATTTTGGCAGCGAAAGAGCAAAAAGGACTTCTACCAGTGGAGATAATCGGTGCGGATGCAGAGTCCCCCATCATGCTTATGCTTCCTTTGTCTGTGGCAAAGGTAGTTCTTTCGGAGGCCGAAATGCCCGAAACGAAGCAAAGCCCTTCTATCCAACTGGCAAGGGACTACAAAGAATGGGAGGAGGAAACAAGCGATGAGGTGAAAGAGTACGGCAAAGGAAATGCAACATGTTTTGGGATGTACGGAGACCCGAAGGTTTTGTTTTGGACATTGGAACATTTCTCAGATTCAGATTTCCCGCTAAATGAAAGACAGAAAGCAGATGTAATTTTCCACACTCTTAACCACATTGATTTCATCCGAAGACATGAGCTGTCTTCGCTGATGTCCACAGAAAACAAGGATTCCCTGGAGTACATGTGGTATGCCCTGGTAAAGCTGATGGCTGTAGAGCAAAGGGTTTTAGCGAAAACTCCAAAAGGAGATCAATTAAAGCATCATATGGGATTGATTCAGAGTCACTATGCCTGGTGGCTTCGTGATTTGGAGCATCATCATGGTCTTGGTTGGATTACAACGGAATCCCCAAAAGAAGATATCGAGCAAAAACTTCTGGAACTGGTGAAAAGCCACCCTCACCTCAAACCGCAGGTCCCATATCTCTTGCAGCTTTGGA
>CAYTNJ010000104.1:0-4569 GCA_964439155.1 uncultured Candidatus Peribacteria bacterium | reverse complement strand
CAAAAATCATTCAATCAGAGCTATTAGTAATGAACGTAAAAAGAAACTTAAAGAGAAGAAATCTACACTAGACCCTTTTTTCGATTATCACATTGCACAAATACAGAAGAATCCTGTGTGTCAAAATTGTGGTGATTACTTACAAGGTCTGAGAAGTGAAGTTGCTCACGTATTGCCAAAACGTAGTACGATGAATCCTGAAGTTATGAATCATTTAGATAATGCTTTGTATTTATGTTGTCAGTTCTCTGATAATAATTGTCATAAGAAATTTGATGATACACAAGCGTCTGAGAATGTTTATTCGATGACTGTATGGGAGAAAGCGGTTAATCAATATTTAAAATTGAAACCCTTTCTGATTAATGTTAATAAAATTACTGAGAACTTTGAAAAATATTTGAGCAAATGACGAAAAATGATTTAATTTTAAAACAACGTACCTTTCAGGAACAATCCTACAATAAATGGTATGACCCTAATTTCGAATTCCTAGTAACCATCAATGATGCAGGTGTAGGTGAAATGAGTAGTGTTAGCAGTATAGACAACTCCACTCACTTTCTACGTTTTGTTCATTCAATTGATGATATTAGGAGAGTTTACGAAGCGTTAACTGATTTAAATTTTAGATAATGTATAAGACGGGATTATTTACGCTAGACTGTATAGATGGTAATTGTGTACTAAAATACGGTAAACGAGTAATAGCAAAGAACTGCGAAGAAGTAGTTAATTTATTTCTAGAATTATCTATCACAACACCTCAGATAATAGAGGATTTGGATATTTTAGAATCTGAAGAAAACAATTTAGAAGAATTGCTGCGATTAGCAGTATTGGATAAAAACATGTGCATCACTAAATGATACCTTTAATATTCATATTATTTATCATAGTTTCCATTAAAATAGTTTTTGATGTAAAATTTGAGGTATTACCTGAAACACATGAACTTATAATATGGTATAGATGGCGAAACAAAAGAAAGTTTCTGAAGATTTAAAAGAACCTGTAATACGGATATCTTATAAAATAAGACCTTTTAAATTTCTGAAAAATCACTATTGGGTAGGTGGTATCCCATATTTAGTAAATGGTTCTAACATTGAACATTTAGTAGGGGTTGGAGACCCTAAAGCAATTATCAAATTAAAAGAGTATTTAAATGACAACAATTGAATTATTAAACGAGCGTGAGTCCAAATTGTGGGACGATTTAGAGGTTTATGCAAAAACAACAACTGCATATAGCAATATTCTGAAAGAGTTAGAAATGGTCGAAGCAGCTAGGATAGCTATTGAAAAATTAGTCCTAAAAAGACGAGCTGAGTACAGAGCTCTCACCAATCAAAAACACGTAACACCCGTAGAAGGTTTATTTGGAGAGAAGCTGCATGAGGAAATTGATGCTCAGTTGAGTGTTTTACAAAAATGGTTATAGAACAATTCCAAGGTGAGTATAGATGGTTATCTAATTTTTATCCTGTTCGTATTAAATACGGAACTTTAACATTTCCATCAGTTGAACATTTTTATGTAGCCATGAAAACAAAAGATGTTGTCACGAGAACTAATATAGCTGCAATGGATGAACATTCTGCAAAAGAAGTTAAACGTTTAGGTAAAAAATTAGGGAGACCTGATTGGGACACCCTCAAGTTGAGTGTCATGGCGTTTGGGTTAAGACAAAAATTTAATCAAGAACCTTTTAAATCTAAATTAAAAGCTACTGATAATATGATAATTGAAGAAGGTAATACATGGAATGATACCTTTTGGGGAGTTGACCATCATACTAGAAAAGGTGAAAACAATCTAGGTAAATTGATAATGAAAATTAGAGCTGAACTATGAGTAAAAATTATGTATTTGATATCGAGACAATGAAGAATTTCTTCTGTGCGATATTCAAAAATGGAAAAAATTATAAAATCTTTGAGATTAGTTCCCGTAAAGATGATACTAAAGAGTTAGTTAAATTTTTAAAAGGTGACATTAAGTATCTAATCGGTTTCAACAATGTTAGATTTGACATGCAAGTATTGGAACTATTTTTACAAAATCAAAACGATTTTAATAAATTAAAAGGTTCTAAAAAAGCTGAACAATTTCACTCATGGGCTCAAGATGTTATCAACAAAGCTCGTAACAATGAGTTCCCACCTTTCCCTGAATATAAGCTTTCTGTTAAACAGATTGACCCGTTTCTTATCAACCATTACAATAACGCTAACAAATCAACTAGTTTAAAGTGGTTACAGTTTGCAATGAATTGGAAAAAGGTTCAAGATTTACCTTACAAACATGATGATATTCTAACCGTTGATAAGTTCGATGAAGTTATTGAATATTGTATTAATGACGTGGATTCAACTTACGTATTTGCACAAAAGTGTAAAGAACTTATAGAATTAAGAATCTCTCAATCTGAAGACCATCCTTTTTTAGGCTTGCGAAATAAAAGCGATTCGTCTGTAGGTGAAACATTGTTTCTATCTTATATGGCTGATGCATTACAGATTGATAAAAAAGTGTTAGCTAAACAACAAACAATTCATGAGAGAATTAAAGTTTCAGAATGTATTTTACCTTATGTAAATTTCAAAACACCTGAGTTTCAATCTATTTTGGATTATATGAATTCAGTAATAGTTTCTAGGTTCAGTACTGACGTTTTAAGTAAAAATGTCATGTATAAAGGTATAGAGTATAAATTTGGCGAAGGTGGTTTGCATGCAAGTTATGAATCTAAAGTTTTCGAAAGTGATGACGAATACATGATAATTGACAAAGACGTTAAAAGTTACTATCCAAATCTTTCAATTAGAAATAGATTCTATCCTGCCCACTTATCAGATGTATTCTGCGATGTGTACGAAGATATTTATAACACTAGAACTAGAATTCCAAAATCTGACCCTAGAAATTATTCATACAAGATTATTTTAAATGGTGTGTACGGGAAAAGTAAAGATGCTTACTCATTTTTGTATGACCAAAAATTTCAACTTCAGATTACAATCAATGGTCAATTATTATTAGCAATGTTAGCTGAAAGATTGTCTTTTATTGAAGACTGTACTATTATTCAGGTGAATACTGATGGTATAACAATCAAGATTAAGAAGAGCAGTTTAGAACAATTAAATGACATTTGCGCTAAATGGGAAAAACTTACTAAACTTGAATTAGAAGAAGCTTGTTACAAAAAGATGGTGATATCCAATGTTAACAATTATCTAGCCGAGTATGAAGATGGTAAAATTAAAACAAAAGGTTCTTATGAAATTGATGTAGACTATCATAAAAATAGGTCACAACGTATTGTGCCAATAGCTATTAAGAGATTCTTTATTGATGGTATACCTGTGGAAGAAACTATTAAAAATCACTTAACAGCAGGTGATTATAAAGGAATTGAAAACCAAGGCATTTTTGATTTCTGTATAGGTAAGAAAATAAGGTCAAATCAGAATTATGTAATAATGAGTCGTAAAGGTGAGGAATCCAAAATTCATGATAAAGTGATTCGTTATTACATTAGTGGTAAATCAGAAAAAGTCACTCAATCTGACACCCCTATTGTTTCTAAAGCTGAAATGAGAGAAGTAGTACAAAAGCATGGTTGGCGAACATTATGGAATGAGGATAATTTTATAAATGATAACGTAGCATATACAAATATAGACACAGCAGGTGTACCTTTAAATATTGCATACAATAGTTGTTTCACAAAACCTGATAATAAAGTGGTAGATGGTATAGTAACGGGTAGATTTGTTAAAAGATTCTCGGATGGTCGTGAACAAGCTGTAAATAAAGGTTTTGACATTACAATGTTCATGAATTATTCTGAATATGATTACAATATCAATTATCAATATTACATCAATGAGTGTAATAAAATTATAACTCCTACAATAGGTGGCAATGCTCAAGTAGGTTTCCAAGGTAAATTTTTTGACTAAAAATTAGGAAAATCCAATTAAGTGTTTTATATTTGCAGTCTAAATTATAAATGATGAAATTAATAATGGCAATTTTAAACAGTATTGTAAGTTTCAAAACTTTCATGTTATTGAGGGATGTTAATTTGGAGTTAGCAATCTACCTAACATCATTGTTTGGATTGTATGCATTATACTACGCTGTTCAAGTTATAAATTTAAACGCTTCAAAATACAGAATCAAGAAAGTAGTAAACCGACAAGGTGTGAAATTTGAGGTTCAGAAAAGATGGTTATTGTTTTGGCTTTATTCAACTCCTTTCGAAGACCCTTTTGACAGTGAGGTTGAAGCTGAGAGATTTATTAGAAACAAAGAACTTTCAACTCGTAATCCATATGTATATAAATTTTAAAGTACTCACTTCCAATAAAATAACAGCTCAAGAATTATTAATTTTACAAGCCGTTAAACAATCTGAATTTGAAATGCTTTCCAAAGCCGAAGTAAAACTCTTAGATTTACAAAACAGAGATTTACTGACTACTGTAAAAGGGAAAAGTAGTGACCCTTTGTATTTAAAGTTTAGGTTATCAAAAAAAGGCAAGACATTCCTAAGAG
>CAYTNJ010000103.1:0-4590 GCA_964439155.1 uncultured Candidatus Peribacteria bacterium | reverse complement strand
CCCGCCGAAACTGCGAGAAGAAGTCCAGCTGAACGATGAAGATTTGACGCTGCTGCGCCAAGAACTCAACGTACAGGAAGTCGCCTTCGCGAACGACCCCAAAGAACTCGCCGAAGTGATCGCCCTCGTAGACGCCAAGAAAGTGGGTCCCCGGCTCGGCGGCCGCGTGCAGGAACTCATTCAAGCCGGCAAGCGCGGAGAATTCACCGTACGCGACGACGACAGCGTGCTCATTCAAGACGAAACGCTCGCACCCGAGGAAGTGACCATTTCCTACCGCGGCAAAGAAGGCAGCGACGTGGCCGCCGACCGCGGAGTGGTAGTACTGCTCGACACGCACGTGACGGAAGAATTGCAAATGGAAGGACTCGTGCGCGATCTCGTGCGCACCGTGCAGAAGCTGCGCAAAGAAGCGGGGCTTTCCATCAGCGACACCATCGCGCTCTCCATCGAAGGCTGTGACGCACTGCTGAAAACGTACGAAGACCTGATCGCCCGGGAGACCGGCGCGCAGTTTCAGAAGAATGACGGCGAGGTCCAAGAGCTGGATCTCGACGGCACCATCGTCCGCATCACCTTTGCGAAAGCGTAATTTCCCCCAAGTCGCATGTTTCTCCTTCACATAGCCGCTCGCATCGCCCTCACCGTAGCCGCCACGTGGCTGCTCGCCAGATTTTTGCCCCAGTACTTCTTCGTAAGCGGAGGCACGTGGGCGTTTCTGTGGTTGGGCCTCATCTTGACCGTCTTAAACCTGTTCATGCGCACGGTGCTGGATATCTTCCTCTTCCCGCTGCGCATCCTCTCGCGCATCCTCTTTTTGATCTTCGTGAACGCGGGCTTGCTGTGGCTGGCCACGGTGATCGTGAAAGCCCTGCCCGAAGGCACGGCCGTGTTCGAAATACGAGGAGGCATCCCCGGATGGATCATTGCTTCCATAGTATTCGGGCTGATTTCGTGGGTGATTCGGGATGTTCTGCAGGAGAAGGATTGAACCTTATGGGTCGCGGGTTTCCTACCCGCGATCATCGGATTCCACTCCCAGGTTTTACAGCGACTTCGCCACGAAATCGTTGAGAGCCCAGGTCATGCCTTTGACGGCTGCGTTTACAGGCATGCGATGAAAAGAAGAGACGACGCCGAATTGGTCGCCTTCTTTTTGCCAGCCGAAAACGATGAAGCCTGGCACGCCGAGTTCTTGCAAAAACTGCTCGCACTTTTTCTGAATGTCGTCGCCGGGGATGGGGAAGGTGCTCATGGGGAAATCATACCGTCACCCGGCTTCATCGCGCCAAGCAAAACCTTGCGGAGTTTTTTCGGTCTTCAGCTCTGGAGCCACTTGTAGAACTGGGCTCCGGCGAAACCGCCGAGCAAGGGGGCTACGAGATAGAAGAGCGATACCGAGCCTATGCCGATGGCCACCGCCGGGTTGAGCACACCATTGGACGTGGCCGCCGCGAGCAGAATGCCGAGCAGGAGCGACAGGCCGATCACCATGCCGGAAGCGGCCGGCTGCACCTTGCCGTAGACGACGCTGGACACGCCGAACGCGAGCACGAAGGTGCCCATGAATTCTCCCATCGCCACTTTGAGCGTGTCTTCCACCGCCACTTGGGGGGAGCCGACCAGCCAGGCAGCAACCACCGTTGCCGCCACCGCGCCGAGTAACTGCACGGCGATGTATTTGAGTGCTTCGACGGGCGCGATCTTGCCGACGCTGGCGAGACCCACCGTGACCGCGGGGTTCAAGTGCGCGCCGCTGATGCCGCCCACCGTGTAGACGAACACGCAGAGCGTGAGAGCCGCGACGAGCGGGGTGATGACCGACGCGTTCACGAGGGCGAAGGACACTGCCAGGGTCAGACAGAACGTGCCCAGCAGTTCGGCCGCGTAACACTGTGAACACATTTTTTGTGCATGATGAACGAAGGGGAGGCGCATGGGAGAGAAGGTACCAGGCGGAAACTGCGGGTGACATTGACGAAAAGGCCGGAGATGCGCGAAAAACACGGCCTTTCCCGGTTCCCGGAGTGCTTGGGCTGGCCTATACTGCCAGAACATGTCCCGCTCCCCTTTCTTTGGCTTTCTTCTTGGCTGCGCGCTTCTGGCCGCATGTGCGGCTGCGCCCGAGGTTCCGCACGTAGCGACCGGCGCCATCACGCCCGTAGGATGGACGCGCCAGGCGGACGACGTGGCGGGCTTTTCGATCGCTTATCCCAAGACGACGTTGCAGTTCGGCCGGGCGGATACGGTGATGACACTCACGCATTCGGTGCCCCTCAAGCACCCGGATCCCTGCGACTTCAAAGGAGACGCCCCGGCGCTCGACCGCTTAACCGACATGAGCGTGAGTTTCGACGTACTGGAAAAATCGCTGAAGGACGCCATTATCACCACGGAAGGATCGGACTATGCCATCGTGTCGTCCATGCGCGGCGATACCATCGTGCCCTCGCCCGAGGGGCCGGTGGAAGCGGCAGTCTTCGCGGGAGTGCAGGGGTATCGTATTTTGAGCGGCGTGGAAGGTTGCGGTCGAGCTGCGTATTATTTCCCCACTCCGACCGGTCGCACGCTCGTGGTCTTGCGGTCACTCATCCCGGAATTCAGCCCCGTGAACGCCCAGGCCGATTCGCTCCTGCAGATTCCGGGCGTGCTGCTTCCCCAAGACGAAGAAACGCTCTTTCAGGCCGTGATGGATACGGTGCTTTGGACGAACCAGCAGACCTCCTCCGCCCCCAAGGCTTAAACAGAGGAACCATGGCGTTTTGCCATAAAATGAGGTATACTTGAGAGGAATACAAACTTCGATGTTCCACCACTCCTCCTCAACGCCTTCAAGGCTTCTCAAAACCTTCGTGCCGAGCATCGTCGTGCTCGTGACGATCAGTCTCGTAGGTTTTCTCTTTTATGTGCGCGGCAAGGCGACCATGGAGGCCGAACTCAAGCATAATCTGCAAAGTCTGGCGAACATGGGCGCGCTGCAAATAGAAGCCGACTGGATCGAGCGCATCAACGGTCCGGAGGATAAAGAATCCGCGGCGTATAACATGATCGTGCGCCAACTGCGTGCTATTCGCGACAGCGAGAGTCGCCTGCGTTTCGCCTACGTGCTGCGACGCACCAATGATCCGAACATCCTGGAATTCGTCGCGGATGCCGACGCGCTATCTGATCCTCTCACCCTCGATCGCAACGCCAACGGACAAGTGGACGAAGACGAGAAGCCCGCCTCCCTCGGAGACAAATATGACGCGACAGACGCCCCCGCGCTGCGCGAAGAAGCGTTTCTCCATTCTTCCGTCGATCCCGTCGCGACGCGGGACCAATGGGGATTGCTGATGTCGGGCTACGCGCCCATTCGCAAACAAGACGGCACCGTGGTGGCCGTGCTCGGCGTAGACATGAACGCCGACGAATATTATGCGCTCTCGCAGAGCGTGTTCTCTCCTTTACTCCTGGTGCTCATCTGCTTTGCGGCGTCGTTGATGGCCTTTCAGCTCTCGATCCTTATGACGCGCCGCCGCATGGAGGCGCTTGAGCAATTAGACGCAGAGCGCCTGGCGCTGATGGATTTGGCCTCGCATCAATTGGGCAGCCCGCTGGCCACCTTCAAGTGGTGGCTCGAAATCCTGGGCGACGCCGATACCACGGTGACGGACACGAAAAAGGCCTACCAGGAACTGTCGGAGGGGGTAAAGCGTATGGAGGCGATCATGCAGGCGCTGCAGAGCGCCGATAGCGTCACCAGCGGCAACGTGGCTTACAGCCCGGATATTTTCCCGATCGAAGAAATCATCCGCGGCGCGGTCGCCGACGTACGCCAGCGTTTCTCTCTTTCGACGGAATCGTTCGTCTTCTCCTTCGATGACAAACACTCCCCCGTGATGGTCGACCCCAAACTGCTCGGCGGCGCCATCGGCGAACTCCTCGAAAACGCCGTCGTCTACGCCCCGAACAAAGGCCCGGTCACGATACGCACGGCGCGTCAGGGAAGAAAAGTGCGCGTCGACATCGAAGACACAGGCGACGGCTTGAGCGCACAGGAAGTAGCCTCGCTCTTCCACAAATTCACGCGAGGCAAAAACGCCGCCATCCATAAACCGGTAGGCAACGGCCTGGGCCTGTACATCGTCAAGCGCATCATCGAAATGGCCGGCGGACGCATTTGGGTGCGCAGCAAGCAGGGCACGGGCACGGTGTTTTCCTTTTTGTTGCCGATCGCGAGATAGGCAAAGCGAGAAGATGGTCTCAAGTTTTGAGCGCCTGCCTCCGACGCACCGGGTGATAAGAATTCAGACACCGAACTCTGGGAAGCAACCCACGGGGTGTCACTTTCTTGGATGGCCAAGAAAGTAACCAAAGAAGGCCACCACCGCAGGTGCCCCCTCCGCCTGGCCCGAAGGGCCCCCTTCGGGGCCGCAACACCCCCACCGCCGCCGTGGACGACTCCTTTCCACCTTTCCTGTCCTGAATGTTTTGGGAACGTTGAACGAGAATATTTTTCTCAAGCCTCTGCACCCTCGTTTGGGGGTCCCAACGCCACCCGACTTCGCCTCTGGGCTACGCCGGGCAAGCGGGGGGCCTGCCCCGCGA
>CAYTNJ010000102.1:1878-4614 GCA_964439155.1 uncultured Candidatus Peribacteria bacterium | reverse complement strand
TGCCCACAGCCGCGCTGGCCAGCGGAGTGGACAGAGGAAAGTGGACAGTGGACAGTACGAACACAATCACCATCAGCTTCGCAACATGCTTCGTCCACTGTCCTTTCGACGCTCCCCAGAGCGTCGTTCCCAGCCTGTGGAGGGCGAGGAGCTTATTCACTTGGAGCAGAGAGGTCGAACGACGTCACCTCGGTGACGCTGGCTTTGATGTTGGGTTGATCTTGCACCGCGGCCGTCTCATAGAGCGCGCTTAACGCAAACAGCGCCACCACCGCGGCGTTCGTCACGATGCTCGCGATGATCAGCGACTTGCGAATGCGATGTCCATGGCCGCTCGCCACCTTGCACCACAAGCAGTGATCTTTCCCTTGCTGCTCTTGCGGCAGCGCGATCTGCATCGGCGCATCCACGATCGTGGCAGCCGGTTGCTGCGCCCATGCGCTTCTTCCAGTGCAGCGGAGTATCCGCGAAGTACAAGCACTCCCTGTCGATCACGCGGCCGATGGTCGAGCCCGAGAGCATCACACCGTGATCGCGCTCCAACAATTCGGCGATGCGCTCCTTGCCCATGAGCGGCGAGTCTTGGCGATACTTGCGAATGTGCTCGACGATCTCCGGCGCCACTTGCGATTGCCGCACGTTGAGCGGCTCGTGAGATTTTTCCTCGAGCGAACTTAAGTCGTTCGGATCAAACCGGTCGAGCCAGCGGTGAAAGGTCGAACGCGAAATGTCGAAGGCTTTACAAGTGTCGCCCACCGAGCAACCGTGCTCGACGAAATGCAAAATCCATCCGAGGCGCTCACGGCACTTCATGCTCAAGTTGCCCGACTCCGCTTGCTTGCGGAGGAGGGAAACCTGTGAGGAGGTGAGCATGTGCATTGGGTGTTTGTTGGGGTGTTCGTGTGCGTGTGTATGTTCTTGTTACGCGCGTAGGTTTCTCATGATTGTAGCACAAATGGATTTTTTGCGCAAACCACAGCACAAGGTCAGCGGGGGGAGACGACCTTCCGTTTCGCACGTCCGCAGGGGTATCGCCGATGGCGAAAGCTCCGCGCGGCGATAGGCGAGGCAATCTCTAGGCCCTGCGCCAAACCCCGAAGCCTCACAGATGTCGAAATGCAAAAACACCGTCGAAAAACCTTTTCACGGGCAATGATCCTCCGTCTCGCATCCATCTGATCTTCCATAGCAAAGTTCGCCGTGCCATCGCGCATCCATCTGATCTTCCTTTTTAGCCGCGGAATTTGCGGCTTCTCAGCAAAACTAAGAAGCTAACAAGCTAACAAGCTAACAAGCTACAACTCGATGATGCTCACATACTCCTGCTGCCCATCAAATCTCAAATACGGCAGAATATTCCCGTCACCTCCAGTCAATTGCCCACGCAAAGCGCCCGATGGCGTCGTTTGGAAAGCATTCCATAGCCTGGCGCTGTCATTATACGAAGCCAGCTGCTCGCGCACGCTTCCCTGCGGACCCAGTTCCTTTTGCAGCATCTGGGCCGCCTCGCTATTGCGTGAAGCGGACGACGACAGAGACGCGTTCATATAGGAGATCAACGCCACTTGCAGTTCGCTGATGGCGAGCACGCGCTCGACAACGGACAACCCCTCGGAAAGCTTGCTGTAAGCGGCACGCACGCGAACCGAAGCCTTGCGCTGGTCTTGCGTGAGTTCGCGGGAATTCTCGGAGGGAAACACATGTCTGTCTGCGAAAACGCGATACGTCCCCGCGATACTCTGAGTCTGCGCCTCAAGCAAAGTCTGTACCGAGGCAATCGAACGCTGCTGTTTCGCGGCGTATACGCCTCCTCCCACGAGAGCCAGCAGAAAGAGCACCAAGAGCTTCTTCGAAAGCGACGTCATGGAGGCGAGTGTAGCACACGAAAAAAATAGAACGGCGACAACGCGGCGCGGCGCTTGTGACGCAAGCCGCGATGACTTAAGCTTGGCCACCGTATGCACCAACGCTTCCTTCTTCTCGCAATCCCTTCGTTCTTGCTGTGCGCGCAGATCGCGAGCGCGCAGGCGGTCGACCCGTCTTTGAGACCGTCGAGCTTGCGCATCAACGTGCAAAACGACACGCCGGTCAACGGAGATTTCACCGTGGCCCCCACGCGTTTCGTGCTGCCGATGCAACCGGGTGAAGAACGCACGGTGGAAGTGCAAATCACCAATCGTAAGGGCTCCCCCGCCACCTTCGATTTGTTCGCGGAGGACTTTTCGGCGGACGCCTCCAACGAAGGCAGTCCCATGTTCTACGCGCGCGACATCGCGGGACCGTTCACCGCCAGATTGTGGCTGGAACCCGAATTCGACCGCATTCAATTGCTGCATGCCGAGCGCGCGTTCGTGCGCGTGACCATCAAAGTACCTTCCAACGCCGAAGCCGGCGACCATCAGGCAGGCATCATCGTGCGCAGGGAAATGGAAGAAAAACCCACCTCGGGCTTCGGCCTCGAATCGCGCGTGGCGGCGCTGTTCATAGTATCGGTGGCGGGCGACGTCGTGCAGGAAGGATCGCTGGTCGATATTCAGGCCAGGCGCTTCCTCAACTGGTGGCATCCCGTGTTCTTGCGTCTCGAAGCCAGTAACCGCGGCACCGTGCACATGGCTCCGCGCGGCACCGTGCAAATCCGCAACATCTTCGGCATCTTGGTCGACGAAATCCCCGTCGAAAACTGGATCATCCTGCGCGCCAGCAATCGCCCGCGCGAACTGCAATGGTCGCCCAGCT
>CAYTNJ010000102.1:0-1868 GCA_964439155.1 uncultured Candidatus Peribacteria bacterium | reverse complement strand
CTGGTCGCCAGCGCCGAGCAGTCGGAGCGCGTCGCCCTCGGCCGCTACACGGCCACCACCGACCTGACGGTATTCGACGGCCAAGCCCTCAACGTGGTCTCCACCGCCTTCTGGGTCATCCCCATCGTGCCCATCTTAGTCATTTTGCTGGTCATCTTCTTTGTCTCCTTCGCGGTGCAATACGTAGGCGCCAGGTTCGAGATTCGCAGGAAGGATTGACGCGGGTTTCCTACCCGTAAATAGCATGGCCATAAGGCCCGTTTTCTGCTACAATAAAAAGAAACCCCCATGCCCCAAAAACCCAAACACAACAGCGCGCAAAAAGCCTCCTTGGAGACCGCCCTCTTGGTGCTCTTCGGCGTGGCTTGTTCGATCGCGGTACTGCAAACCCGGCTTCCTTTCGGCGCCTCTCTCACGGAGAGCGTGTGCATCTCCGTCACCGTCATCGGCTCCGGCAGCGACACCACCACGGGAGCCTGCAGGTTCGAAAGCAGCAGCGTCTCCAGCGGAGCCTCAAGCATCGCTTCGAGTACGGGATCGACCGGGGGCATCGCCGAAAGCGGAGGTGAAGGAACGACCACCGATGACGTGATCGCCGACAACGGCGGCAGGCGCTACTCCGTAGAGCGCTCGCGCTGGCACATTCTCCGCTTACTCAGAGAACGCGAAGCAACACGCCGTGCCGCGCGCACGCCGCCGAGCTCCGGCTTTCGCGACGTGCCCGACGACGCGTGGTACGCCGATGACCTGCGAAAACTGCGCGACCAAGGACTCCTCGACGACGATCTCTTTTTCCGCCCCGAAGAAGGCGCCACCCGCGCCGATACGATTTCGCTGCTCGTGCGCACGGACGGCGGCGTGAAAAGCGTGCCTCCTCTTTTTCCCAGTTTTGACGACGTACCGCGCACGTTCCCGCGCTTTGCCTTACTGGAAGATGGCGCCCGCAGAGGCTGGATACTCGGCTACGACGATTGTTTGGGAACGCATCCCTGCTTCACGCGGCCGAACGCGATCGTCACCCGTGCGGAAGGCGCCGCCATGATCGTGCGTGCGTTTGACTTACGACGCACCGGCGACGCCCCGCGTTTTTCGGACGTGCCGGTGGGGCCGTGGTACACGCGCGTGATGCAAATCGCCGCGGATCATTGCGTGCTGCAAGGCAGCGGCGAGCGACGACTGGGTTTGCCCGAGCGCCATCTCAGCCGCGCGGAGTTGGTAGCCATGCTGCGCCGCGCCCTGGACGACTTGTCGTACGGCACCGACTGCTCTTGGCAGGTGGCGGAGCGATCCACTTCCTTCGCCGGGCTGCCCGTGGAGCATCTGCTCACAGCCCCTTCCGCGGCCTTCACCCTCGAAAGCTTGTCCTGCATGGACGGCATCTTGTCCTGCCTTGCACAGGCGGCCGTCACGGATGCGAAACAAGTATTTTCTTCGCTCATCGGCTCTCTCCTGTTCCCCGGCTGGGGCGATATCCGCTCGGCGCACGCAACGGAATCCGTGGGCTGGCTGGTGCTGATAGTTTGGATGATCATCGCGCTTCGCTTCACGCATATCCACCGTCACCGTCATGCCCCAAGCTCCCCTACCGACAGCGAAGAAGAGAATTGACCGAAAAAGAAAAATCCGCTATAATGATTTGAAACACGTTTGAGACATCCATACCCAAACCGAGCATGAATCACTCCTCCTTCGTCACCAAAGAACGCTGCAGAAACGCCGTGAAAATCGCGGTCATCGCGACGTTCTCCCTGTACGCGCTGCTCGCGTTCGTCGCCGAACCGGCCATGTCGCTGGCGGCAACCGACACCGAAACGATCATCGTGTCCGTCACGGTAGCCGGGGGTATCGGCCTGAACTGTGACGCCAAC
>CAYTNJ010000101.1:0-4649 GCA_964439155.1 uncultured Candidatus Peribacteria bacterium | reverse complement strand
AAACTTTCGGCTTCCGATATCGAAGAAGTCGTGCTCGTCGGCGGCATGACGCGCATGCCCGCGGTGATGGAACACGTCAAAAAGATCTTCGGTAAAGAACCGCACAAAGGCGTGAATCCGGATGAAGTGGTGGCCATCGGCGCCGCGGTGCAGGCCGGCGTGCTGGGCGGCGACATCGACAAAGACATCGTCCTCGTCGACGTGACTCCGCTCACCCTCAGCATCGAAACCATGGGAGGAGTGGCAACGGACATGATCGAGCGCAACACGAAAATCCCGACCTCCAAATCGCAAGTGTTCTCCACGGCGGCCGATAACCAGCCCTCGGTGGAAATTCACATCGTGCAAGGCGAGCGCGAGATGGCAAAAGACAACAAGTCCCTCGGCCGCTTCATCTTGGACGGCATTCCTCCAGCCCCGCGCGGCATGCCGCAGATCGAGGTGAAGCTCGACATCGACAGTAACGGCATCCTCAACGTGACGGCCTCCGACAAAGGCACAGGCAAGAAGCAACACATCACGATCCAAGGCTCGACGGGCTTGAGCAAGGAAGAAATCGACAAGATGCAGAAAGACGCCGAGATCAACGCGGAAGAAGACAAGAAAAAGCGCGAACTCGTGGACGCACGCAACGACGCCGACGCACTCGTCTTCAGCTTGGACAAGCAAATGCGCGAGCACGACGCAAAAATTCCGGATGCCACGAAGAAGACCGTTAACGACAAGCTCAATGACCTGCGCGAACTTTTGAAGAAAGACGACGCGAAGGCTGAAGACCTCAAAAAGCTGACGGAAGAGACGGCGATGGCAGCGCAGGAAATCGGCAAGATCATCTACGAAGAGGCCAATAAGAAGGGTGCGGAAGGGGAAAAGAAGGAGGACAACGTGGTGGATGCCGAAGTGGTGAATGAGAAAAAAGAAAGTGAGGACGCCAAATAAGACTTACGAAAAAGCCCTGTACCCCACGTGGTACAGGGCTAAGGGCAGGGAGCCGGGAATCGAACCCGCAAAAACCTCGTCATGCGGCGGTTCGGCAGCGTACCTCCCCCAAGAGGTGGAAGCCCGCAAGCATGACGCGCTCACCCCAGGTGAGTCCGCCCCCACCAAACATTTCACCGAAATGCCGGGGCATCCTAAGCATTTTTCGTTTCCCTTGCCAGTAGGTGTACGAAAGTATACCTTCTGCGCATGATCGGCCCCGCCCGCCACCCCGACGAACTGGCCGTCTTACGCGAGATGGTGCGACTTGCGGAGATAAGGCGAAGCGAGGAATTACTGATGTTAGAGCGTATAAATCAATACAACATTGCTTTGATTGTATTTAATGGATCATTTCTATCATTGCTTGTTACAGCGGAAATCAGAATCACCATAGTTCAAAATGCGGGACTACTCCTAATTGCCTCAATGATTCTATCGATTTACGGCATTTGGCCAAAAATCCTCCGCGGAGGCGTGGATATCGAAGATGATTTAGAATCCTATCGAAGAAGTGAAGAAATGAAAATTCAAGAATATCTTTATGCCACTGCCAAAGCGGTAAACGAAGCAGCACAAAATATTGCGGAATTCAATATTCGCAAAAAGAAAATAACTGGAATAGCAGCCATCCTTCTTGCCTTCAGCCTTTTAGCCGTCTACATTCAATATGCATATGCCTAAAGTGGGAACAATCGTCACCGGTATCTAAAATCACTCTTCCGGATCAAAAATCCGGAAAACATCCAATCTGGCCGCATCTCGCATGCGTCTTTCCAGATCCTGCATCACGCCTTCTGTAAGAGGGTCATCTTCGTAAGGCTCATTAAAGCTTCTCTCCGACAAACTTCGCCAATTCGACGAGGCGGTTGGAGTAGCCCCATTCGTTGTCGTACCAGCCGAAGGCTTTGACCATGGTGCCGCCGATCACCTGGGTGAGTTCGGCGTCGATGATGCAGCTATAAGGGTCACCAACGAAGTCCTTGAGGACGAGCGGCTTTTCCTCCACGCGCAGAATGCCTTTGAGCTGCCCCTTCGCGGCTTGGCGGAAGGCGTCGTTCACTTCTTCCTTAGTCGTCGCTTTCTTGGTCACCACCGTCAAATCGGTGATGCTGCCCGTGGGTGTGGGGACGCGCAGGGAAATGCCGTGGAGTTTTTTATCGAGCGATGGGATCACAAGACCGATCGCTTTGGCAGCACCCGTGGAAGAGGGGACGATGTTCACGGCGGCGGCGCGTGCGCGGCGCAAATCCTTGTGCGGCAAGTCGAGGAGATTCTGATCGTTCGTGTAGCTGTGGATGGTCGTCATTAAGCCGTGTTCGATGCCAAAACTGTCATTGAGTACCATGGCCATAGGAGCCAAACAGTTGGTCGTGCAGGAGGCGTTGGAAATCACGTGCATGGTCTTTGGATCATACGTCTGGTCATTGACGCCGATGACGAACGTGCCATCGACTTTATCCTTTGCAGGAGCCGAAAGAATGACTTTCTTGGCGCCGGCTTTCAGGTGAACAGCCGCTGCTTCGCGCTCCGTAAAGCGCCCAGTGCATTCAAGCACGACATCCACTTTGAGATCTTTGTGCGGCAGTGTTGCGGGATCTTTGCTAGCAGTGATCATCACCGTGCCGTTCTTCGTCACTAATTTGCCGTCTTTCACCGACACCGATCCGCGATCGTAGCTACCGTACGTGGAATCGAATTCAAACAAATGCGCCAATGTCTCCACATCGGTGAGATCATTGATCAGCACGAGTTTCATCTCCGGGTGCTTCTGCTGCATGATGCGCAGTGCCTGGCGTCCGATGCGGCCGAAGCCGTTGATGGCGATGTTCATAGCGAATGGAAGGGAAGATACGAAAACTGTAGCAGACCGAACTTACATCGCATCATAAGTCTTGCGAAGTAACAACGTGTCCTTTTCCATGAGAGGGGATTCACAGGTCACAACACCGCCGACGTTTCGATCCTTGAGAACACGCAGAAAATCCTTCCACTTGGCATCACTTTCTTTCAAAGGCAAATGATGCTTTTCGCCTTTGGGGCCGTAGGCGATACCCGAATAGTGCATGTGCATCTTCTTGAGCGAGGCTTTGCCAAGGGCGTTCGCGTAAGCATCCAACATCGCATTCCACTCCTCGGTCGAATTGTCTTTGCCGTTGCTACGCGCGTGCATATGCGCCGGATCGATGCAGGGATAGATATCGAACTCTTTCGCTATGGCAAGCACTTCATCCAGCGTCCCGAACTGCGTCTGTTTGCCCATCGTCTCGTAGGCCAAGTTCACATCCGGAAACAATTTTGCTTTCTTTTTCAGAATGTCATCCGTCGCGCGCCGAACGTTCTCCAAGGCATCTTCCGGCGGACCGCCAAGATAGAACGCGGCATGAATGCATACCGACACAGCGCCGGCGATCTGCGCCATTGCTAGAGCATCGATGATCCTCTTTTTACTGGCCGCCAACTTGTCCTTTTCCGGGGAATTCAAATTGATGAAATACGGCGCGTGCACGGTCAGCGTCATCTGCAATTCCTTCGCGAGTGCGCCCACCGCGGCAACATGCTCGGAATTTTTCGGCACACTCTGCACCCATTCCATTTCCATGGCGTCGATACCAAGGCTTTTGGCATATTTCAACCCTTCCAACGTGCCGCCGGGCTTAGGAGTCTCTATCGGGCAGCCGGGGGTGGCGAAGACGAGCATCGTGCGTCACACTAGCAGGTGATGGCGATTGAGAAAGAGATCATTGATCGGGTACTCGCAACCTCGCACGGCGAAGGCGCCTACTTGATCGTCGAAAAACTCACGGACGCAGGCTTCGATACCTGGTGGGTCGGCGGCTGCGTGCGGCAGATGCTTCGCGGAGAGCTGCCGAAGGACATCGACATCGCGACCGCGGCCAAGCCGGAAGAAATTGCGAAGGTCTTTTCCGATGCGATCGCAGCTGCCGGACATTTGGGCGCCATGCGCATCAAGGCAAAGGGAAAGGAGTTCGAAGTGACCACCTTTCGCGAAGACGACGAAGCCTCCGACGGGCGCCACCCTGAAGCAGTGGTCTTCGGCGATCGGCAGCAGGATGCCAAAAGAAGAGATTTCACCGTGAACGCGTTGTACTTTCATCCCATATCCGGCGAGCTTTTCGATCCTTTTGGCGGAGAAGCGGATTTAAAAGAAAAACTCGTCCGTTTCATCGGCGAGCCGGCCATCCGCATCAAGCATGACGCACTCAGAATCCTGCGAGCCGTACGTCTGCGCGCAGCAATCGACGGCCAATATCATCCGGATACCTATCGCGCCCTGCAAGAATTGGCCACGACCGTCGAAATCCTCTCCGGCTCACGACAATTGGAAGAACTGGAGAAAATGCTCAAATTGCCGAAGCCTTCGCGGGCGCTCGAAGATCTTTGGGAACTGGGCGTTCTCAAGACGATGCTCCCCGAACTGCACGCTTGCAAAGGCATTCCGCAACCCGCAGACTATCATCACGAAGGTGATGTATGGGAACACAGTCTGCGAGCCGTCGATGCCTGCCGCGAGGAAGACAACGCCGACGTGCGACTGGCGATCTTGTTCCACGACAGCGGCAAGTCCGAAACGTTTTCGCTAAAGGAACGCATCCGCTTCGACCACCATGCCGAAGTATCGGCACAGATGACTGAAAAGGTCCTCGCGC
>CAYTNJ010000100.1:0-4857 GCA_964439155.1 uncultured Candidatus Peribacteria bacterium | reverse complement strand
TTACAAACAGGATCGCTCATTTGGAAAATGCCCGTATGCGAACGAGTGTCATGAAATGAAGAACTGCCTGCTTGACGAAGCAGGGAAATTAAAAATGAACGTTGCCCAGCGTACCAGCGGTGAAAACTATATGTCACCATTAACAAATCATCAAAAAAAGTTATAGCAGACAGGGCATGCCCGGATTTCTGTGTCTGAGGTTGTTTGAACAATATCTGAGGTTTTACGGTTTTTGGATTTTGGTTTTTCGAACAGACCTCCTCGGTAGTACAGTGCTGCATGAGCTTGCCTGCTAGCAACCTGTCGGTTGCTAGCGCGTTGATGGTGTAGACGAGTAGGGTCATCAACCACAAGACCCAAGAAATCCGCACTGTGTGCAGTAGTCGCAGCCGTCTTTGCGTATCACGGCGTGCGCGCCACATTCTGGACATTTTCTGCCTGCAAACACTTGGGAAGGAGCGCAAGTTTCGTGAGCGCCCGGTTCGGCCTGCGCATGTCTTGCGCTAGCAGCGTCGGGGTAGGCAACACGTTGTGTGATGAGGTTTTGTATAGCGTAAGCGATAGCCGCCACTTCTGAATCGTGCCACATTGGAACCTTGGTTCCGTCGGCCTTGCGGTAGGTTCCAAGACGAACGGGCCCGCGGTCCCATGCCACTTTGCGCATATCTGTTAAGGCACGATCTAAAAAACCACCTCGCGCCGCCAATGACAGCATGCGCATGCTCGAGGTGATCCACTGCTGCGATTCGCCGCTTTGCCCCACTGGCATGAAAAATTCAATCGCACGATCAACTGTGCTTCCATCTGAGGCCAATGGCACGGGCAGGAATGACACGATGAGGTAGAGCGTCTTGCGGCCTTCTTGTGTCCAGTATTCAATTTTCTCAGCTACAGAGGCCAGGGCGCCTTTGGGCCGACTTTCAATGACTGAGCGCATGGGATCTGCCACGGTTGCACTTCCACCAATTTGCGTTGATGCTGCTATTCCAGCATCTAGAACCGAGCCCAAGATGCTGTTGGGCCGGTAGGTTGCCAAGCCCTTAAGCTGTGCGTGCCAAGCTTGAAGGTACAAGCCCTTAAAGTCTTCATAAGGATAGTCAACCGGAACGTTGACAGTTTTGGAAATGGCGGTATCAATAAACGGTTGCACTGCTTGCATCATGGCAATGTGGTTGGAGGCGCTCATGTCCAACGCGCAGACGAAATAGTCGGGCAATTGATGAATGTCACCACCCAAATCACGATACAAACGCCAAGCGTGGTCTTGGACTTCGTACTCTTTGACGCTTGCGTCAGCCTCGCGTTTTTTGCGACGATAAACCCACGAGAACGAGGGTTCAATGCCATTGGATGCGTTGTCTGCAAAGGCCAAACTCACTGTGCCCGTGGGGGCGATGGAGAGCAGGTGGCTGTTGCGCAGCCCTTTTTCTCGAATGCTTTGTTGCAGTGCTTGGGGCAGCCGACTGGCAAAGGTGCCTTGGGCCAAGTAGGCTTGGGCATCGAAAGAAGGGAAGGCGCCCTTTTCTTCAGCCAGCGCCACGGAAGCAGTGTAGGCCGCATCGCGCATACGTTCGGCAATGCTTGCAGCCATAGCTCGACCATCGGGTGCGTCATAGCGAAGACATAACATGGCCAGCGTGTTACCCATGCCGGTAAAGCCTACACCAATGCGGCGCTTTGCCATCGCCTCAGCCTGTTGCTGCGGCAGTGGCCACCAGGTGATATCCAGCACGTTGTCTAAGGCCCTCACTTGCACTGTCACGGCTTGCTCAAATGCTTCGAAATCGAATGCTGGCGTACCCTTCAATCCGAACGGATGATGCACAAAGCGCGGCAGGATGATGGGCCCAAGATCACAGCAACCATAAGCCGGCAAGGGTTGCTCTCCACACGGATTGGTCGCCGAGATGGTTTCGCAATAACGCAGGTTGTTATCTTGTTGAATATGGTCCAAAAACAAAATTCCAGGCTCAGCGAAATCGAAGGTTGAGCGCATGACCGTGTCCCACAATTCATTTGCCGGAACAGTTTTGTAAACCCACAGCCCATCGTCGCGTTGGAAGGCGCCCTCCGCCAACAATGCAGCTCCTGGTTTAGCCCGGTGAACTAATTCCCACTTTGCATCGGTCAACAATGCCTGCATAAAGACATCGGTCACACCCACTGAAACATTGAAGTTGTTCCATCGCCCAGGTGTCCGCTTGGCGGTAATAAATTCAAAAACGTCAGGATGGTCGATGCGCAAAACCGCCATTTGCGCACCACGGCGCGATCCGGCACTTTCTACGGTGGAGCATGACTGGTCGAATATATTGATGTAGCTGCATGGCCCCGAGGCGATCGATGCCGTCGCCTTGACTTCTGCTCCTTTTGGGCGGATTGAGGAGAAGTCATACCCCACTCCACCGCCTCTGCGCATGGTCTCGGCGGCTTCGCGCAAGGCCTCATAGATGCCCGGAAGGCCTTGCCCATCGACCCCCTGAATACAGTCGCCCACAGGTTGAACGAAACAGTTGATCAGCGTTGCCTGAAGGTCGGTTCCTGCTGCGCTCATAATGCGCCCAGCACCGATCGCGCCAGCTCGTAAATTCGACAAGAATAATTGCTCGTAATGTTCTCGTTGGGCTTGAGGTTCTGCCTTTGCCAAAGCACGCGCCACGCGACGGTACACATCTTGGATGTCTTTTTCCCCTGGCTTTAAGTATTTTTCTTGCAAAACATCCTGACTGATCGCTTGTGTGTCAGTCTGTGGGTTTGGTAAAGACGTGGGGGAGCGTTTCATTTTTGGGCTACTGCGCCAATGGCGTTTCAGTGGTTTGCATATCTACACCCTCGATAACAGCTTTTTCTGTCAAGAGATGCAAATACTGGCGCAAGGCTGTTGCGAAGGCTTTTTGCTGCAGAGTCATCGCAGCGGCCGTGCGCACGGATTCAAACGCGCGCTCTGTGCCTGGGTGGCGTTCGAGCACTTCAACCACGTGCAAACCAAAGCGACTGTGAACCAAGCGGGGGAGAACACCCACCTCGGCATGCCCGAAAATCTCTTTTGCAAATTCGGGTGCACATTCGCTGCGCGTGAGCCAACCCAGATCTCCGCCCTCTGCGCCGCTAGGGCAGTTTGATAGGGCGCACGCCACTTGTGTAAAAACGGCAGCTGCGTCACTGCCATCGTGACAACGAACTTCGAGCAGCGCTGCCTCTGCACGCTCGCGCAGTGCAGTTACATTCACGCCGGGTGTTACGGCAAACAAAATGTGACGCATGTTGACGCGCTCACCTGTGCTGTAGAGACTTTTATGGGCGTCATAGTGACGCTGACATGCTTCGTCAGAAGGCTCTTGAATGGACAGCGTTTGTTCCAGCAGTGTTTCGATGGCGCGGGTCGCCGCCTCACTGAGAACGCCGTCCGGTGAAGAACTGTCGCTCTCAAATAATAAGCCAGCAGCAAGCGCCGCTTGGCGCAGCAGCTCAGAACACGCACGCTGACGCAGTTCATCACCAGACAACGTTTCATTTTCGGTGTTGAGCGCTACGCCATTGACGCAAGCGATTTTTATCGTCACAGGAGCACGAGAGTTGTCATTTACCATGATTCATTTATTCTTTAGAGCGCACATTGAGACGTCGGGAGCGAACGACTTGGTAAGGTCGAAACAGATAAGCTGCCGCACCAAAACCACTCCAAACGTGAACAAGACGCGTGAAGGGAAAGATGAGGAAAATACTCATGCCTAAGAACATGTGCATTTTAAAAATCCAACCTGCTTCGGCCAAGAGTTGCGGCGCGCCCGTGCGAAAGGTCACGATGCGCTGAGCCCATTCGGCCAGCTTAAGCATCATGCTGCCGTCCAAGTGCTGCGCAGACAGGGGGATGGTTGCCAAGCCCAGCGCGAGCTGTAGCCATAGCAGTAAAAGCAACACGATATCGCTGGTTTTTGAATTCAGACGAATGCGCGGTTCAAACAAACGCCGATGCAGCAGCACACTCACGCCCACAAACCCCATCAACCCGGCGATGCCACCGCTGACCATGGCCATCCATTGTTTGGCTCCTGCGCTAATGAAGTGTTCGTACACAAAATGCGGTGTCAACATGCCAAAGAAATGGCCAAAGAATAAAAACAACACGCCTACGTGAAATAAATTGCTGCCAAGCCGCAACTGTCCTGCTTTGAGCAGTTGCGAGGAATCGCTTTTCCAGGTGTATTGGTCTCTGTCAAATCGAATCCAACTGCCTAAGAAAAAGACCGTGAGGCAGATGTAGGGGTACAGGCCAAACAGAAAATTGTCTAATGTGTTCATCATGAGCCGTCTCCTTGGTGTGCAGCAAGCTGTGCATCGGTCCGTGTTGCATGGGTTTTTACAAAATGAATAGGTTGAACTTGATCCGGCTTGTTTTGACCTTTTGAGGAACAACCATCGAAAACGACGGGCTCCTCCCAGGTGGAATCAAGGGGTTCGTCGGGGGGGGTATCGACCGCGTGGGCTTTTTCGCCAGCCAGCTCAAGCAAAGCACCGAGTACGCTGGCGTAAGGACTTTTTCGCTGTTGCAACGCATTAAAAATTGCATTGAAAATGTGGGCCATTTCCCCTAGAAAAGCGCGTGCTTCTGGAGCAGGTTGCGTCGATACAAACTCAAGCACCACAGGCAAGTAGTCTGGCATTTCGCCAGGCGCTAAAACCAATCCTGTTTTCTCAAAAGTTTGCATCAAGTCAATCATGGCCGGGCCGCGGTCGCGTGAGTCGCCATGAACATGTTCGAACAAGTGCAAAGATGTGGCGCGTCCACGGTCAAACAGTTCAATGTACTGCGCCTCGCATTCAAGTGCATCGCTAGGTTCAAGGGTGCCGATCAGC
>CAYTNJ010000099.1:3236-4974 GCA_964439155.1 uncultured Candidatus Peribacteria bacterium | reverse complement strand
CCGTGAAGTCCGACTTCGTGACCGGCTCGTTCGGCGTGAAGGTGGCGTTCTAAGACTTCCCCGCTCGCAAAAGAGAAAGAAGGTGGCCCTCGGGTCATCTTCTTTTTTTAGCGCACTGCATTACGCCAACAAAATCGCCTTCGCCTCGGCAAACGTCCCCACTCTGACCAGCTTGTCACGCATTTCTCGTGCGCCGTCGAAGCCTTTCACATAGCTGGAAAGATGCCGGCGCATCTCGAGCATGCCTTTCACTTCCCCTTTGATACGCACGGCCAACTCGCAGTGCTCGAGGATGAACGGGATCTTGTCTTGGAATGTCATCATCGCCACGGTCGGCGTCGCTGCATCTTTCTTTTCTTTGAGCGCAGCCACGATATCGGCCATCAGCCACGGATTCCCAAAGGTTCCGCGCCCCACCATCACGCCGTCCAAGTTCTGGATTTTCTCCACGGCATCCGCGGCGCTGTAGATGTCGCCGTTGCCGATGACGGGCACGGACACATTCCTCTTGAGTTCATAAATCGGTTCCCAGTCGGCTTTGCCCGTGAACTTGTCACAGAAGCGGCGGCCATGGATGGAGAACGCCTGGGCGCCGGCTTCTTCGAGTCCTTTGCAAAACGGCACGAGCGTCGTCTTGCTATCCCAGCCGAGTCTCGTCTTTACACTCACCGGAATCGACACGGCCTTTACCGTGGCATGCACCAACTCGGCGGCGAGCTTAGGCTCGCGGATGAGAGCGGCACCGTGGCACGACGACACCACCTTGGCGGCCGGGCAGCCCATGTTGATGTCGATGCCGTCGGCGCCCATTTGCTCGATCACCTTGGCCGCGGTCAAAAAATGTTCCGGGTCATGCCCGAACACCTGCACGATGAACGGCGACTCTATGTGTGGATCGAACGAGAGCATTTCCATCGTCTTTTTGGCGCCGTAGTGCAGCGCATCCGTGCTCAAAAATTCGGTGTACACGATCGTTTCCGGGGCGACCTTTTTAATGAGCTGGCGGTACGACGCGTCTGTCACGCCCGCCATCGGGGCGAGCGCCACCATGGGGCGGGGGGCCGTTGACCAGGAGAAAGAGGACATAAAAGAAGGCCAGGTCACAATTCGGCCGCAGACGCGAGCCGAAAGTGCGGGGATTGTATCGCATAACTGGGCCAAAGTGCAGCATCATGTCCTCCGATCCATGAAGACCCGGTTTCCCCTCTTCATAAGCGGCATTTTGGGGCTTTTGCCTGCCATCGCCAAAGCGCAGCAGGGCTTTATCACCGGTGACATAGATGAATGCAACTTCACCACCGGGAGATTCGGCGCGGATTGCATCCCTCTCTACATCGCCCACCTCATCACCCTGATCTTCGGGCTCGTCGGCATATTCTTCATCATCAACATCATGTACGCTGGCTACCAGATCGCGTTCGGGAACATTCCGGGAGTGGGTGACAAAGAAGCGGGGAAAAATCGGCTCCTCTGGAGCATCATCGGCTTCCTCGTCACCGCCTGTTCGTTCCTCATCTTAGACGCCGTCCTTTCCATCGTCATCGAGCGCATATGAGCAAAAAGAAGCCAGCAGACACCTTCACGTCGATTCGCATTCTGGGCAAAAAAGCCCAGGAGCTGCTGCTGCGCGCGCGCAAGAACGATGCGGACGACGACGAACCGCGCGCAGAACCCGTGCCCATCCCCGCATCGCCCAGCGAACCGGCCCGGCGTCCACCGCAACGGGCTCCGTGCGCCT
>CAYTNJ010000099.1:0-3226 GCA_964439155.1 uncultured Candidatus Peribacteria bacterium | reverse complement strand
CAAGCGCGTGGCGTTTTCACCGGGCAGCATCGCGCAAGCGACACTCGTGGTGCTGGCCATCTGCTTGGGCGGGTGGATGCTGTTCATGCTGAAGGACAAAATCCTCATGTTGCTGCTCGCGTTCTTCGTGGCCTCCATTATGGATCCGGGCGTGACGCTGATGGAAAAATGGAACATCCCGCGCGGAGTGGGCATTCTCATTCACTACGCCATCGCGCTTTGTTTGTTCATCTTCCTGCTCGTCTCCCTCATTCCGATCATCGCCGAGCAGCTGCAGCAAATCGCGCTCCTCATCAGCGCCCAGGTGGATTCGTTCGTCGCCAATCCCCAAATCCATCTGCCGCTCCTCGACGCCCAAATCAACGAGCGTCTGACGGAATTGGCCAAGAGCACGCTCGAAAACCTGTCGATCGACCGCTTCACCGATACGCTGCAATCGCTCGGACAAGGCTTGGGGTCGTTCGCCGGAGGCTCGTTCCTCGTGGCCGCCCAAATCGGCCTGTCGGTGGTGGAATTTTTCGTGCGCCTGATCATCGTGCTCGTACTCGCGTTCTTCATTCAGATTGAAAAGGAGCACATTCGCACGTGGTTCCGCAGCTTCTTCCCGCCGCATTATCGCCGCTACTTAGACAGCAAGGCCGAGGCCATGAACATGAAAATCGGCAAATGGGCGCGCGGCCAATTGCTGCTGGCTCTCTGCATCGGCCTCCTCTCGTTCCTGGCGCTGGTGATCTTGGGCATCCCCTATGCGATCACCTTGGGCGTGCTCGCCGCCTTCACGGAGTTCATCCCCTACGTAGGCCCGCTCATCGCGGCAGTGCCGGCCGTACTGATCGCCCTCACCCAGGGCGGCTTTCTCTGGGCGCGGGTGGTGGCCGGCGTGTACTACGCCATCCAATGGTGTGAGAACAACTTGTTAGTCCCGCTCATCATGAAACGCGCAGTCGGCTTATCCCCCATCGCCATCATCTTCGCCATGTTGGTCGGCGTCAGCTTCCCCGGCATCGTGCACCCCATCCTCGGCATCCTGCTCGCGGTGCCCGCCACCACAATCATCACGCTCTTCCTCGAGGATTGGCGGGAGATGCGGCAGAAGGCGAGGTAAGGGCCGTTGCCGCTAGGCAGTCGGGCGTGTGCGCCTAGCTTTTTCCTTGCGCGAGTATTCCATATCGATGAACTGCGCGATTAAGAGCAAACGAAATCCCGGATGCGTCGTCGCTAATGTGAGAATCTCCTCTTTCAACATATCGATGTGCTCTTTGATCAGCTCGTGCTTGGCGCCGGGCAGCGCAATCAGCTCGCTGCAAAGCAGGATCGCGCAGCTCGCCAGGGATCCACTGTGCATCGCGGCGTGTTGCCCTTGCTCTATCTGCTCGAGCGCCTCCTCCAGGATACGCAGATCGATGATGCTTGTTTCGACCCGGATCCCCATGGCATCGGTCAATTCTTCCTCAATTTTTGGAAGAGCCGGATGCATGTCCTGCCGCGACGACGCGATGAAATCGAAATCCACGTCCGGATGATCGCTCGGATCGCCGAAAAACAACGAGCCGTGGAGCAGGCCCGTGATCGCTTTGCCATGAAATTGCCGCTCGTAGAAAGGTAATTCGGCGGACAACTTTTGCAACACTTCGGCGCCCAGCGTATCACGACGTTCCGGCGGCAAGACCCAAGAAGAAATGCGCCTTAGCGCCAGAAGCGGATCGCTGAGCTCTTCGGCCGACCACGTCTCCGCCGTTCGTGCATCAATTTCTTCCTCCCCGAGGCACAGCAAATACTGCACGTCGGTAAGGCCTTGGCGCACGGCTTCGCGCAGCAGCGGCAAGTTTTCTCCCAACCGTACCGCTTCCTCGCGATGCAGCAACACCCTTTTCGCTTGCAAGCCGACGATGCGGAGCATGTTCGTCACGACTGGCTTTTCTTCGGGGGTGAATTTATCCAATGCGCGGTCGGCCTCCGCGCTTCGCAGCCACTGTTGCACGTTTTCTTCCATAAAATGCTATTATAAACATTTTTTAAAATTCAGTCCATCATGGGGGCCGGCAAGTCACCTATCCTTTACCTACCACCCAACAAATGTGGATTTCGTGCACTGCGCTGAGGTAATCACTCATGATATAGTACTACGATTTCTTCCAAGAAATTCTTGCGCTTAGCACTCCAATCTATAGAGTGATAAGTCACGAGCCTCATCCCTTCTCTCTCCCCGTATGCATCCGTTCGACCGCTTCACCCCCAACGCCAAGCTTGCGCTCCAGATCGCGGAGCAGGAAGCGAAAGACGGCCAGAGCGTGTATATCGGTACCGAACATCTCTTGCTCGGCCTACTTAGCATTCCCAAATCCCTCGCCTTCTCCATTTTCACCGGAGCGGGTGTCACGCTGGAGAACGTGCGCATTCTTCTCAAAGCTTCCAAGAGCGGCAACATCGAAGGCCAGCACGTGAAGCACGGACTCTCCGTGTTCCTCCACAACGTGATCGAACAAGCCGTGCTGACGGCACACAAGTTCCGCCACACTAACGTGGGAACGGAACATCTTCTGTACGCCCTCGTCTCCACCGGCAAGAACGCGGCTACGCTCCTGCTTGGCAACATGCAGGTGGATCCCGACGACTTGAAGGCACACATCGAGGAAATGTTCGGCCAGATCAGCCAGTTCCGCCAGCAGAACCGCAACGTCGAGCAGTCGCTTGAGGCGTTCTTCCACGGGCTCCAGGGCGCCATCGCCGGCCTGCAGACGAACGGCGGCGCTCCCGGCGAACCCGAAGCGCTCAAGAAGAAGAAGGCGGACGGCAGCAAGACGCCTGCGCTCGACTACTTCACCGACGACCTCATCAACCGCGTGCGCGAGAACAAGATCGATCCCGTGATCGGCCGCGATACCGAGATCGAGCGCCTCATTCACATTTTGAACCGCAAAACGAAGAACAACCCCGTCCTCATCGGCGAGCCGGGCGTGGGTAAAACCGCGATCGTCGAAGGCCTCGCGCAGCGCATCAACGCGGGCAAAGTGCCCGACGCCCTCAAGGGCAAGCGCGTGCTCATGCTCAACTTAGGCTCCGTCGTGGCCGGCACCAAGTACCGCGGCGAATTTGAGCAGCGGTTTGAAGACATCATCAAGGAAGCCACCCACAGCGATAAGCAGATCATCCTGTTCATCGATGAAATCCACACCGTGGTGGGCGCGGGTTCTGCCGAGGGTTCCCTCGACGCCGCGAACATCTT
>CAYTNJ010000098.1:0-4977 GCA_964439155.1 uncultured Candidatus Peribacteria bacterium | reverse complement strand
TCCCTGTTCGCTCGCCACTACTTAGGGAATCTCTATATTGATTTCTTTTCCCCGGTTACTGAGATGTTTCAGTTCACCGAGTATACCTCCCTGAACCACTTGGGCTCAGGGTCACGAGACATTACTCTCGTGGGGTTGCCCCATTCGGAGATCTCCGGTTTATAGCGCCTGCCTAGCGGCTAACCGAAGCTTATCGCAGCTGGCTACGTCCTTCGTCGGAATGCAGAGTCGAGGCATCCATGTGATGCGCTGAGTAACGTTTTTTCAGTACTGTTCACGTATCACGTAACCCTTCGATTGCTCTCAGGGTAAAGCGGGCAGAACGTGCCCACGGCGTGACCGCGAACGATTTAGTTATCACATTATTGAATCATTGATCATCTTAAGTAATTTCGATGTCCATAATCCGATGCTGTGAACGATCGCGCCGACCTCACTTCCCGCGCATCACTCTCCAGGTTGAGGTCTTTGGTCCCTTTCGGGGACAAAAAAAGCGGGTGGCTCGCGCGCACCCGCAGAATTAGCTGAAGAAATTTGCTAATCCTACGGTTGAGCGTGAGAAGTCAAGAAAGGCATAGACGCACGGGGCATTGTACTTAGAGGTTTAGGCGGGTCAAGCACAATTATCCCAAATTCCCGTGCGTCTATCGATCGCTGTTTTTTATGCCGCCGGAGCCTCGACAGGCATTTCTTCCGAAACGCCTTCTTCGCCCTTGGGATGCTCTTCCGGGCCATCTTCACGACTTCCGAGTAGCACCACGTCCTCGACGACGATTTCCGTGCGGAACATCTTCATGCCTTTGGCGGCGTCGCTTTCCCAGTTACGAGTCTTCAAATACCCCTCGATGTACAGGGGCTTTCCTTTGCGCACGTACTGTCCGCAGAACTCGGCGAGGCCGCCCCAGGCGACTAAGTTGTGGAACTCGGGCAGGGATTGCTTTTGCCCGGTCGAGTCGCGCCACACGCGGTTGGTGGCAAGCCCGAAGGTACACACGGATTTTCCCGACGCGACACTTTTGAGCTCGGGTTCACGCGTCACGTTGCCGAGCAAGATCACCTTGTTCACGGTTTTCATAAAAAAGGGTGAAAGAAATATGCCTCCAGCGTAAAAGCCGGTGAGAGACTTCTAACAGACGTGTCGATGAAGATCGCTGTGACCCATGACGGGTTTTCCTCTAATTGCTGCGGTTGACGGATGTTCCATTGGGGCGTGGAACATGCTGCTTTTTTTGGGGTTTGCGGCATACTGCGGGGGCTTTGGTATTTGAAAACTTCACTCTCTTAAGAAAAGGAGCTTTTAATGCCCCATGTTCTTCTGGTCATGCCGGAAAGCACCATGCTGTGCGATAGCAGTCTCGTGCAAGCGGACTGGCACTGCCAAGCCGGCAAAGCATTCGTCGAACAGCAGTGCAAAGAGGCTCTAGTCACGACGGCCACTTCTCCCTGTCAGGCGCTTATGCTCATCAAGGAGGGGCTCTTTCCGACACTCGTGGCCTGCGGACTGTTCCCCGACTGCACCGAGGAAGGCGTGCCCGGATGCATCGCGCTCCTGCGCAAGTGCACGCAACTTGAGCCTCCGGCGCAGTTCATCTTGTGGAGTTGCGTCAACGATCTCGACGTGCGGTATGCACCGCTTGCCAAACAAGTGGAGCTGACCGGCGTCAGGATCGCCCGGGGCTGGGGCTATCTGCAGCTCATGATGAGTCAGTGCCTCACGGCTTCTCTCCGAGAGCATGCAAAGGCGTAATACCAAGGCCCAATCTCCCCGCGACGGCGCGGGGGGATTATTGCATTTCCTTTATTCTCTTTTCCAAATTTTTATACACCACTGATCGATGATCAATCATTACTATTAGCACTGTGGTTGTTTCAATCTTAAAAATGACTCGATAATCGCCCACTCGCAGGCTGCGATGCCCCTTAAGCGAAAGACGAAGAGGTTTGCCAAAGATTTCTGGACGCATTACGAGTTTTTCTTCAATTGTTTTCCTGATTCTGCTTAGGTCAGCCTTAGGAAAATGCATGACTTCTTTTGCATTCACCAATTTAAGATATTCGATTTTATAACTCATAAAATCTTGGCCCAAAAGTCTTCATGGGAAATGCGAGGCGCACCGGGCTTATCGAGCTTGTCTGCAGCATGGCTGAAATAAGCGTCTTCCTCGATCTCTAGCGCGCGCTCAAGCAGCTCAGCTGCCTTTGAAGCTTGCGGTACATTGTCGCGCAGGGAGATTTGCTCCAGAAACACTGCAACATGGTCCGGCAAGGTGACATTGATACGCTTTTTTGAAGTAGGCATAAGGCAATAAGGAAAGATGCCCTAAGTGTATCAAAAGTGTATCACCTTGGCAAGACCGCCTTCTATAGAAACTTTGAGACGTATGAGTTTTTGCTCTTCAGGAAGCGACTTTTCCTGTTCTATCACGCTTTAGAACATAGTAAAAGAACCCCGGTCGCCCGGGGTCCTTTTTTCGATTCCCTGATCGTCTCGCTTACGCTTCCTCCCCTTCCGTCACCTTCTGCGTGTCATCCTCTTCCGCGAGAGCTTCGGCCAGCTCTTCCTTTTGCGTCGCGCCGCCGTCGATCGCGCCTTCCTCGACTTCTTTGATGATCTCGTCGTCGGATTCCACCGCGATGTCTTCGAGCTCCGCGATGCGGTCACCGGCGGGGACGGCTTCTTCCGTCTCTTCCTCGGCTTCGACGCGCGACTGAAGTTCCACGCGCTCGATGGCTTCGGGGGCGACGTGATCTTCGGGCGTGACGTCGACTTTGAACTTGAGCAGTTCCACTTTGAGTCCGAGCGCCTGGAGTTCTTTCACCAAGACGTTGAAGGATTCCGGGATGCTCGGGCGCTGGATGATGTCGCCCTTCACGATCGCTTCGTAGGCTTTGGAGCGACCGATGACGTCATCGGACTTGATGGTGAGCATTTCTTGCAGAACGTGAGCGGCTCCGTAGGCTTCGAGAGCCCAAACTTCCATTTCTCCGAAGCGCTGTCCGCCGTGCTGGGCCTTGCCTCCGAGCGGTTGCTGGGTGACGAGGGAGTAAGGTCCCACCGAGCGGGCGTGGATTTTGTCCTCGACCAAGTGATGCAGCTTAAGCATGTACACCATGCCCACCGTGGTTTCGTGCGAGAAAGTCTCGCCCGTGCGGCCGTCGAACAGCTGCACCTTGCCGTTGGCGGGCAAGTCCGCGGCCTTGAGGTAGCCTTCGATCTGTTCGGGGGTGATACCGTCGAGAGCGGGCGTGGCGATTTTGAAGCCGAGGCGCTCGCAGGCCCAACCGAGGTGGGTCTCGAGGATTTGTCCGATGTTCATGCGGGAGGTGACGCCGAGCGGGTTTAAGATGATGTCGACAGGTGTTCCATCCGCGAGATACGGCATGTCTTCCTTGGCGACGATGCGGGAGATGACGCCTTTGTTGCCGTGGCGACCGGCCATCTTGTCTCCCACTTGGATTTTGCGGGTTTGAGCGACGAACACTTCGATCTGCTTCATGACACCCGTCGGCAACTCGTCACCCGCCGAGCGATCGAAGATGTGCACGTCGACGATCTTGCCGCCGGCTCCACCCGGGAGGCGGAGCGACGAATCTTTCACGTCCTTGGCTTTGTCGCCGAAGATGGCTTGCAGCAGGCGTTCTTCCGGGGTCAGTTCGGTCTCGCCCTTCGGCGTGATTTTCCCGACCAAGATGTCGCCTTCGTGCACGGTGGCGCCGATGCGCACGATGCCTTCGGGATCGAGATCCTTGAGCTTTGCCTCGCCCACGTTCGGGATGTCACGCGTGACGGTTTCAGGACCGAGTTTGGTTTCGCGAACGTCCGTGATGTAGCTCTCGATGTGGATGGAATCGAAGTAGCCCTGTTCCACGACGCGGTCGGAGATGATGATGGCGTCTTCGAAGTTGTAACCCTGCCAGGACATATAGGCCACGAGCAGGTTCTGGCCGAGTGCGAGTTCGCCTCCTTCCACCGCCGTACCGTCGGCGATGCACTCGCCTTTGCGCACTTTGTCGCCGTGCTCCACGCGGGGACGCATGTGGAAGCAGGTTCCCTGGTTGCCGCGCATGAAGGTCTGCAATTTGTACGTCGCCTTGCGACCGGTTTTGTAGACGACGGAGATTTCGTCGCCGTCGACGTACGTCACTTCACCGTCTTCTTCCGCGAGCACCGTGTGACCGGAAGCGCGGGCGGCCAATGCCTCAAGACCCGTGCCGACGAGCGGCGCGTGCGGCTTGATGAGCGGCACCGACTGACGTTGCATGTTCGTACCCATGGAGGCGCGAGTGTTGTCGTCGTGCTCCAAGAACGGGATCAAAGAAGTCGTGATCGAAAGGATTTGCTTCGGCGACACGTCGATGTGCGTGATGTCGCGGATGTGGGCCAGCACCGGTTCTCCTCCCTTGCGGGCGGACACACGGGTGGCGAGGAATTCTTTGTGGGGGCTGAAGTCGTGCGTGGCCTCGGCCTGACCGATGACCAATCTTCGCTCCTGCTCGGCGTCCATGTAGGCGACTTTGTTGGTCACGTACGCGCGCACGGCCACGTCCTTGCGGCCTTCGGCCTTGAGCAGTGACACGACCTTGCGAGCGGTCTCCTTGGAATCGATGACGTCGCCGTCGTGGACGACGATCTTGCGGCCGTCTTTGATGTCTTCGTCGATGATGCGCTCGAAGAGCTTGTCGGCGTCGAGGGGGATCACTTTCTCCACTTCCTTGTACGGCGTCTCGAGGAAGCCGTAGCTGTTCACGCGGGCAAATCCTGCCAAGTGCACCACGAGACCGATGTTCGGACCTTCAGGGGTGGCAATCGGGCAGATGCGGCCGTAGTGCGAGGGGTGCACGTCGCGGACGTCGAAGGATGCGCGCTCGCGGGAGAGACCGCCCGGACCCATGGCCGAGAGACGGCGCTTGTGGGCGAGTTCGGACAAGGGGTTGGTCTTGTCCATGAACTGCGATAATTGCGAGGACGCAAAGACC
>CAYTNJ010000097.1:0-4994 GCA_964439155.1 uncultured Candidatus Peribacteria bacterium | reverse complement strand
TTTCCTCTGTCCACTGTCCACTGTCCACTGTCCACTGTCCACTGTCCTCTGTCCTCTGTCATCTGTCCTCTTTTTCCCTAAAGTCCAAACGGCGAGCATACGTGCACCGGCCCTTTGGCGGAGTATTCCCTCAGCGAGCAAGTGCGATCGGGGCGGCCGCAGCGGTAGGTGTACTTTTCGATGAGACCCTTGCGGCTGTAGTGCGGGTAGGAAAGGATCACCGATTCGCCGCTGCAGTTGGGCAAATCCTCCTGCGCGTTCACCATGATGCCCATGCTGAAGACCAAGACAAAGAGAGCGGCGATGAGCGCGGGAAGACTGCGAGGGGTGAGCCATTCCTTGAGCGGCCGCGGCAGACGCGCCCGGCCTTTTTCCAAAGCCATCCCGTACAGGAAAAACCAGCGGTCAAGGGGCAAATGGGTCTGGAGCAGGGCGATCATATGCCATTAAGACGGATAGTCCGACGTTTCGTTACCGCCGGCTCCTCCGCTTACGCATGACTTCGCTCGCCAGAATCGATCATCCATCGTGGAATGTTATTTTTCAGCCGGCCTTCCTTGGCGAGTCCCAGGCCGATGGTGACTCCTTTGTAGCGCATGAGAACGTGGCTGTTCAGCGCGGGATCGCAGGTGGCGTCCCTTCCGTCGAAGATCGCTGCGAAGTCGTCTTCCGAAAGATCGGTCGTCTGCTTAGTCGCCTCTTCGCCACGCAGCGTGAGGATTTCGTGCGAGGGCAACACGCGGCCGTTGGAGAGCGCCTTGCCAAAGGGCAGGCCCAGCGAATAATCCGCCACGGGAAGCATGAAATGGGCGGTCGCGTCATTGGTCACCAGCAGCATTTCCCCGCGGGAATACAGCTGGTCGTCCGGGCGAAGGAAGGATGTACCGAAGCAATCCTGAAGATACGCCTCGATCTCCCTGCGGCGACTCCTCGGCATTTCGTCTTCGATGAAGCGGATGCGATCCATATGATCGATGGCCCGTGTGGGAGCCACTTTCTTGAGCACCGCGCAGAAGAACCCCTCGGTGTCGTAGGTCTGCGGCCATAGGCGGATGTAGGGGTTTTGCTTCGGCTCTTTTTGCTGCACTCGCAATGCATCGTTGATCGCGGGTTCGAAATATCCTTCCGGGGCGATACTCAGCGTGCGCGGATCGACCACCTCTACTTGTCCCGCGAAGCGCTCGACCACCGCATTCACCAACAGTTCGTTTTCCTCCGGCGCAAGCGTGCAGGTGGAGTACACGATGGTACCGCCGGTTTTGGCGGAATGAATGGCGGATTCCAGCAGGGCAAATTGCAGACGCGACATTTTTTCGATGTTCTCGAGGGAACAATACTTGAGCGCGTCGGAATCCTTGCGAGCCGTTCCCTGGGCCGTACACGGCGCATCACAAAGCACTTTGTCGAAACGCTCGGTCATGTGCCGCGCATACCACTGCCCGACTTTCTTGATGATGAGAATGTTGGCCACGCCGGAGCGGTGCAAACCGTTCTTGAGTGTCCAGAGTCTCTTTTCCTGCATGTCATTCGCGATGATCGTCCCCTGCCCCATGGTCCTAGCGCCGATTTGCGTGGTCTTGCTGCCGGGCGCGGCGCTCATGTCGAGCACTTTGTCGCCGGGCTTGGGGTCGAGCAGGGCGACGGGCAGCATGCTGGCGGCTTCTTGAATATAAAAGCGTCCGAGCAGGTGCGCGAGATCCTTGCCGATGCCCTCGGCGCGGTCCTCACGGTCGATGAAAAATCCTTCGGGGCACCAGGGTATTTGTTCCAGTTTCCAATTCTTGGATGAGGCGTAGCTGCGGAAATCTTCAACACTCTGTTTCAACGTATTAACACGTACGCTTTTGCGCAGCGAACGGTCGCTGATGGCTTTGAGAGCTTCAACGTCCGTAAACTCGGCGTAGCGGTCGAAGGGGTGGTTTCCAGCTTTATCCATAGAGAAAGAATACAATAGATTGAGCATAGATTGACAGCGAAAGCCCATACAGTACTCTGGGGTCAAATCCCGCCGTCGGCTCAAGGCCGGCATCTAGGTGGGGTTTTGTGTATGCTTTACGGCCGTTCTGCCGGGAAAATAGATAACAATTGTTTCTTCCCCGAACGGATATCGTGTTTTATTTGTACATAGAAGCGCTCTCCATATGGCGATAATCCCGCAAACCGATGCAAAAATGCAGTATTGTCCTTTTTGATGATCAGCGGCATTTGAGTCGAATGACGTAATAATTCTAACGCACAAGGTAGATAGCGCAGTCGGCGAAAGCGTTCAGATGGTAACTTCTGCTGGAGATGTTCCCAGAAGTAGTCGAAGAAGATTTTATCCTTCTTGAAATATGCCGAACGCAGGTATGGCCTTCGTTTTGTCCGCCTTTCCAATGCTCGAAAGACTGATCGTGCCTGTGGCAATAGATCCGACAGACTATGACCCTGCAATGGATAAACTTTACAACGGTAAGGTCTCAGATCTTCAGTTTTCAACTGTTTATTCTTCACTATTACAGGGTAGCGTTCTGCAAGATCATCAAATCAGCGTCGGCCGGAGAATGTTGAAGGAGTGTCAGTTATTTGGCTTCAATTAAAGTAAAGACTTGTTCTATCCATCAATAGAACAGGCTTCTAAATCACGAAACTCACCAACTTGCCCGGCACATAAATTTCTTTCTTGATCCCTCCTTCGAGGAACTTCACCACATTCTCCTGCGTCTTGGCTTCGGCGATGATGTCTTCCTTCTTCGCGTCAGCCGCAACCTCGATCGTGCCGCGCAGTTTGCCGTTTACCTGGATGGCGATGGTGAGCGTGGTCGATACCAATTTCTTCGGATCGTACGTCGGCCATTGCTGCTGCAGGACGAATCCTTTGGTATTGCCGAGCATTTCCCAAAGCTCTTCGGCGAGGTGCGGCGCCAAGGTCGAGAGCAGCGTGACATACGTTTTGGCGGCCTCGATGGAGAGGCTGTCTGCTTTTTCCATGGCATTCAAAGCTTCCATCATGCCGCTGATCGCTGTGTTGAAGTGCAGGCGATCCAGGCTTTCGGTAACAGACTTTATGGCTTTATGCAGGGCTCGCTCGATTTCCGGATCGTCGGATGTTTTTTTTGAGGCAGCAGTCTTCTCGATCATTTTCCAGATCTTTTGGACGAAGCGGTCGATGCCCTTGATGCCGGTGTCGTTCCAATCCCCTCCTTCGGTGTAGGGACCCATGAACATCAGGTACATGCGGAACACGTCGGCGCCGTGGCGGTCCACGAAGTCATCGGGGCTGACCACGTTGCCTTTGCTCTTGCTCATCTTGGCGCCCTGGTTGGTGATGAGTCCTTGATGAACTAATTTTTTGAACGGCTCTTCGTGCGACACGATGCCAAAATCCTTGAGCGCCATCATAACAAAGCGGGCATAGATCAGGTGCATGCACGCGTGCTCCGGGCCGCCGATGTACAAATCGACCGGCAGCCATTCGCGCTCCAGGGAGTGATCTACGAACTGCTTTTGTTCGCTTTCCATCAAGAATCGCAGGTAGTAGAAGCTGGAGCAGACGAAGGTATCCATCGTGTCGTATTCCGGCTTCCAGCCCTTGCCGAAAATTTTCTCCGTGCGCTCCTGGAATTCTTTGGAATGCGTGAGCGGCGACTTGCCGGTCGGCTTGAATTCGACGTCGGTCGGCAATAACCACGGGAGATGCTTTTCGGGGATCGGGTGCGGCTTGCCTTCCGGGTCGTACACGATGGGAATAGGAGCGCCCCAATAGCGCTGGCGCGAGACTAACCAGTCGCGGAGACGGTAGTTCAGCAGTCCCCTGCCTTTATCTTCATCTTCGAGCCATGAAATCATGCGCTTCTTTGCTTCCTCTACAGACAAACCATCTAAGAAATCTGAATTGATCATCTTGCCGATTCCAGTCCAGCATTTGGTTCCTGAAAGAATTGCTTCGTAGTCCTGTTCATCTCTGATTTTCATAGCTGCTTCCAGAGATATTCCATCATCATAAGCTACTGCGAAGCTTGGGTGAACGTAGGTTGAGAAATTCACGATATTTTTTTGGGGTTCAACAACGCATTGAATTGGAAGTTGATGCTTACATGCAAAATCAAAATCTCTCTCGTCATGACCAGGAACAGCCATAATTGCGCCAGTGCCATAGTTCATTAATACATAATCCCCTATCCAGATTGGAATCGGCTCTTTGGTTACAGGATTGATTGCGTGAGCCCCAGTGAAAATACCTGTTTTATCCTTATCTAAATCCGTCCGTTGTAACTCTGTCTTGCTCTTAGCCAGATCGCGATACTCCTCAACCTTTTTACGATTTTTCGGCATCGTGATTTTATCGACCAATGGGTGTTCAGGAGCGATAACCAAATATGTCGCTCCGAAAAGAGTGTCTGGCCTTGTCGTGAAAACTTTAACATCTACAGGCTGCGAATCTTCCCATGCTTCGTGATGTTCTTCCTCTTGGACACGAAAATGAATTTCCGCCCCTTCAGATCTGCCGATCCAGTTGCGCTGCATGAGCTTGGTCTTTTCCGGCCAGTCGAGACCGTCCAAATTATCGAGCAGCTTTTGCGCGTAGGAAGTCGTCTTCCAGAACCATTGGGTCAAAGGCTTTTGGATCACCTGCGTGCCGCAGCGCTCGCAATGGCCGTCTTGCGCCTGCTCGTTGGCCAGCACCGTTTGGCAGGAGGGGCAGTAGTTCACGAGAGCCTCCTTGCGGTAAGCCAGCTCGTGCTTGTGCATTTGCAGGAACAACCACTGTGTCCATTTGTAGTAGGTGGGATCGGTGGTTTCGAGCGTTTTTTCCCAGTCGTACATGGTACCCATGCGCTTGAATTGCTCGATCATGGTATCCACGTTCTCACGCGTGGAGGCGGCCGGCGGCGTGCCGCTGATGTACAAGACCGGCCATTCGCTGATCAAGGCGCGCATGAAGGAGGTCGATTCACCGCTGGGCGGCGAGATGAGCGGCCACATCTTCTTCAAGGAGCGCTGGTTCGGCTTTG
>CAYTNJ010000096.1:0-5018 GCA_964439155.1 uncultured Candidatus Peribacteria bacterium | reverse complement strand
GATCGGCACGCTAGGCATGGTGGCTGCGGCATTCTTCAGAAAGCCGATCTGCATGTTCTCCACTTCGGTTTTGATCTTCGCGGCGTCTTTCACGGTCGGCCTGTCGGTAAGCGCGGGGCCGAGGTACGTCTCGGTCACGATCACGTCGGGCAGTTCCTTCAGCTCAAAGGGCTTGAGCGCGTCTTGCTTCCACACTTTGCTCGGGATCACGGACTTCTTGATTTCTTCTTCCTTGCGGATCCACTCCAAGTTTTTCTCGCAGCCGTTTACCGCCTTGAGCGACGAGTCGGACGCGAGCACCGGCCAGCCGCGGTACAGGCACTCCACGGGGATCACTCCCGTGCCGCAGAAGGGGTCGAACACCGTCAACGTTTTGGGCGCTTTCTCGTTCCTATCGCGCACCACCCACTCGCCCAGGTTCAGCATGATCTGGGCCAATTTCGGCGGCAGCAAGCCGGAACGCGTGTCGCGCACGGGCTTCTCCATGTCGCGCTTGGTGTAGGCGTCAGCGTCCTGCACGGCGATGGTGCGGCCGATCCACAGAAAATCTTCATCCTGCAAAATCAGCAGTTCGCAGCCGTGCTTGCCGTCGATGAGTCCTTCGTCACGCAGCAAAACGGTGGCCGCGGGTTGTTTTTCATTGCCCACGTAGCGCGCCGCCCGGCCGTTTTTCACGAGCAGGGATTTGCAATCGCGGTACAGCGAGCGCAGCTGCACCGGGGCGACCCCGATGCCGCGCAGCGCGAAGGTCACTTTGCCTTTCGTCTTCTCGGTTTCGTTTACGAGGATCTGCGGAATGTCTTTTAAGGTGAGATCTCCGCTGGCGACTTTCCTGGCAAGCAGCATAGTGCCGCCCCATTTCTCCATGTGCTTGGGCCCCAACTCCGTGGCGCTTTCGAACGTGAGAGCGATCTTGCGCACGGTCTTACCCGGCGAAAAATCCGACACGGTGGCCGCCAACTCGGCGACGGTGAGACGGGGCTGATGGCCGAGGAGGACGGCGAAGGAAGTCATGAGTGGGAGCGGGGATGACGCAAGGATAGCATTATTGCATGCAGTGTGTCGCGCGCGTCCCACAAAAGCAGCGTAACAAGCAGTGCGATCGTGGGCGACAAATGAATAAGCCCGCGCGCGTAGCCGGTTTGCAGCACGGCTTCGGTGGAGAGCGCGGTGAATAAGTACAAAAGCATTTGCCCGACGTAGATCATCAGGAAGAACGCGGTGGGCACGATCAGCCACCCAAAGGCCGTTCTCCAGCGCAGAAGCAGCAACGCAAAGAGCAGCGGGAAGAGGAGCAGCCAGTTGCCTTCCAAAAACGTATTGATGAACACCGCCGTAATCACCCCTGGCTGCCAGCCGAGACTGAGGGTCGTAAAGGGCTTGGCGTTGCCAAAAGTAAGGCCATGGGTCCATTTATACAAAAGCCACGGCAGCGCGATCAGCACGAGCGGCCCCAAGAGCAGCAGCGCATTCTGCATCATCGTTTTGCCCTGCGATCGTCCTTTCCACAGCAAGACGGCGCACAGCACCAAGAGCGGCGGCAAGTACACGAGCAGACCTTCGTTCTTGGTAAACGGCAGGAAGGCGATCGCCAGGCCCGCAAGCTTGAGGAACGTGCGCGCTTTTGCGGCATCCGGCTCGCGCCAGGTATGGAAGAGAAGACTTACGGCCGCGAACACATGTGCCGACAGGAACACGTCGGCATAGGGATTCGTGCCGTGCAGCAAATAGAGCGGCAGGCTGGCGAGCACATACACGCCGAGCAGCGCCCAAAAGAGACTCGTGATTCTGCGCAGCGAAAAATACAAAAGCGAGAGCGCCAGCACATACCACGCGGCTTGCACGCTGCTCACCACGGGCTCGCTCCACCCGCCGGCAAGTGTCGCCATCCAAGCCTTGGAGAGGGGAACGGTGGGAGGATAGGAACTCACGCCGAGAGGAGACGTGCGAGGATCTTCCTTGGGCAATACGAGCGTGAGCGCCCGGTCTTCGTAAAACACTTTACCGCGCAGGTGCCAGTTATCGATCGTATCATCCAAAAACACCGGAGTTACAAACAGGAACGTTATCGCGGTCGCAGCGATTTTGATGGAGCAGAGAAGGAGCAGCGGCCCCAAAATCCACAATTGCCACTTGGTGAGAGCGGGGGAGTGGGGAGTCGCGGGTGATGTGGAAGGTTTGCGCCAGTAGTAGAGTCCGCCGCAGAGTAAAGAAACGATGATCGGCGCCAGAGCGTAAGCAAGCAGCGTCAGTGTCATTCCCGTCGTCACATGCAAAAGGAAAGTGAGGAACATGCACCCGGTAAGCCCGAGCAACAGCCCAAGTGCGATGCGCTCGCCTTTCAAAAGTACGGGCGTTTTTCCTTCCAGTACGGCCAAGAGCAACCACCCGGCGATGCCGGGAACAAGAAGGCCGATGATGGGGGCGAGATAGCTCATTCGCGAACGCGGAAGAGGAAAGTGCCCTTAGCGAATTGCTTCACGATGTCCCCGGGAGTCGTGAGGATTTTTCCCGAAGCATTCACCAATCTCTGCTCCGCATCCACCCGGATATCGGGCCGCGCGTACACGAAGTACAACTTGATTCCCGACAAATCCTCGTTTTCCTCCATCGGCAAACTCGGATACGTGAGATAGCGCAGATGAGACATGTAAGCGCCGTAAGCCTCGGGGAAAACCGCGTACTTCTCCTCAGCCTGCAATTCCGGCAGCACTTCCAGCACCACTGCGTCAAAGCTGCCGTAGGTGCGAAACGTTTTTTCCTGCAATGGCGGCAACACCCAGTGCTGCCAGTCGTCTTTCGCGTAACTGAGCATCTCTACACTCATGCGCAGGTCGAAGATGATCCACGAAACCATGAACGCCGCCAAACACCAAGCAGTCGCGCGCAACACGGCCGCTTGTCCTTTGCGCCGCACGATCATCCAAATGATGGGGAAGAGCGCCAACACGGGAAGTACATACAGCGCATAAGCCCCCGACCTGCCGAAGGGCGGCAACTGCTGAAACAGCTCCGCGCGGGCGGCGGGAGACAACACGATCAGCGGTCCCCAAAGGAAATTGATGGAGTACAAGCGAAAATCATCGAACCGCCAAAAGCTGAGGAACCCCTGCCACGCCTGTGCGAAAAACCCTCGCCCTTCCAGCGAAATATCTTGCAGCAAGACGTCGCTCCCCGCGGGGAACCAAATGCCGATGCGGTCGACCGAGTTGGACCATTGCACGTAGCGCACGGGCAAAAGTGTGACCACTGTGGTAGCGGCCGGGCTCGCGGGAATGGTAAACGGCATCTGAATGAAATCCGACTCGGGCATGTCGGGCGTATGCCAAAGCAACACGGCATGCACTTCCGCGGCCGCCGCGACGGTAAGGCGCAAGGTATCCACGGCATGCGCAAGCGTCACCTCTCGGTACATGAATCCGTCCGTATTGGTGCGCACACGCGTGCCGAATTCCCCGGGCAATATCGAACTCAGCCGCTGCACCTGCCACTCGCCGGGAACGTCCCCCATGAGAAAACTCCAATCGGTCACCGTCGCCGCATGCACCGCCACGGGCAGCATCAGGGCAAACAGGACGCCGGTCAAACGGGGAATGCGCATTGGCGGGAGTGTAGCACGCCCTAGGTGTCATGGTGAGCCCGTCGAACCATACACCGTCACCTAAGCACATTCTTCACCTGACGTGTGCCGCCCTTCGACGAGCTCAGGGTGACACACTTTATTTCGCCTCCCCCGCCACCTCAATCTCCGCAGGTCCGCCAGAAACAATCGCTTTAATCCGACGAACCCCCGCAGACGAACTCTCTTCCTTCTGAATCTTAAAGCCGCCGAGCACGCCGGTGCGCGACACGTGGGGTCCGCCGCAGATCTCTTTGCTGAACGATCCATCACCGATTTGATAGACCTTCACCTCCGCGCCGTAGCGGTCATCGAATACTCCAATCGCCCCTTCGTTCTTGGCGCCGTCGACGGTGGTCACGTGATACGCCATCGGCAAGTCGGCATTGATCGCTTCGTTCACGAGCCGTTCAACTTCGGCGATCTGCTCCGGCGTCATCTTGTCGGGATGATTGAAGTCGAAGCGCAAACGCTCGGCCGTAATGTTCGAGCCTTTCTGCGAAATGTGCGTACCAAGGACTTTTCTCAATGCCGCGTTTAAAAGGTGCGTGGCCGTGTGCAGCTTGGTCGTCTCCGCGCTGTTATCTGCTAGACCGCCTTTGAACTTTTGTTCGGCGCCGGCGCGGCTCTTAGCTTGATGTTCCTCGAAGGCTTTCTTGAATTCTTCTTCATTGATGGTGAATCCTCTTTCCGCTGCGAGTTCTTTTGTCAGTTCCAAAGGAAAGCCGTAGGTGTCGTACAAATGAAACGCATCCATGCCGCTCATTTCATCGGGCGCGGGTGACGGAGAGGGGGAAGGCGACGGAGACGGTGAAGGAGAAATTTTTTCAAACTGCTTGAGTCCTTCATGAAGCGTACGCACGAACTGCAGTTCTTCCTGACGCAACGTTTCATGAATCGCCGACTGTTTCTCCTGCAAGAACGGATAGGCATTCTTATATTCACTGATGACGAATCCGCTTACCAAAATGGAAAATCCTCCATCATGGGGAATGCCGAGCAAGCGGGCCGAGCGAATTGCGCGACGAATGATGCGGCGCAGCACGTAGCCCTGATCCACGTTCGAAGGCTGCACGCCGTCCGCGATGATGAACGTTGCGGCTTTCAAGTGATCGGTAATGATTCTTCGATGGCGCGTTTGTTCCTGCGATGTCAGCGTCGTAGTAGCCGACGTATTTCTCTCCAGCATTTCCATGACCGGGCGCAGGCGATCCGTGTCATACACGCTCTTCACGCCCTGCAACACCGCCGCGACGCGCTCCAATCCCATTCCCGTATCCACGTTCTGCTGCTTGAGGGGTTCAAAGGTGCCGTCTTCCTTCTTGTTGTACTGCATGAACACGTCGTTCCAAATCTCCATCCACTCGGCGTCGTGCGTCGCAGGATTTCCTTTCGGCTC